>PXRS01000076.1 GCA_003023785.1 Halobacteriales archaeon QS_5_68_33 | reverse complement strand
ACGCCCGTGTCGGTCAGCACCATGTGCCGGTGTTCCGGGGTCGTCTCCAGAACGTGGCCATCGGAGGTGCGAACGCGGACCAGCGGCTCGGTCGCCTCCCGCCGCGTGGCGGCCGCGAGCGGTTCGGCGGTCGTTTCGCCGGTCGCGCGGTCGATCGAGACGATTTC
Source organism: Halobacteriales archaeon QS_5_68_33 (assembly GCA_003023785.1). Classification (GTDB taxonomy): domain Archaea; phylum Halobacteriota; class Halobacteria; order Halobacteriales; family Haloarculaceae; genus QS-5-68-33. The sequence continues at coordinate 94,839 of PXRS01000076.1, read as the reverse complement.
GAGGTCGTCCCGGGGAGCGAAGGCCTCTCCGTCCCGGTCGACTGGCTCGCCATCGGCCCGGACGCGACGATGGAGTTCCGCTGCCTCGACAACCGTGCCGTCGGCCAGGGCGACTCGCGCGTCACCGGCGATGCACTTCCCGTGGTCGACGTGCGCTGCGATGGCGATGTTCCGGATGTTCTCCGGCTCGTCCATCAGTGTCTCGCACTCCTGTACGATCTTCTTGCGTCGGCCCATTATACACTGGATTATCAACAGCAGCGTCAAAAGGGTAGTGTTTCCGCGTGAGTGCGACAAGGTGGAGCACGAACGCGGAAGCTCGGGAGAGTGTGAGCCCAGCGAGCACTCTCGCGGTGTTTCGCCGTGAGCGCGACAACGCGGAGCACGAACGGCGAGGCTCGATGGACGGCTCCCCTCGGTCGCCGTCTCTCGGCGTTTCGACGTGAGCGTGTTGCTGCAACGCGAGCGACGGAGGCTGATACGGTCGGTTGTCAATCAGTTCCGGATCTCGTCGAATCGGTCGACGAAGGTACGCCGATACGCCCGGGACGTAACTGCCCTGGCCGGTCCCGTTCGACGGTACGGGGTCCGACGGTCGGTCGCGCGTTCCGACCGTCGGCTACGGGACCTGGTCGAGAAACAGACGTCGCGGTCCCCGCAAGCGTTTTGAGGCGTCACACTCTGGTGTGGGACACATGGGGATACGAGTGCGCGGCCCCGGCCCGGCCGACCCGTTTCTCGGGGCGCGCGACCTCTTCGAGACCGAACACGAACTCGACCGGCCGGTGACCGTCCAGATCCGGGACGACCCCGACGAACGGACCCGCGTCAGCCACGACGAGGACGGCCACCTGCTGGTCATCTCGCGGCAGGCGGCCACGAGCGCGATGGCGCGCGAACTCGCCCTCCACGAGTTCGCCCACATGCACCATTACGAGCGCGACCATCCCTCTCACACCCAGTCGACGGAGGAGGCCATCTTCCTCGCGCTCGCCGGGCGCTCGGTCGAACGGCGGAAACTCGCCCACTGCTATCAGATCGCCAACCACATGAAGGACATCTACGCCGACGACCTCCGACTCGAGGTCGCGCCGGCGGACAAACTCGTCGCCTTCCTGGAGTCCAGCGTCGCCGCGGCCGTCGCCGACCGGCCACGCGACCCCGCCCGCGGGGCCGAGCGCGGGTCCGCGCTCGACCGGTCGAGAACGCCGGCCCTCGACCGGCCGGGGGCGCCCGCGGCCTGGAAGCGCCTCACCCCGGCGGCGGACCCCGAGATCACGGCCGTCAACGCCGCGTTCGCGCTGGCCCTCGTCGAGCGCCACGACCTCGTCGACGAGGGCCACCGCCTCTACGACATCGCGCACGCGGCCGCACAGGACGCCCCGGGCGTCAGCCTGGAGGCGTTCAAGCGCCGCTTCCGGACGCTGTCGGCCGACCCCGACGAGAGCGAGTACCGCAAGGCGCTCGTCGACGTGACGCGGGCCTACGCCGGCGGCGGCGAGCAGGCCGCCGACTGATACGGTCGGTCGTACCGATTTGCCGGTATTTCGCCGACCGGTTCGACGAAATCCGGAGATGATTACAACCGACCATATGAGGGGGTTCGCCGGTGGTCGACTGACGGGTCGACGCGTCGACGGGTGGTGGTTTCTTGTCCCGCCCGGCGCAGGTGTGGCGTATGGAGACAGCCTCGGTCCGCGACGCGGCGGTCCCCGTCCTGGGACTGGGTACGTGGCAACTCACCGGCCGGCAGTGTTACGAGACCGTCTCGACGGCGCTGGAATTGGGGTATCGCCACCTCGACACCGCCCAGCTGTACGGGAACGAACGCGAGGTCGGCCGGGCCGTCGCCGACAGCGACGTCGACCGCGCGGACGTCTGGATCACGACGAAGGTCACGCCGGGCAACGCCCGCTACGACGACGTGCTCGCCTCGACCCGCGAGAGCCTGGAACGGCTCGGGACGGGCTACGTCGACCTCCTCCTGCTCCACTGGCCGAACCCCCTCGTCGACTTCCGGGACACCGCCCGCGCGATGGCCGAACTGCGCGACGACGGCCTGATCCGCCACGCCGGCGTCTCGAACTTCCGGCGGTGGCGCCTCCGGAAGGCCCGCGAGAAGTCGCCGATACCGATACTGGCCGACCAGGTCCGCTGTCACCCCTACTACACGCGGGAGACGCTCCGCCGCGAGTGCGAGCGCGAGGGACACGTCCTGACGGCCTACAGTCCGCTGGCTCACGGCGGCGTGGTCGGTGACGAGCGCCTCGCTCGCATCGGCGACCCCTACGACGCGAGCGCGGCACAGGTCGCTCTCCGGTGGCTCACACAGCGCGAGCACGTCGTCGCCATCCCGAAGGCGACGAGCCGCGAGCACCTCGCCGCCAACCTCGGGGCGCTGGCGTTCGAACTGACCGACCCCGAGATGAGCGCCGTCGCGGACCCCTCCTTCCTCCGGACGGCGTCGCTCTTTCTCCGGTCGGAGATGGCGCCCTGACTCGCCCGTCGAAACCGGCTACGCCGGCCGGATCCGTACGAGCACGTCGTCCACCTCGCGGGGGAACCCGTCCTTGGCGCGGCCGTCCCGGTTGGAGGTACAGACGTAGATATCCCCCTCCGGGCCCTGCTCGACGTGACGGACTCGCCCGAGTTCGTTCTCGAACATCGTGTGGACGGTGGCGACGTAGGCGTCGTCCGACCAGTCGGCGGTCACCTGTTCGTAGGCGTCGGCGCTCGGCGGGAGTTCCCCGCCCGCAGGCGACAGCGTCGTGACGACGAGTTGCTGGCTGATCAACCCGCCGGTGAGCATCCGGTTTCGGAGCGCCGGGACCGCGTCGGCGGTGTAGAACACCGACCCGCTGGGAGCGAAACTCGTCGCCCCGGTGTTGAAAAGCGGCCTGTGGAACCCGCTTTCGGGGTAGTCCTCCCGGCGGCGGATCCGGCTCTCCTCGTCGTCCCAGCCGTAGTTGGCGCCCGCCTCCAGCCTGTTTATCTCGTCGCGCCCCGACGGGCCGTGCTCGTTGGCGACGGGCGTCCCGTCCGGTAGCCAGACGACCCCCTGGGGGTTGCGGTGGCCGACCGTGAACACCCGCGAGTCGCCGTCCTCCCGGTCGGGGTTGCCCGGCGCCGGGTCGCCCTCGGGTGTGACACGGAGTATTTTGCCCGCCAGCGAGGACGGGTCCCGGGTCTCGCCCGGCAGGCCGCCGTCACCGGTGGTGATCCAGAGGTGGTTGCGCGGGCCGACCTCTAAGCGGCCGCCGTTGTGGTAGTTGTTGCCCGGGATCCCCTCGACGATAGTGTCGACCGGCGTCCCGGGGTCGTCGCTCTCGATGTCGAAGACGTCGACCCGGTTTTTCGCCTCGCCGTCCTCGGTGTAGGTGTAGTAGACGAAGACGTGGGCCGGGTCCGGGTAGGCGGGGTGGACGGCGATGCCGAGCGTCCCGCCCTCGCCGCCGTCGACCCACCAGGGGCGCTCGTCCGACCCGGGTTCGAGCGCGCCGGCGTCGATAGCGCCAGCGGGTTCGGCGACGGTCCGCACGTCGTCGCCGTCGAACCGCAGGACGCGGCCGACGCGCTCGGTGATGAACAGGCTCCCGTCCGGCGCGAACGAGAGGTCCCAGGGGATCTCGAGGTTCTCGACGAGCACCTCCGTCTCCAGGTCCGCCTCGAGCGGTGAGGTGGTCGGCGCTTCCCAGTCGGGGTCGTACGCCGACCACTCCTCCAGGGGGCGAGTCACGTCGGCTCCCTCCCCGCCGTCGCCGGCGTCCGTCACGGTCGCGGTCGGACTGTTGCCGTCGGTTCCGTCCTCGCCGTCGGTCCCGTCGCCGTCCTCCCCGTCGGCACCGCCGCCGGGGGTATCGCTCGTCGTCGAACAGCCGGCGGCGCCGGCCACGCTCGCCGCGGTCAGGGCGAGGAACCGTCGGCGCGTCCGGGTCCGCCAGTCGCTTCCCGCTGCCGGGCGGTCGCCGGTCCGGCGACCGTCGGTCGACTCCTCTGTCATGTCGGAATCCTACTACCCTATCGGGATGAATCTTCCGACAGCCGACACGGCCGGGAGGGTGCGCCACGCGGCCGCGGCGACCGGCGCGAGCGCGAGCGCGAGACCGACCGCGGTCACGAGGTAGTCCCGGGCCCGGTAGCGAAGCGCCGGCAGCGTGGGGTTCCAGGCGAAACAGCGCGCCCGGAGCGCGAGGGTCAGCCGGTCCGCCCGGACCATCGTCCGGTTGAGGCCGCGCACCGCGAGGACCCGCGCCTGCACCCACGGCGGCCGTCGCTGTCCGGCCCGCGCCCACAGCGCCGCCCGCGCGGTCCGGAGGTCCTCGACCACCAGCGGGAAGAACCGGAAGACCATCCCGACGCCGACGCCGAGCAGCTGCCCCGCCCGTCCCGGGATCGTCCGCTGGAGGGCTGCTCGCGTGTCCCTGACGGGCGTCGTCCGGACGTAAGCGCCGCTGACCGCCAGCACCGGCGGCACCCGCGAGACGGCGAACAGCGACCGGAGCGCGGGGTCGACCCTGAACCACGGGGGACCGAGCGCGACGCCCGCGAGGAGCGGCGCCACCCCGAGCACCGCGAGGACCACGCGGTAGTCGCGGGCAACGGTCACGGGGGAGAGGCGCGCGGCAGCCAGCGCGACGGCGGCCAGCGCGTAGATGGCCGCGAGCCACCGGAGCGACCCGGCCGCGAGCGCGGCGACGGCGAACCCCGCCTGGAAGCCGAGTTTCGCCCGCGGGTCCAGGCCGTGGGCGACCGTCTCGCCCGGGCGATAGCTCAGCATCGCGGGTCGCGGACGTCGACGGTCTCCAGCCTGTCCAGCGCCGCCTCGGGCGGGCAGTCGAACGCCATACGCCCCTCCGAGAGGGCGACGACCCGGTCGGCCGGCGCGACCAGATCACGCAGGTCGTGGGTGACGACGACGACGCTCGTGCCCGCTTCGTGGAGCGTTTCGAGGTGGTCGAGGACGGACCGCCGGGCCGGGAAGTCCAGCCCGGCCAGGGGCTCGTCCAGCACGAGGTGGTCGGCGCCCATCGCCAGCGCGCCGGCGACCGCGACGCGGGCCTGCTCGCCGCCCGAGAGCGCGGCGATCCGCTCGTCGCGGCGGCCGTCGAGTCCGACCGTGGTCAGCGCCTCGTCGACCCGTGCGTCTATCTCCGACCTGTCGAGTCCGAGGTTCTCGGGGCCGAACGCGACGTCGGCGCCGACGGTCGCGGCGACGAACTGGTCCCGTGGATGCTGGAACACCATGCCCGCTTTCGTGCGGGCGGCCACCGGCGACCCGCTCGCGTCGGTGCCGTCCACGAGGACGGCCCCCTCGTCGGGCTCTACGAGTGCGTTGAACGTCCGGACGAGCGTCGTCTTGCCCGACCCGTTCGGCCCCACCAGGAGGACGAACTCGCCGTCCCCGACCGAGAGCGAAACGCCGTTGAGCGCGCGGGTTCCGTCGTAGGTGACGACGACGTCCCGGGCCTCGATCATCGAGTCGACCGGTAGGTGAGGTAGCCACCCCGAACGATGCCGACCGCGACGAGGAGTTTGACCACATCCAGCGGGACGTACGGCGCCATGACGGTCGCCGCTCGCGAGAGCGGCAATCCGGTCACCCACGACAGCCACGGGACGCCGATGGCGTAGACGACGGCCAGCGTCGCGAGCAGGCCGCCGACCTGGTAGACGAGACGCACGTCGTCCAGCGAACGGGGTCGGACCCGTCGGTGGACGATAGCACCGCCGACGACCGCGCCCGCGAGGAAGCCGACGATGAACCCGCCCGTGCCCTGGCCGACGAGGACGTACCCCAGTCCCGCGTTGCCGTTCGAGAAGACGGGTGCGCCCGCGACGCCCGCGAGGACGTACAGCGCCAGCGCCAGCCCGCCCCATAGCGGCCCGAGCAACAGGCCCGCGAAGAAGGGACCGAACGGCTGGAGCGAGAACGGCGGGAGGCTCCCGGGAAGCGGGACCGACACCTGGGCGAGCGCCGCGGTCAGCGCCGCGACCAGCACCGCCAGCGCGAAGTGACGCACGGCGTCGTCGCCGACCAGTTCGACCGACTCGTACTCCTGTGACATGCGCGCCGGTGCGTCGTCAACCGACAAATAACCCGTGGTTGACGGCGGGCCGGCCGTGGCCCGTGCCGACCGGGGACGGGGCTCAGTAGTCCCACAGGACGCCCAGTCTTCGGGCGCGGTGCTGGTAGGCCCGGAAGACGAGGTGGCCGGCCGGCAGGTAGCCGAGACCGGTAACGCCGGCCCGTCTCGTCCCGGACCGCCGGCCACTCGACGGCGGAGAACAGAGAGAAACGGCGAGAACGGGATTACCGCGCGGCGGCCGCGACGCGCTCTTTTTCCTCTTTCTGGTTGACGGCGTAGGTGCCGACGTCGTTGTTGGCCGCGCCCATCAGCTGCCGGGCGAGGGCGTCCTCGGCGTCGACGGGCGACTTGAACGAGTCGTTGTAGACGCCCTGCGCGATGAACATCAACGCGAGGTCGACGCGGCGCTGGGGGGCGATGTCGACGGCCTTCGGGACGGAGATGCCGCCGTACTTCAGGCGGACGGTCTCCTCGCGGGGCGCGCTGTTCTCGACGGCCCGGACCAGCACCTGGACCGGGTTCTCGCCGGTGCGCTCGTGGACGACCTCGAACGCCTCGCGGGTGATCCGCATCGTCTTCTGCTTGTCGCCGGTGTTCTCGTCGGTCTGCATCAGCCGGTTGATCAGGCGCTCGACGATGCTGATCTCCGACTTCTGGAACTGCTTTGCGGCGTGACGGCCCATCGTGTGGGCGATGGGGGTGACGGTGACGTACCGCTCGGTCGAGGGGTCGTCGTACTCGATGTCGTCGACCGACCACTCGCCGAACAGCAGGGCGCCGGTCGTCTCGTCGTCGGGGGTTTCTGCTTCGGACATGTTACCGGACGGGTTTCTCCGCGTTGCCGCGCACGAGTTCCTTCAGCGAGACGCCGTTGACCTTCTCGACCTTGTAGCGGACGCCGCCGAGGTCGCCCATGGCGCCCCCCTTCGCGCCGCCGATACCGGCGATGGTGACCTCGTCGTGTTCGTCGATGAAAGAGATAGCGCCGTCGCCGGGACAGAACGCCGAAACCTGCTTGCCGTTCTTGATGAGCTGGACCCCGACGCACTTGCGGATCGCCGAGTTGGGCTGTTTCGCCTCGATGCCGATCTTCTCCAGGACGATGCCCCGGGCTCGCGGGGCACCCTCGAGCGGGTCGGACTTCTCGTTGAGCCCCCGCTCGCGGCGCGCGTAATCCGAGTCGGACCACCGGTGTTTCTGGCGGTCCTTCTTGAGTTTCCGCGCGGCGTACTTGCCGTTTGCCATAGTACCCGTCCGTACCCGACGGAGTCACTTAAGCCCACCCTTTCCGCCCGACGTGGGACCGCTCACCCGCCGGAAATCGTCGGGTTGCGCCGCTGTGTGGGTTCGCACGAACGGGTTCCGGCCCAGGAACTGCCGGTCCCGGAGACGAAAGAGCCCGAACGAAAGAACCGGCGAGCGAACAAACCCCACTACGAGGTGTCGGTCGAGGAGTTCGAGCCGAACGTCGCCGGTGACACCGCCCTGGTCAACGGGGCGGCGTGGCCGTGCATGGAAGTCGAACCGCGGCGCTACCGGTTCCGGGTCCTCAACCCCTCGAACGGGCGCACGTACGGCTTCCACCTGGAGAACGCGGACGCGTCGCACTCGGGCGTCCCGCAGATCCGGCAGACCGCGCCGGGCCACGGCTTCCTCGACGAGGTCGTCGAGACCGGTCACGGCGACGACGAGGAAGGCGAGGACCACAGCGAGGAGGGTCTCACGGAGGTCATGCAGTTCCGCGTGGCCGACCCCGACAAGTCGTCACCGCTCCCTGGCCCCCAAGCCAAAGGACAAAGTAGCGTCAACGTCTAACGTCAACGCACGATGGGCGCTGCAGATGAGCAGATCCGAGTGAGCGAGACGGTAAAGCAAGAAATCGAACGCCGGCGACGAGAGGGTGAGAGTTACAACGACGTCCTCGAGCGGATGTTCTCACCCGCCGGTGACCGTGACTTCCTTGCCGGGTTCGGTCGGTGGTCCGACGAGCGTGCCGACCGCGCTCGCGAGGTCCGCGAGAAATACAAGAAGAAGTCGAAAGAGCGGATGCGCCGCCGGAGCGAGAACGCATGAAGGTTCTCGACGCGACGTTCCTGATCGACTACCTCGACGGCGTCGAGTCGACCCGTGAGTACCTCGAAGAGCACGACAGTGAGGCATACGTCCTCCCGGTCCCGGCGTACGCGGAGGCCCTTCTCGGAGAAGGGAATGGGCCCGGTGGCGATATCGAGGGCGCTCGCGAAGACCTCTCGTGGGGCGAGGTACACGCCGTCGATGAGCGAACCGCGGTCACCGCCGCGGAGATCGCGGACGAAATGGGGTCGCAGGGGCCATTCCTCTCCGGGAGGGACGCACTGATCGCTGCGGTGGGGCGTGAGCTCAACGCGCCGGTGGTCTCCGGGGACGGGGACCTCACTCACGAAGAGACGAAGAAGGTCGTCGACATCGAGGAGTACTGACCGCCGGCGAGCCCGTTCGCTTCCCCGAGCGCGTTCGCCCGTATTCGAAGTGACTCACGGGGCGGCGACCCGCGGTCGGTCCCCGTTTTCAGGTCAGTTCGACGTCGTCCACGTCGAAGTGTCGCGCGGCGAGGGTGCGAGCGGCCGCGATGTTGCGGCCATCTTCGCCGATGGCGACGCCGCGGTCCTCGTCGGCCACCTCGGCGTAGGCGACGGTCGGGTCGTCCTCGGCGCCGTCACTTATTGTGACGTTGTAGACGGCCGCCGGCGCGAGCGCGCTGGCGACGAAGTCCTCGGCGGTCGGGGCGTCCTCGACGAGTTTGATCTCGCGGTCGAGGCGGTCCGCGATGCGCTGGACCGTCCGCCCGCCGGGGCCGATGGCCTCGCCCATCTCGCCGGCTTTCACCAGCACCAGGAGGCGGCCGTACTCGTCGTCGACGACGCAGTCTCGCACGGTGGCGCCGCTTTCGTCCTCGAAGAGAGCGATGATGCGGCGCGCCTCGTCGGACAGCGTGACCGTCATCCGGGGGTCAGTCGGCGTCCCGGGCGTTCATCCGCAGGTCCACGTCGCCGGTCCCGAGTTTGATGGGCTTGCCGACGATGACGTTCTCGGTGACGCCGTTGAGCGCGTCCACCTCGCCGTGGATGGCGGCGTCGAGCAGGTGGTTGACGGTGACCTCGAAGGCCGCCCGCGCGAGCACCGACTCCTTGTTGCCCGAGATGCCGTGGCGACCGATGGACTCGATGGTCCCGCGGTTGGTCATGATGTCGGCGACGAGCATCAGATGGCGGATGTTCACCTCGTCGAGGCCCTGCTCTTCGAGCGTGTGCATCGTCTCGTTGATGATGGCCTCGCGGGCCGCCTCCACCCCGAGGTTGCGGTAGATCTCGTGGATGTTGTTACAGTCCGTGCGGGAGGCGTCGACGCCCGCCAGGTCCAAGACCTCGCCCAGGTCCGACCCCTCGGTGTAGAGAACGAACTCCTCGCCCTGGTCGGTCTCTTCCTTCCGGATGACGACCCGGCCTATCTCCTCGATGCCCTTGAAGACTATCTCGCGCAGCTCCTCGACGAGCTGGAGGAGTTCGCGGTAGCTGGGCTCTTCGGGGCCGAACTGGATGACGGTCCGCGCGGGGATGTCGACCTCGACGCCGAGTTTCGACTCGACGGTCTCGGCGACCTCCTCGACGACGGCCTCGACGGAGTCGGCCGTGGGCCAGCGCTCCCGGAGCGTCTCCTCGTTCAGGTCGACCTGCACGAGCATGTCGGCGACGTTCGTCGAGACGTCGCCCAGCTGGAGGATCTTCGTCGACTCGATCTGCCAGACCACCTCGTGGGCGCGCTCGCGGTCGGTCGCGTACTCGTCCTCGAGGTGGACCTCCATCGTCGGCGTGTCGGGCTCCTTCCGGGCGTCGACGAGTTCGATGAGCCGCGGCAGCCCCTGCGTGACGTCGATCTCCGCGACGCCCGCGTAGTGGAACGTGTTCATCGTGTTGTGCGTCACGACGCCCTGTGCCGTGGTGAACGTCTCTAGTCCCGATACCGAGAAGTCGTAGACGTACTCGTCGTCGGGTTCGACGGTCTCGATGGACTCGATACGGTCCCAGACCACGTCGCCGTCGACGGCCCGCTCCAGCGCGTCTACCGCTTCCGTGCGTTCGTCGAGCGCGTCGTCCATGTCGGACACGAGGGCCGACAGCCTGTTCCGACCGACCCGTTGCCGGTCGTGTGCGGCGCTGACCTGGCGGGACGGGATCCCCGCGTCGGATGCCGCGGTCCTGAGAGCGTCACCGAAGTTCGGGATCTGGTCGGTCGCGTCGGGGCCCTCGGCGTCGACTGTCGTGGCGGCGTCGGCGAGTTCGTCTCCGCGTCCGCCGACCATCCCGACGCGGTCAGCGAACGCCGGAACGTACTTCGTCGGGACCCGGAGCGTCGTCGACCCGTCCCGATCGCCGAGCGTCGCGGACACGTCGAAGCGACCGAGGAGGAACGCCACCCCTTCGGCGAGACGGCGGGACGTCGAACTCGCTCGAACCGCGTTCTCGGAGACGTTCCCGTCGCCGCTGAAGTATCCGGAGAGCATCCCGCGAACGAACGACCGTGGAGCGCCGAACGCGAAGCCGGGCACGACCTTGTCGTCGTCTCGGTAACACGCCGCTTCGACGAAGTCCGCGAGGCCTTTGCCGTTGACGCGGATGTCGTGGCCCGTCGCGAATCCGCTCTCGTTGTCGTACTCGTCGACCGAGAGACCGAACCGGCCCGCAAACGAACGGACGTGCTCTTGGAAGACGCCATCGACGTTCGAAACCGAGACGTAATAGTCCGTGACGTTCCCCTCGGCGAGGACCGCACCGAGGAAGAATCCGGTCTCCTCGTCGAGCGGGAACTGTTCGGGGAGTCCGGTCGTCCCCTGCACCGGATAGACCGTCTGCTCGTCCAGTTCGCCCGCTTCGAGGGCGTCCCGTTTGTTCCGGATCTGGTCGTCTCCAGCCGGTTGGTCGGCGGTCGCTCCCCCGTCGGTCAGTGTCGACGTAAACCAGTAGTCTTCGCCCGGGAGGTACTCCCGGAGGTCGACGGTATCCGGACCCTCCCCGTCAAACGAACGGACGACCGGGAGCCAGTCGCCCTCGGTGAGGTCGTCGCCCGCGACCGGGACGACCTCGTTGTTTCGTCGCGTGACGAACGAATGCGCCTTCGTCGCTCGGACGTTCCGTCCCGACTCCAGTTCGAACCGCAGGAGTTCGTCCGGCGCGTCGTGCCGGCTCACTTCACGGAGCGGTTTCCACTCGACCCGTTCGTCCGAACGAAGCGACAGCACTTCCACGTCGTCCGGAGCGGTCGCGACTTCGTGGCCGTCGACCTCGCGGGTCTCGCGAACGGCGGCGAGCCCGTCGACGAGCGAGCCGATTTCGGTGACGTCGGTTTCGCCGTCCCGACGAACGACGACCCGTTCGTCGGCGGGAACGCTCATCTGGGTCCCCGGTTCGCCGATGGACTGTGCGCTGACGGTCCCGACAGGGTCCAGCGGGTCGACGCGTGTGTCGACGTAGCGGGACTCGACGGCCCGTGCGATCTCGTCGACCTCCTCGAGCGTGAGGCCGTCGCGTTCCTCGACCGTCTCGTAGACGTCGTCCTTGAGCCGCCGCGGGAGGTCGGTGTCCTCGACGAGCGCCCGGACGTCCGCGTCCACGTCCATGGTCAGTCACCCCCGGCCGCTTCCATCCACCAGTCGTCTGCGTGCTCCGAGAGGTTCAGCGGTTCGCGCTCGCCGCCGAGGAACCGGGTCTTCTCCTCGTCGTCGTCGAACTCGGCGTCGACGACGCGGTCGGCGATCTCCTCGACGTCGACGGCGGACTCGTCCACGCTGGAGGAAACCTCCACCGGCGAGGTGCCGTCCTCGCCGAACTCGAACTGGACGACGTTGTCCGTGGTGTCCCGGACGGTGCCGTCGTACTGCGCCTCCAGTTCGGAGAGGGCGTTGATGAGCCGGCGCTGCAGGTAGCCGGACTTCGACGTGCGGACCGCGGTGTCGACCAGCCCCTCGCGGCCGCCCATCGCGTGGAAGAAGAACTCCTTGGGGTCCAGCCCGCTCCGGTAGGAGTGCTCGACGAACCCGTGGGCCTCCGCCGTCAGGTCGCCCTCCTCGAAGTGGCTGAGCGTCCGGTTCTCGTAGCCCCGGTGGATGCGCTCGCCGCGGACGTACTGGCCGCCGATACAGCCGGCCATCTGCGTGAGGTTCAGCATCGACCCCCGGGCGCCGGACTGGGCCATCACGACCGCCGGGTTGTCCTCGCCGAGGTACTCCTCGGCGACCTCGCCCGCCGTGTCGCGCACTCGGCCCTGCTGTTGCTGGATGCGCATCTCCAGCGTCTCCGAGAGGTCACGGCCCGGCAGCGGCTCCAGTTCGCCGGCCTCGTAGGCCGCGATGAGTTCCCCGACGCGGTCGTTGGCGTTGTCGATGGCCTCGTCGATGCGCTCCTGTGCCTCGGGCGGGATGGACTCGTCGTCGATCCCGATCGAGAACCCGAAGTGCATGATCGAGCGCATCGCCAGGGCCGCGACCTCGTTGATGAGGATGCGCGCCCGGGTCTTCGAGTAGGCCTTCGCGACGGTGTCGACGACCTCGCCGCCGAACGCGCCGACCGCGTCCTCGTCGATGGTCCCCGAGAGGAGCTGTCCGTCCTCGATGACGACCGTGTCGCCCGCCGAGGACGTGAACTCGAGGTCCAGGTCGTCGGGCAGCAGCTCGGAGAACAGCGTGCGGCCGGTCCAGAACGCCCGGCCGTCGTCGTCGACACCGTCCGGGTCGGGCAGTTCGTCGGTGCGCGTCGCGCGCAGGAGATCCAGGGCCTGGGTTTCGTTGAACTGCGGGTTCTCGTGGGTCAGCAGATAGGTCCCGGAGATGTGGTCCTGGATGGCGCCGATGATGTTCTCGCCCATCTTCGGGCTGAGCATCTGCTCCTGGACGCGCATCAGGACCCGTGCCTCCGCCCGGGCCTCCTCGTTCTGGAGGGCGTGCATGTTCATCTCGTCGCCGTCGAAGTCGGCGTTGTACGGCGGGCAGACGGTCGTGTTCAGCCGGAACGTCTTGTACGGCATCACGACCACCTCGTGGGCCATGATCGACATCCGGTGCAGCGACGGCTGCCGGTTGAAGATCACGATGTCGCCGTCGATGAGGTGCCGGGACACCTCCCAGCCGGGTTCGACTTTCTCGGCGAGTTCCTCGCAGTTCTTCTCGGTCACCTTGAGGCGACGGCCGTCGTGGCGTCGCACGTAGTTCGCACCGGGATGGCCCTCGGGCCCGTTGGCGACGTAGCGGCGGGCCTCTTCGAGGTTGCGCTCGTTGACGTTCATCGTCTGGGTCATCTCCGTCGCGACCCGCTCGGGGACGCCCACCTCGTTCAGGCTAAGCGTCGGGTCCGGCGAAATGACGGTGCGGGCGGAGAAGTTCACGCGCTTGCCCGACAGCGACCCGCGGAAGCGCCCCTCCTTGCCCTTCAGGCGCTGGGAGAGGGTCTTCAGCGGGCGACCGGAGCGGTGGCGGGCCGGCGGCGTCCCCGAGATCTCGTTGTCCATGAACGTGGTGACGTGGTACTGCAGCAGTTCCCAGAGGTCCTCGATGATGAGCTGGGGGGCGCCCGCCTCGCGGTTCTCCATGAACCGCTGGTTGATGCGGATGATGTCGACCAGCTTGTGCGTGAGGTCGTCCTCGGAGCGCTGGCCGTTGTCCAGCGTGATGGAGGGTCGCGCGGTGACCGGCGGCACCGGCAGGACGGTGAGGACCATCCACTCCGGCCGCGAGCGCTCGGGGTTGATCCCGATGGCCTCGATGTCCTCGTCGGGGATCTCCTCGAACCAGTCGCGGATGTCCGAGGGCATCAGCTTGTCCATGTCCTCCTGGACGAGGTACTCCGCGCTGGAACTCAGGTCCTCGTCGACCGTCTCGAGGTCGTTCAGCCGGCCCAGCGCCCGGCTGAGATTTTTGAGGCGCTCGATGTCGTTGCGGTCGGGTCGGTAGGTGCCCGACAGGAGTTCGCGGATCCGCCCGGCGTCGAAGCCGGCGTCGTCGAGTTCCCCGGCGACGTCGTCGGGGGTGACCGCTTCGCCCTCCTCGGGGTCCATCGCCCGTTCGAGACGCTTCGAGAGGTTCGAGTGGGGCACCTCGATGATCTCGTAGTACGTCGTCGGCTTCTCGTGTTTGATGTCGAACTGCTTGGCGCCGCAGTAGGGGCAGTAGTCGACCTTCCGGCACTCGCGGATCGCGGATTTGAGGACGTCGCTGGGGTCGTTGCTCAGTTCCGTGGCGCGGCGTAGCTCCTCGCGGTAGTGGCGTTTGCGCTCCTCGGCGGCCTGCTCGGCGTCGGCGGTGCGGCGGCCGTCCACCGGCGTCAGCCGCGAGCACTCCCGACAGGTGCCCCGCAATAGGCGCCGGATGAGCTTCGCGAACCCGACGTGGATGACCGGCGCGGCGAGTTCGATGTGCCCGAAGTGGCCGTTACACGACCCCGAGTGTTTGCCGCAGGTCTTGCACTCCAGGCCGGGGTCGATGACGCCGAGCCAGGGGTCCATCAGCCCCATGTCGATGGGGAACCCGTCGTCGTCGTAGGTGTCGGCCGTGATGACCTTCGTGGCGCTCATCTCGCGGTACTCCTCCGGGTCCATCAGCCCGAAGCTGATCTGCCCGATCTCCTGTGGTGTGCCCTGTGCGCTCATGCGTGTACCTCCATCAGACTGCGTCCTCCAGTTCGATCCGCGGTGCGATACCGAGCGCCTTCATTTCGTCCAGCAGGAGCTTGAAGGCGTAGCTCATCTCCACCTCGTGGATCTCGGTCTCCTCGTCACAGTTCGGACAGTAGACGCGGCGCTGCTCGACGTTCTCGACGGCGGTCATCCCACACTCGCCACAGACGTTGATGACCTCGCGGTCGGACTCGTCCAGGAGCCGTTCCTTGAGCGCCATCGCCGCCCCGTGGCCGATGAGCACGTCGCGCTCCATCTCGCCGACGCGCAGACCGCCCTCCCGGGCGCGGCCCTCCGTGGGCTGGCGGGTCAGCACCTGCACCGGGCCCCGCGAGCGGGCGTGGATCTTGTTCGAGACCATGTGATACAGCTTCTGGTAGAAGATGGTCCCGACGAAGATCTCGGCCTCGATCTTCTCGCCCGTGACGCCGGAGTACATGATCTCCTTGCCGTCGGACTGGAACCCGCGTCGCTCCAGGGACTCGCGCAACTCGGACTCGTCCTCGCCGGTGAAGGCGGTGCCGTCCACGCGCCGGCCCTCCAGCGAGCCGACCTTGCCGCCGATCATCTCGAGGATGTGCCCGACGGTCATCCGCGAGGGCAGCGCGTGGGGGTTGAGGATCAGGTCGGGGACGACGCCCTCCTCCGTGAAGGGCATGTCCTCCTGGGGGGCGATGTGCCCGACGACGCCCTTCTGGCCGTGCCGGGAGGCGAACTTGTCACCCAGTTCGGGGATGCGCTCGTCGCGCACCGAAACCTTCGAGAGCTTCGAGCCGTCCTCGCCCTCCATCAGCGTGACCGTGTCGACGACGCCGGATTCGCCCGAGCGCATCGTCACGCTGGTCTCGCGGCGTTTCTGCGGGGAGAGTCCCCCCATGTCGTCCGGTTCTTCGAGGAACCGCGGGGGCGAGGTCTTGCCCAGCAGGACGGCGTTCTCGTCGACCTCGGTTTCGGGGTTGACGAGGCCGTCCTCGTCGAGGTGGGTGTAGGCCTCCTCGCCGCGTGCACCGCGGACCTCGTCCTCGGGGATCTCGAAGCGGTCCTCCTGGCCGCCCGGGTAGCGCCGTTCCTCGCCCTCGTAGGTGCGGAAGAAATGCGACCGGGCGAGGGCCCGATCCACGGAGCCCTGGTTCATGACGAGAGCGTCCTCGATGTTGAACCCCTCGTATGACATGACGGCGACGACGAAGTTCTGCGCGGCGGGGCGCTCGTCGTAGCCGATCTGCTCGGTCGTCTGGGTCTTGACCAGCGAGAGCTGCGGGTAGTGCAGCAGGTGCTGACGGGTGTCGGGCCGGACGCGGTAGTTCGCGCTCGGGAGCCCCAGCGACTGCTTGATCATGCCCGAGCCCATCGTGATGCGCGGGGAAGCGTTGTGTTCGGGGTAGGGGATCATCCCCGCGCCGATGCCGAACATCAGCTGGGGGTCGACCTCGAGGTGGGTCGTGTTTCCGGTGATGTCCTCCTCGTCGACGGCGACGAGGATGTCCTCTTCTTCCTCGGCGTCGATGAACTCGATGGACCCGCGGTCGACGAGGTCCTCGAACTCGACGTCGCCCTCCTGGAGGGCCTCGACGTGTTCGTCGTCGATGAGGGGTTCGCCGTCCTCGACGACGATGAGCGGGCGCCGCGCGCGGCCGGCGTCGGCGTTGACGATGACCTCGCCGGTGCGGTTCTTGACCGAGACGTTGACCATCTCGCTGACGTCGCCGCGGCGTCGCGCCTGGCGGATCTGTTCGGCTAGCTCCGTCGGGTTCGGGTGGGTCCCGACCAGACTCCCGTTGACGTAGACTTTGGCTTCGCGTTGTTGACTCATGTTAGTCGTCCGCTGGCTGCTCGATGGATTCGATCCCGGGGATGCCCGACACGCCCATCGCCGCCAGTTCCTGTTTGAGCGCCTGTTCGTCCTCGACGTTCTGGGAGAGCTCCATCGCCTGCGCGAAGTTCTTCACCAGGCCGCAGTTGGGGCCCTCGGGCGTCTCCGAGGGACAGATGCGCCCCCACTGGGTGGCGTGGAGGTCCCGCGCCTCGAAATGTGGCTGCGAGCGCGAGAGGGGCGACCGCAACCGCCGCAGGTGCGACAGCACGCCCATGTAGTCGGTCCGGTCGACCAGCTGCGACACCCCGGAGCGGCCGCCCACCCAGTTGCCCGTCGCGATGGGGTGTTCGAGCCGCTCGGTCAGGACGTCCGACCGGACTACCGTCGAGACCGACAGCTGCCGGTTGCGCATGTTCGCCCGTTCGAGCTGGTACTTGACGTCGCGGGCGAGCTTGTTCAGCGCCGTCCGGAACAGGTCCTTCATCAGGTCGCCCGACACCTTCAGCCGCTTGTTGGCGTAGTGGTCCTTGTCGTCGGCCTCGCGCCGGTCCAGCGCCAACTCGAAGCAGGCCTCGGCCATCCGGCAGAGGTAGTAGGCCTTGTTGATCCGGACGTCCTCCTCGTCGACGCCGTCCTCGTGGAGGTGCGGGAGGAGATACCGGTCGATGACGTAGTTGGCGCGCTTGAGCTGGTAGTTCTTGCCCTGGCCCGACGCGACGCGCTGGCCCAGCGCCTCGATGGCCCCCTCGGTGGTCTGGACCTCCGCGGCCTCCAGGTTCTCCAGCATGAACTTGACTATCTCGGGGTCCTCCGAGACGCGGTGGACGATCTCCTCGTCGGATTCGAGGCCGAGCGCCCGCACCAGCGTCACGAAGTTGATGCTCCCCGACACGGAGGGGAACGAGACTTCGAGCAGGCCGTCGCGGCCGCGCTCGACCAGCACCAGCGCCCGATACCCGCGACGCTGGGAGAAGGTCTTGGCCACCTCGATGGTGTCGCCGTACTTCGTGTCGGTCTCGGCGAGGATCTTGTTGGGGGCGAGGTCCTCGCTGGTCATCAGCACGCGCTCGGAGCCGTTGACGATGAAATAGCCCCCGGGGTCGGCGGGGTCCTCGCCGATGTCGATGAGTTCGTTGCGCGAAAAGCCCGCGATGTTGCACTTGTTCGACCCGACCATGATCGGCATGCGGCCGATCTTGGTCTCGGTCTGGTCGACCACCCGCTCTTCCTCTTCCTCGCCGCCCTTGATGATCGCCATCTCCATGAAAACGGGGGCGGCGTAGGTGATGTTCCGGAGGCGGGCCTCCTGCGGGTAGAGCAGTTCCTCGGAGCCGTCGGCCTCGCGCACCCGCGGGGTCACGATGCGGACGTCGCCCAGTTCGACGTAGACCGGCTCTTCTCCCTCCTTGTCGCCGATGTCCGTGTCGATGGTGGCCTTCTCGTCGACGACCTGTTGCATCCCCCGGTCGAGGAAGGCGTTGAACGAGCGGAAGTGGTGTTCTGCGAGCCGTTCCCTCGAGAAGTACTCGCGCGATATCTCGCGCCTGTCCTGTACGTTCATGTCAGTCCACTACGAGTCGGTAAACCACTGCCTGGTCGGCGGTTCGGGAATCCCTGACGACCTTGACGACGTCGCCCGTCTCGGCGTCGGCTTCCAGGTCGCGGATCGCCGGGTCGGTCCGTTTCATCTTCGGCAGGTCCGTTTTCTTGATGTCGTACTCCGCGAGCACGTCCTCGATTTCCGCCCCGTCGAGGACGTGGTGTTCCGGGACGAGTTCGTGGTCGGTTACGTCTACCATGTGTGGGTCTGGCCGGATGGAGAAGTTGCTTTCACGGGAGACTACAGGCCCCTACTGGAGGGAACCACATAACGCTTTCCAAACGCCGGCGGACACGGCTATTCAGCCCGGACCGGCCGGGCGGACATAGTAGTTCGGGTCGGTGCGGCGGCATCACTTCCGCCCGGACGTGATTTGCTCAACTCGTGCCGTCACAGACCTGGCGTATCACGAGCCGGACTCATACTGCCGGCTGTAACTTCGTGAGGATATTCGCCGCCCCGGGGCGGCGAAATTCTTGGCAGACTTACAGCCGGCAGTATCACCAATCCCGAAGAGCCGACCCGGCCCCGGTCGCGGCGAGTCGCTGATACTTTTATTAACCGAGGGGTGAAAGCCCGCGACAGGGTCACTCAGGGCATGGTCGACCGACTGCGGACACAGGTAGAGAAGGAGAAACGAGACCAGCGGGTGTTCCGCACGGTCATCGAGGAGGGGCCGATCGGCATCACCCGCATCGCAGTCGAGACGGGGATCGCCGAACACAAGGTGCGGTACTCGCTGCGGATGCTGGAGGCCGACGGCCTCGTCGAACCGACGCCCGACGGGGCGGTCCCCCCCGAGGAAATCGGCGAGCGACTCGAACGGATGAACCGGGGGATCGACGACCTCGTTGAGCGCCTCGAGGCGCTGAAAGACGTCCTCTGATACGGTCGGTCGTACCGATGTACCGGTATTTCGCCGACCGGTTCGACGACCGGTTTGACGACATCCGGAACTGATCACAACCGACCGTACGATGCTGTCGGACACACGCGATGCCACCGCTCCGGTGGCGTCTCGGCGTCTTCGAGACGCACGTTCCCGACCGTCGACGAGCACGTTCATGTCCGTGTGTCCGATAGTGTGGGCGGTCCGGACCGCACCGTCGGCGCTGCCCGCCGGCGCGAGACCGTCGAACCCACGTAAATCAAACGGATTTTTAGTTTGAAAACCTATATGAAGGGTTCGTCCCACGGGTGAGGTGTATGGCAGCAAGCAGCGACTCGACTTCGGCGACGACGGTGTTGTACGTCGTCGTCGTGGTCGTCGCCGTCCTGGTTGCAACCGTGCTCGCGCCGGTCGTGTTCAACGCGACGGCCGGATCCGGCGACTCGGACGAGTCGAGCGTCGCCGTCATCACCCTCCGCGGTGGGACGAGCGACGCCAACGTCGCGGCCATCTCCGAGGACCTCCGGGAAGCGAGAAACAACGACTCCATCGAGGCGGTCGTCATGCGGATCGACAGCCCCGGCGGCGGGGTTACGTCCAGCGAGGAGTTCTACCTCGCGATGAACCGCACCGCCGCCGAGATGCCCGTCGTCACCTACGTCGAGGGGTACGCCGCCTCCGGCGGGTACTTCGGCATCGTCCCCTCGGACCGCATCTACGTGAAACCCAGTTCCCTGGTCGGCAGTATCGGCGTCATCGCCACGCTGCCGAGCACGCTCGAAGCCCAGAACGCCCAGGTCCGCAACGCGCTCCGGACCGGCCCGGACAAGCAACTCCAGACCATCGACGGCGTCCGCGAGCAGCTCGAACTGCTCCAGAACGCCTTCGTCGGGACCGTCATGACACACCGCGGTGACGAACTGGAGCTCTCCCGCGAGGAGGTCAGCAACGCGGCGACCTACCGCGGGACCGAGGCCGTCGAGAACGGCTTCGCCGACGACATCGGCACGCTGGAATCGGCCATTGCCCACGCCGCCGAGGAGGCCGAGGGCATCGAGGGCGACGAGTACGACGTCTACTACAAGGACCCGCCGTCGACCGGGATCGGCATCATCCTCACCGACGCCGACGTCGAATCGACGAACGGGAGCGTCGTTTACGTCGACCGCAACGAGGAAGACACCGGCCCCGAGTTCGTCCCGCCGGTCCGGTACTACGCGGTCTACGGGATCCCGAAATCGTTCGTCGACGGGGAGGTGATCACCAATGAAACCGGCTGAGATAGCGAAACCCCTCGGCGTGTTCGTGGTCGTCATCCTCGTCATCCTCGCGGGAACAGCAGTCCTCGGAGCCGTCAGCGGCGGTAGCGGGACCTCGGACGGCGCGAACGTTCGGGGCCAGTCGCCCGCCCAGTTCCAGCCCGGCCAGGTCAACCCCGACGTCGACCCCGAGGAGGGCGAGATCACCGTCGACTCCCCGGAGGGCGAGAAGAAGATCCTCGTCGACAACCGGCACGGCAACCTCTACGACCGCGACGACCTCGAACCGGTCGTCGAGGCGCTCGTCGAGGCCGGCCACGAGGTCAACTTCGCGCCGGACGTCGACAGCGGCGACGGTTTCGGGTCGACCGGCGGTTACAACGCCACGCTCCAGGAGTACGACGCGGTGCTGGTCATCAACCCGACCGAAGGGTTCACCGAGGCCCAGCGCAACGGCCTGCAGACCTACACCGAGAACGACGGCCGCGTCGCCGTCCTCGGCGAACCGACCCAGGTCGGCGTCAGCGGAAGCGGCTTGCTCGCCTCGCTGTCGACCATCTCCTTCGGCGCGAACGACCTCACCAGCCAGTACGGGGCCCACATGGGCGCCGAGGCCCTGTTCAACGTCGACGACAGCGCCAACGACAACAGCTTCAAGGGCGTCAACGCCGTCCCCGACGGGACGGACTCGCTCACCGAGGGCGTCGACACGGTCACGTTCGACAACCCCGGTTACATCGTCACGACGGGCAGCGACGACGCCGAGGTGCTCTATACCGCCGCTGACGGGACCAAGACTCTCGATAGCCGGCGCGAGGGGACCTACATCACAGCCGTCCGCACTGACAACATGGTGTTCGTCGCCGACTCGGACTTCGTCGACCAGTCCGAGGTCTACGACGCCGACAACGAGGTCTTCGTCAGCAACATGCTGAACTTCCTCGTCTCCGGCGATAAACCCGACGACGTCCCCGAGACGACCGGCGAAAACTCCTCCGACGGCGGCTTCTGATACGGTCGGTTGTAACACTGCCGGCTGTAACTTCGGCGGTTGTCCAGCAGAAAACCGGTACATGCCCGCGATAAACACTACCGGGAGCTACCGCTACGATTCGAACCCTTTTTGACTTCGACGCCGGTTATGGCGGGTATGGCCATCAAACCCGCCTACGTCAAGAAGACGGCGACGCTCCTCATGGAGCGATATCCCGACGCCTGGGGCGACGACTTCGGGCACAACAAGGAACTCGTAACCGAACTCACCAACGTCGAGTCAAAGAGCGTCCGCAACCGCATCGCCGGCTACATCGCCAGCAAGGAAGGCCGCACGACCGAAGCCTGATACTGCCGGCTGTAAGTCCGTCAGGAATTTCGCCGCCCCGGGGCGACGAATATTTTCACGAAGTCACCGGTACCAGCGGCTGTCGCCCGGCGGTTTCCGGTCGACCGGTCGTGATACTGTCGGACACAAGTGATGCCACCGCTCCGGTGCTGTTTCGGGGTCTTCGAGATGCATGTCCCCGAACGTCGACGAGCGCGTTCACGTACTTGTGTCTGACAGTATGAGACGGTCGTCGTATCCAAAGCGTTTTGACGGGGCGTAGCCCTACCCCACGTCAATGACTGTCAACGTGGGCATCATCGGCGCGACCGGGGCAGTGGGCCAGCGACTCATCCAGTTGCTCGACCCTCACCCCGACTTCGCCATCGAGGCGCTGACCGCCAGCGGATCCAGCGCGGGCAAGACCTACCGCGAGGCCGCCAAATGGCGCATCGATGCGCCCGTTCCCGACGCCGTAGCCGACACCGAAGTGGGCGAGACCGCTCCCGAGGCCGTCCCGGACGACATCGACCTGGTCTTCTCGTCGCTCCCCTCGAGCGTGGGCGAGGTCGTCGAACCCGCCCTCTGCGAGGCCGGCTACGTCGTCTCGTCGAACTCCTCGAACCACCGGCGCGCCGACGACGTCCCGCTGACTATCCCGGAGGTGAACCCGGACCACCTCGACCTCATCGAGGTCCAGCGCGACGAGCGAGGGTGGGACGGCGCTCTCCTCAAGAACCCCAACTGTTCGACCATCACGATGGTGCCGCCGCTGGCGGCGCTTGA
This sequence comes from Halobacteriales archaeon QS_5_68_33, assembly GCA_003023785.1. Lineage (GTDB taxonomy): Archaea > Halobacteriota > Halobacteria > Halobacteriales > Haloarculaceae > QS-5-68-33. Next base: position 72,382 of record PXRS01000076.1, on the reverse strand, counting down.
CGACCTGGCCGGCGTCGAGCGCGTCGAGGTCGCGACGCTCCAGGCCGTCTCCGGCGCCGGCTACTCCGGCGTCTCCTCGACGGAGATCATCGACAACGCCATCCCCTACATCGGCAGGGAGGAGGGCAAGATGGAGACCGAGACGCGCAAACTGCTGGGCACCTTCGACGGCGCGGCGGTCCACTGGCACGAGGCCGATATTTCGGCGTCGTGCAACCGTATCCCGACCATCGACGGCCACCTGGAGAACGTCTGGGCCGACACCGCCGCGGACGTCTCGCCCGACGAGGCGGGCGCGGCGATGACCGACTACCCGTCGCTGGACCTGCCGAGTTCGCCCGACCAGCTCATCGAGGTGTTCGACGAACCCGACCGGCCCCAGCCCCGCCTCGACCGCAACCTCGGCGAGGGCATGACCGTCTCCGTCGGCGGCATCCAGGAGACGACGGGCGGTGTGCAGTTCAACACGCTCGCGCACAACACGCTCCGGGGCGCCGCCGGCGCGAGCGTCCTGAACGGCGAACTCCTGCTGGAGAACGGCTACCTGTAGACGCCGCATTGGCGCTGTCCCCGTCGCCGGCGTCGCTTTCGATTCTCTGTCACGGCGTCGCCGCTGCGTTCCCGTCGTCGATGAGAGCCGTTTTTCCCCGCGAACTCGTAGCGCCGCCATGGCCGAACAGGGACGGTATCGCGTCCTCCCGGGGCCGGAACCGGACACGCTGCGCCTGCTGGACCGCACGACCTGCGAACCGGCGGTCGTCTCGACTGGCGGGTCGGAAGACGAGAGCGGAAGCGACGACGCCGGCTCCGGGGCTCCCATCGGGGACCTCCGGCCCGGCTATCTCGTCGACGCGGCACTGGACTGGACGACCCAGCGCCCGACCGTCGAGTCGGTCTCGGTCGTCCGACCGACGCTGTTCGCGTTCGCCGACGGCGTCGACCCGATGTTCGAGGCCGCCCGGGAGACCTGGCAGGCCGCCCGGAGCGAGGGCGAGGCGATGAACACGCAGGTCCTCCGCAACACCGACAACGAGGTGACCGGCGCCGTCTACGTCTTCGCCGAGAGCGGCGAGCGGGGCCGCCTAGAGGAGTTCCGCGAGGGCGCTCGCCCGCTGGAACCGCTGCTGGACCGGGTCGCCGAGAGCCGCGGAGAGGCCCCGCGGGCGGTGTTCGTCCTCCGGCCCGTCGGCGGTGGGTTCACGGCCGTGGCCATCACGCTCCGGAAGGACGGCCAACTCGCCGAAACCATGCGGGACACCTACGACTGCCCGCGGCCGGACGAACCGCTCGTCGAGGGTGACTGACGGTCAGTCGACGGCGGGCGCGCCGGGTGGCGCCCGGTCGCCCGGACGCGGGCGGTCCACGCAGTCACCCGGGTCCGGGTGATGCGCCTCTTTTTCCGTGCGCAGCACGTTGTCGCTGTATGAGCAGTTCCTCCGGCGGCACGCTCCTGGCACGGGTCGGCCAGGGCCTGGCGGTGCTCGTGTTCGTCGCGGTCTTCGCGTCGTTCGTCGGTCTCCCGGTCGGCGACCTCGTCGGGTCGGTCGACCCGCTGGTCGTCGTCGGCCTCGTCGCGCTGGCGCTCGCGGTCGTGGCGGTCTCCTCCGCGGTCGAGATCGTCGAGGCGTACGAGAAAGAAGCCCTGACCGTCCTCGGGGAGTACCGCCGCCTCCTCGAACCCGGCATCCACCTCGTGCCGCCCTTTGTCAGCCGCACCTACCCCTTCGACATGCGGACCCAGACCATCGACGTGCCCCAGCAGGAGGCCATCACGCGGGACAACTCCCCCGTGACGGCCGACGCCGTCGTCTACATCCGCGTGATGGACGCCAAACGCGCCTTCCTGGAGGTCGAGGAGTACGAACGCGCCGTCTCGAACCTCGCCCAGACGACGCTGCGGGCGGTGCTGGGCGACATGGAACTGGACGACACGCTCTCGCGGCGCGCGATGATCAACGCCCGCATCCGGGAGGAACTCGACGAACCCACCGACGAATGGGGGATCCGCGTCGAGTCCGTCGAGGTCCGCGAGGTCAACCCCGCCGCCGGTGTCAGGAACGCGATGGAACAGCAGACCTCCGCGGAGCGCCGCCGCCGGGCGATGATCCTCGAAGCCCAGGGGGAGCGGCGCTCTGCCATCGAGCAGGCCCAGGGGGAGAAACAGTCAGACATCGTCCGCGCACAGGGGAAAAAGCAGTCCCAGATCCTCGAAGCGCAGGGCGACGCGGTATCGACCGTCCTCCGGGCGAAATCCGCCGAGTCGATGGGCGAGCGCGCGGTCATCGACAAGGGGATGGAGACGCTCGAATCGATCGGCCGGGGCGAGTCGACGACGTTCGTCCTGCCCCAGGAGCTCTCCTCGCTGGTCGGCCGCTACGGCAAGCACCTCTCGGGCAGCGACGTCTCGGAGATGCACGGCGCGGCGAACGGCCACGACAGTCTCGACAGTCTCGACTTCGACGCCGAAACGCGCGAGTTGATCGGCCTCGACGACATCGAGGCGATCCTCGGTGAAATCGACGAGGAGGCGCAGGTCGACATCGACGCCATATCCGAGTCGGAGTAGCCGGGGTCGCGGTCGCCCGGTGTGTCGATGGCCGATTTTGTGGCGGCCGGGCGAGGCTCGGGTCGGGGCTTCCTGGTTCTGTGTCGGAACTTGCACCCGACGTGGGCACAGCGGTTCCAGACTCCGCAGGCGGCTTCCCTTTAGGCGGTTCGGAGTGTCCCACTCCTACCGATTCGACACTCGGCCACAACCGTCGTTGCACGCTTCCTGTCGTCGTTCGAGAGAGCAAAGCTCTCTCGTGATGACGAAACGGCTTCGCCGTTTCGAACCACGTTTGAACAACGCCGGAAGCGTGGCGAGCATCTTCCCACTCGCTTCGACCGCCGGGGTAGTAAACGTGGCGGAAAACGTGTTTGCGAACCGTGCGGGCGCTGTATCCCCTCCCTGCTCCGCTCTCTCAGGTCGCTCCGTGGCGGAAGGGAGATTAGCGCCCTCACCGCAGAAGCTAACCGCCCGCGGCGGCGACCCCTGTACGATGCCGACAGTCGAGTGTGACGTCGCCGAGGCGCGCGAACGTCTCGAAGACGCCGGTGTGACGGTCAGCGAGGGCAACACTGACCACGAGCGCTGGCGCGCCGAGCGGGGGGACGCGACCGCCGTCGCCTACGACGGGAAGGTCGTGATACAGGGGTCGAACCCGGCTGACCTGGAGGCGCTGTTGCGCGAGGGAGGCGGGCGGGCGCACGTCTACTTCGACGGCGCCGCTCGCGGGAATCCGGGGCCCGCGGCGGTCGGGTACGTGGTCGTCACGGGCGACGGCATCGTCGCCGAGGGGGGCGAGCGGGTCGGCCGCGCGACCAGCAACCAGGCCGAATACGAGGCGCTGACCCGCGCGCTGGAGGTCGCCCGCGACTACGGCTTCGAGGAGGTGGACGTCCGCGGCGACTCCGAGCTGATAGTCAAGCAGGTCCGGGGCGAGTACGACGCCAACGACCCGCAGTTGCGCGAACACCGGGTGACGGTCAGGGAACTCCTGACGGCGTTCGAGTCGTGGTCGCTCGAACACGTACCGCGGGAGATAAACGACCGCGCCGACGAACTCGCGAACGACGCGCTCGACGATGCCTGACGAGACACCCGAACCGAGCGAGGACGAACTGCCCGCTCACCTCCGACACCCCGGAACCGACCCGGACGGAGCGCCCGACCGAGACCCGAACGACGGGAGCGACGGCGAGACCACCGACCCGGCGTCGATTCTGGAGGACGATGCCATCGGCCGGGAAGACACGCTCCCGGGCGAGGTGGTCGACGAGGCCGAGCGGCTCACCCGCCTGGCCCGCGAGGCGGTCGTGGACGCCGAGGCCGAAGCCTACCTGGACGACCGGGCGGACCTGCTCGTCGAACACGGCTACACGGCGCGGATCCGCGAGGACGAAACCGGAGACGTGCTGGTCCTCCATCCCGACTCCTGGGTCGAGGACGACACGATCAGAACCGACCGGATCGAGGACGTCGACCGCGGAATCGAGGTGCCCCTCTCCGGGCCGGGCGTCGGCGACGACTGGGCGGAGATCGACTCGTACAACCGCACGATAGTCGAGAACGTGCGGGAGGCCCACGGGGATACCCACGCGGCCACCGTCGCGGCGCTGGCGGATTTCGCGGGCAACCACTACGCCAAGCCGCTGACCGAACTGACGGCCGAGGAACTGGCGGAGTTCGTCGACGACTACTTCAGGCGGAACGCATGGCCGACTGACGAGCAGCGCGCGGTCGTCGAAAAATCGGTCGAGTTGGCGTTCGATGCGGGCGGCGAGCGCTGTCCTAGTTGGCAGCGTCGATGAGTTCGCGGAGGTCGTCGGCTCGACTCTCGTCGGTGACGAGCTTCGAGAACTCCCAGGCGAGCTGGTTCTTGACTGTCTCGTAGCCCTCCTCGGTCAGGGCGTACTGGTTGGTGCGCTTGTCGAGTTCGCTCTTCTCGACCAGGCCCAGCTCGACGAGGTCATCGAGGTTGGGATACAGGCGGCCGTGGTTGACCTCGTCGTCGTAGTAGTCCTCGAGTTCGCGCTTGATCGCGAGGCCATAGCGGGGCTCCTCCCCGAGGATGACGAGAATGTTCTGCTGGAAGGCGGTGAGTTCGCGTGCGATCCCGGGTGTGCCAGTCACCGATTGTGCCTCTGACATGGTTGGATAAATGTCATCAGGCTATTTAACGCTTGTCAACTCACCGCCGTTATTACTGAAAACCCCCCGTTTCAGGTCTTTTGCCGGTAATAACATCGGGTGGTAATTCGGCGGACGGCAGCCGACCGGCCCCGACGTCGCGCACGAGACTGTCACACGGTATGAACTCACAGGGACTCGACAAACCGTCCAGGAGCGGGGCGGCGGCCACGGTCCCGTCGGCGGGACAGGTCGAAAGCTCTTTCCGCTCGCCAGATGGAGTCGCGAGTGATGCCGAACCTCTGGGAAGACCTCGAGACGGGCCCGAACCCGCCCGAGGCGATCTACGCTGTCGTCGAGTGCCTGAAGGGCGAGCGCAACAAGTACGAGTACGACAAGGACGTCCCCGGCGTCGTCCTCGACCGGGTACTCCACTCGAACGTCCACTACCCCAGCGACTACGGGTTCATCCCGCGGTCGTACTACGACGACGAGGACCCCTTCGACGTGCTCGTCCTCGTCGAAGATCGGACCTTCCCCGGCTGTGTCATCGAGGCCCGGCCGGTCGCCCTGATGAAAATGGACGACGACGGCGAACAGGACGACAAGGTCATCGCTGTCCCCACCGAGGACCCCCGCTTCGACCACATCGACGATATCGACGACATCCCCCAGCAGACCCTGAACGAGATCGACGAGTTCTTTGCGACCTACAAGAACTTGGAGGAGGGCAAGGAAGTCGAGACGCTGGGCTGGGAGGACAAGGCCGCGGCGAAAGACGCGGTCGAACACGCACAGGACCTTTACGAGGAACACTTCGGCTGATACTGTCGGACACGAGTGATATACTGCCGGCTGTAACTTCGTGAAGGTATTCGCCGCCCCGGGGCGGCGAAATTCTTGACAGACTTACAGCCAGCAGTATACGACCGCTCCGGTGACTGTCTCGGGGTCTTCGGGACACACGTCACCGAACGTCGACAAGCACGCTCACGTACTTGTGTCCGACAGTGCGAGCCCGGCCGACGACGACTGTCCGGCTTCTTGAATCTGTCGACCGTTCAGCGACGGGTCGTCAGTGACAACCGTTTGTCCGCCCGACGTTTCACGCTGTTTCGACCGATGGCGAGCCTTACCACCCGGGAAAGCGTAAAAAGCGTTGGTACGGTCGGGTGTACCGATTTACCGGCATTTCGCCGACCGACCCGACGAAATCCGGAGATGGTTTGCAACCGACCGTATGAAGCGACGTGAATCCGGTTGAACTGACGAACAGCATCGGTCCTCTATTTGGGTCCGGCGCCCGTATCTGTAACTGTCCCGAGGAGGTCCCCATGTATGATACCCCCGACGTCTCGCCGGAGGAACTACGCGCCGAAGTGTCCCCGGTCTCCGAACGGTTCGCAGCGTTCGAACTCGGCGACGTCCTGGTCGTCTTCGACGAGGACGACCCCGACCGGTGGATCCTCTCCGACACCGCGCGTGACCGCGAGGCCATGCGCTAACCTTTCTCTGGCGTAATTGCTGTAACGCTGCCGGCTGTACCTTCGTGAAGATGTTCGCCGCCCCGGGGCGGCGAAATTCTTGACAGACTTATATTGACGGACAGAACGGTTGATAGAGTTCGCCGCCGCCATGTTTCGGCGGACATCTATCAGGGCTTCTGTCCGCCAGTATACAACCGACCGTATCAGGCGACGCCGACGGTCAGCAGCGTCCCGTGCTCGCGGTAGCGCTCGACCATCGCCTCGCGGGTGTCCCACTCCCCGGTCGGGAACTCGCTCGCCGGCGGAATGTCGGTCTCGCGGTCGGGGATGCGGTCCTGGCTCGCGACGGCAAAGTCCGCCCGGCGAAACCCCGCGCGGTACTCGCGCTCGCTCCAGCGTATCATGGGCACGGCCACCCGGTCGTCCCAGCGGTGGGAGTGGACGCTCTCCTCCCAGTAGTTCACGGCGCAGAAGAACGTCCCGCCAGGTCGCAGGACGCGGGCGAGTTCGTCGAGCACCGCGTCGGGGTCGCGGGCGTAGAAAAACGCCTCCATCGACCAGCAGTGGTCGATGCTGTCGTCGGCAAACGGCAGGTGCTCGAAGTCGCCGTTCAGGTAGCCCGAGGCGGGGTCGTCGGTGACATCGCGGGCGTTGCGTGCCATCTCCGGGGAGGCGTCCAGCCCGTAGGTCCGGGCCGCGTCTTTCGTCTCCCGCAGCGCACGCCCGGCGTAGCCGCTTCCGCATCCGAGGTCCAGCACCGTCTCGCCCTCGTCTCGCGGGCGGTGCCCGCTCGACTCTTCCGAGGCGCGTGGCGCCTCGCTCTCCACCGGCATCCGGGCCAGCGCGTGTTTGGCGGTGTGCCAGTGGCGCTCCTCCATGCCCCGGTCGCGGCCCTCGTGGGCCCACTCGTCGAACTCCTCGCCGGCGCTCATGGTCGCCAGTCGCCGCGAGCGGTGAAAAATCCGGCGGGTGGGACGGAAAGCACATGACCGACTGGCCGATAGACGGCGGTATGCAGTTCACCGCCCCGGCCGAGCAGCCCGTCGTCGGGTTCGGCCTGACCGTCCTCCTGGTCTGCGGGACCGTCCCGGCGATGGCCTGCTGGGCGGCCGCCGAGCCCGGCGCGCGGGCAGAGTCCGGGGTCCGGACCCTCGTCTATCTCCCGATACGGTCGGTTGTCGATCAGTTCCGGATTTCGTCGAACCGGTCGGCGAAATACCGGTACATCGGTACAACCGACCGTATGAGGGCTCGCTTCGCTCGCCCTCGCGAGCGAGCGGTGCGCTTAAGACGGTTCCCACCCCGCTGGCACACATGGATTATCGCCTCGCTATCGCGGAGACGCCCGACAGCGTACCCGGGGGGACCGGCATCCTGCTGCTCCACCCCAGCACCGGCGAGACCGACCGCATCGATACGGACTTCCTGAGGACCGACACCGACCACATGCTGGTCGTCTCGACGCGCACCACCGCTCGCGAGGTCGAACAGAAACTCGAACACTACGACGTCGACGAGGACCGCGCGACCATCCTCGACACCATCTCCGTCGAGCGGGGCTACACCCGGCGGGCCTCGGACCACGTCCGGTACGTCCCCGCGCCCGACGACCTCGACAGCATCGTCGACCAGACCCGCGACTTCCTGGAGGAACACGACGGCAAGCGCCGGGTCAGCATCGACTCGCTCACCGAGATGATCTACTACTCCGACGTCGAACAGACCCGCCAGGCCGTCGAGGCGATCCTCGCGCTCCTGGACGAACACGACGCCGTCGGCCTGTTCCACCTCGCGAAGGGCGTCCACGACGACGACGTCATCGACGGCTTCGCCGCGCTGTTCGACGGCGTCGTCGACCTCGACGAGGACGGTGCCGTCTCCGGGGAGTTCTGATGCCGTCCCGGCGCTCGGCCTTTTCATACTGCCGGCTGTAAGTCTGTCAAGAATTTCGCCGCCCCGGGGCGGCGGATATCTTTACGAAGTTACAGCCGGCAGTATCAGTCGTCTCCGGGGTCTTCGACCCGCTCCGGATCGCCGTCTCCCAGACGCTCGCGGACCCGCGCGACGCCCGCGCCGAGTCGTCGCCGGACGGTCCGGCGGTGATAGGCCAGGTCGCCGACCGTCCAGCCGCCGCCGACGAGGACCGCGCCGACGGCGCTGGCAAACGCCCACGGACGCAGCCAGGTCGGGCGGATCCAGGGGATGACGTGCGACCACCGGGTGGCGAACCAGCCAACCGGTCCCGAGAGCGGGGTACCGGCGAACGTCGCCGAGAGCCACTCCGCGAAGGTTTGGCGGTCGTTCGTCCCCGGGGTGAGTGAGGCGCTGCCGTTGAGCGCGTAGCGGCCGGTCGCGTTCTGCTCGCGGATGGTCGGCCCGCCGGGTTCGTCGCCCAGCGCCGTCCGCTCGGCGTCGTAGGTCCCCCAGGAGACGTAGTGCTCCCGGACCACCTCGCCCTCGGGGGTGACCTCCATGGCGCGGTGGTTGAGCGAGTCCACGACGAGGGTGTTGCCGTTGGGGAGGCGGTCGGCGTCGCGGGGCCAGTTCAGGTTCCCGCCCACGCCCAGTTCCCAGGTCCGCTCCCAGGTGCCGTTCGTCCGGGCGTACTCGACGACCCGGTCGTTCTCGCTGTCCGCGACCAGCACCGTCGGCGTCCCGTCCTCGCCCTCGATGTAGGTGGGGTTGTGCTGCTCGTACATGACCGAGTGGTTCTCGTCCGCGCCCAGCGCCCATTCGACCTCTTTCGTCGAGCGGTTGATGAGGACGACCTGGTCCATGTTGCGCGGCGAGGCCATGTACAGCCCCTCGCCGACCTTGTCGACGTCGTTGACGTGGGTCCAGTCGTCGGTGTAGTCGTCGCCGTTCTCGCGGTCGTAGATCCGCTCGAACTCGAACTCCCAGACGACCTCGTCGCGGGTGCGGTTGTAGACGAAGATCCGGTCCTCGTTGACGTCGGCTGTCTCGTTGTAGTTGCGCATGTCCGCGACGAGCAGCTCGTCGTCGTTGATGAGGTCGGCGTCGTGCGTGTCGTCGGTGCCCAGCTGTTCGGTCCAGGCCCGCTGGCCCGTCTCCGGGTCGTATTTGATGAACGAGGAGTTGTGCTTGCCCGCCGAGATGAGCACCGTTCCGTCGGGCAGCGGGTCGACGTCGTAGAAGTAGCCGCTGCCGATGTCGAGGTCGTACTCGCGCATGAACTCGCCCTCGCCGTTGACCTCGACGAGTCGCGTCGACTTCAGGGAGGCGTTGGCGGCCCGCGCCTCGAACCCCTGCGCGGAGACCACGGTCGACCCGTTGGCGGGTTCGCGGATCGTGCCGGCCTCGACGTCGACGGGGTCGTGCGTGAGCGCCGACGCCGCCGCGGGGACCAGCAACGCGACGACGAGGGCGACCACGACCAGGCGGGCGAGTCCCAGGCGCGTGAGATCGGAGAGCGGTCGGTCCATGCGGAATGGCTCGGGCGGTTGTCGGTCCATGATAGACAGGGACGGATAACCGTACCGTTCTCCGACGGGTCGACCGGCCGCTGCTACCAGATCACCAACCGTTAAGACCCTATACTCGGACAGTCGAGACGTATGCCGGAATGCCAGAACTGCGGTGCCTTCGTTACCGCGGATTACGCGCGCGTTTTCACGCCGAACGGGGTCGAGTCACCCCGGGTCTGTCCCCAGTGCGAGGACAAGATCCGCGACGGGGCCGATGTCCGCGAGGCACGGTCCACGCGTCGCGGCTGACGTATCGCCTTCCGATCGAGGGTCGGTTCCGGCGGACGGGGGGGCCGACCCCGCCGAAACCCGACGTTGCTGTCGCCCGCTGGTGACAACCGGGCGACCCGCTCGCCGCCCCCTCGCCTGGCCCCCTTCTCACCGACGTCGCGCCGGCAGCGACTGCGTCAGCGGGTCGCGTCGGTCAGGAGGTCACGCGCCTCCGCGAAAACCGCCTCGGCGCGGTCGGCGTCCCGGGCCTCCGCCGTGATCCTGACGACCGGTTCGGTGCCGCTGGCCCGCAACAGGAACCACGCGTCGCCCAGGTCGACCCGGACGCCGTCCAGCGTCGAAACGTCGTCGTACTCGGCGGTGACCCGCTCGCCCACCCGCTCCATGACCGCCGCCTTCTCGTCGGTCTCGACGCTGTCCCGGCGGATCGGGTAGGTCTCGACGTCGCTCGCTCGGGCGGCCAGCGGGCGCTCGCTCGCCAGGGCGACGAGTTTGCACGCCGCCAGCGGACCGTCGGGACAGAGCGTCTCGCCCGGCCAGATCCACGCGCCGCTGGGTTCGCCGCCGAACGCGACGCGGTCCTCGCTGGCTCGCTCGGCGACGTAGACGTCGCCCACCCGGGTCCGGGTGACCTCGACTCCCGCCGCGGCGAGGTGGTCGTCGACGGCGAGGCTCGTGTCGACCGGCGCGGCGACGTGGTCGCCCTCGCTCGCGGCCGCCCGCGCCAGCAGCGCGAGCGTCACGTCCCCCGACAGGAACTCGCCAGCGGCCGTCGCCGCGCGCATCCGGTCGGCGTCGCCGTCGTGAGCGATGCCGACGTCGGCGTCCGTCTCGCCGGCGAGCGTCGCCAGCGACCCGCAGTTGCCGGCCGTCGGCTCGCTGGGCCGACCCGGGAACGCGCCGTCGGGCCGGGCGTTGAGCGTCTCGACCTCGCAGCCGAGGCGGGCGAGCGCGTCGGCGGTGACGCCCCCGGTGCCGTTGCCGGCGTCGACGACGACCGAGAGCGGGCGGTCGAGGTCGACGGCCGAGACCAGCGCCGCGACGTGGCGCTCGCGGCCCGACCGGTGGACCCGGTCGCCGAAGGCGTCCCACGACGCGAACGGGGGGTCATCGGCCTCGACCCGCTCGGCGATAGCCGCCCGCTGGTCGCCGTCGAAGGCCTGGCCGGAAGGCTGCCAGAGTTTGATGCCGTTGTCCGCGGGGGGGTTGTGACTCGCCGTGACGACGGCGCCGGCGTCGGCGTCGCGCCACCCGACCGACCGGGCGACGGTCGGCGTCGCCGCGAGCCCGAGGTCGACGGCGTCGGTCCCCGTCTCGCGGAGGCCGGCGGTCAACGCGTCCACGAGCGCCCGCCCGCTCTCGCGGGCGTCCCGGCCGACGACGACCCGGTCGGCGTCGGCGCCCAGCGCCCGCCCGACCGAGAGCGCGAGCGCCGCAGTCACCTCGTCGCCGACCGGTCCCCGGATACCGCTGGTTCCGAACATGCCTGTGCGCTCGCGCGGCACCGACAAAAATCAGTTCCGGATTTCATCGACCCGGTCGGCGAAATACCGGTACATCGGTACAACCGACCGTATCAGTCCGAACCGTGGCGCAGGACCGTGCCACAGTCCGCACACTGCCAGCCCTTGCCTTCCCACGTGACCGCGCCGACGCAGTCCGGGCACCGGTACGATTCGAATATCGATCGGGGTTGCGCTGCCATCACCGGGAGAAATGGACGAACGTTGTTAACGCTTCCTATTATGCTATTTCTAGAATATAAGGTGATGGAGCGTGGTGGTCGGCCCGAGGGGAGCCGCCGGCGACGGGGCAACCGGTGTGACGGAGCCGGGAACGGGAGCAGCGGATACGGCGGGGCCCGGGGCGTCGTGGGGTAGCGTTTTGACGGGGGGCGGCCACAACCCTGACATGAACCGGAGTGACCGCGAGGCGGCCAAGCGCCGGGCGGGCGAGAGCGCGGCCGCGACCGTCGCGGATGGCGCCCGCGTCGGCCTCGGCAGCGGGAGCACCGCCGCCCACGCCGTTCGGGCGCTCGGGCGCGAGGTCGAGGCCGGCCTGGACGTGCTGGGCGTGCCCACCTCCTTCCAGGCGCGCGAGGTCGCCGTCGAGGCGGGGGTCGAGTTGACGACGCTCGACGAAACGGACGGCCGACTCGACGTGGCCATCGACGGCGCCGACCAGTTCGCGGGCCCCCACCTCGTGAAGGGCGGCGGCGGCGCCCACGCCCGCGAGAAACTCGTCGACACGGCCGCCGACAGGCTGGTGGTCGTCGTCGACCCCACCAAGGAGGCCGACGTCCTCGACCGCCCCGTCCCGGTGGAGGTGCTGCCCGACGCGCGGGCGCCCGTCGCGGCGGCCGTCCGCGAACTGGACGGCCAGCCCGAACTGCGCCGGGCCGAGGCGAAAAGCGGGCCCCTCGTGACCGACAACGGCAACCTCGTCCTGGACTGTGACTTCGGGGCGATGCCCGACCCCGGCGGGTTAGCGCGGGACCTCGCGGCGCTCCCGGGCGTCGTCGAGCACGGCCTGTTCGTGGACGCGGCCGACGCCGTCCACTTGGGGACGGAAACGGACGTGTCCGTGTTCGAACCGTGAGGAGTCGTGCCGCTGGGGACTGGTCAAAAAACGGAGAAGGTTCGACCGGGTCTACAGGTCGCGCGGCTGGACCGTCTTGCGGTCGTTGGCCTGCGCGCGCCGTGCCGCGTCGTCGAGGAGGTCGGCGACTTCCTCGTCGAGCGCATCGTAGAAGTCGCGGGACACGTTCATGTCGTCGAGCTCTTCCTTGACCGAGTTCTTGACAATGAGGTCTGCCATACACTCCCGCATTCAGATGGATCCCTTATAAACTTTCCCAAAATTACCCGCTCTCGGTCGCTCTCTCGGGGGTCTGCGGGCCGTTCGCCGTCGGTGCCGACCGAGGAAGACGGTGGATTTAAGTACTTTGTGGGGCCCGACCGGTCAAGTACGACCGGGGCGGAGTGGGTGTATGCGCGAGATCCTGGAGGCGGTGGCCGCGGGCGACCTCTCGCCCGCACAGGCCGAGGCAGAGCTTTCGGGCTACGTGACCGGCGAGGCCGGGCGCTTCGACGCCGCGCGCGAGGCCCGGGCGGGACTCCCCGAGGCGGTGCTCGCCGACGGCAAGACGCCCGCGGAGGTCGCGGCGCTGACCGCGACGGCCCTGGAGACGACCGGGCGCGCGGTTGTCACTCGCAGCGACGCCGACGACCGCGCCGCCGTACGCGAACGCGTCGAGGCCGAGCACCCCGGCGCCGAACTGACCGTCGAGGAGCGGGCCGGCATGGTGGTCGTCCACGCCGCCGATTTCGACCCGTCGGACCTGGATGCCCGCGTCGGCGTCGTGACGGCGGGCACCTCCGACGCGGTGCCCGCGACGGAGGCGGCGACCGTCGCCCGCGAGATGGGCGCGACCGTCGAACGCGTTGACGACGTCGGCGTCGCGTCGCTGGCCCGCACCCTCGACGCGGTCGACGCCTTGCGCGACCAGGACGTCCTCGTGGTCGCCGCCGGCCGCGAGGGGGCGCTCCCCACCGTCGTCGCCGGCCTCGTCGACGTTCCCCTCGTCGGCCTCCCCGTCTCGACGGGCTACGGCCATGGCGGCGAGGGCGAGGCCGCCCTCGCGGGGATGCTCCAGTCCTGTACCGCCCTCTCGGTGGTCAACGTCGACGCGGGGTTCACCGCGGGCGCACAGGCCGGACTGATCGCCAGACGGCTCGACGATGCGAGGGGGTGAGACGGCGTGAGCGACGGCGCCACAGGTGTCGCCAGCGTTACCGAACAGTGTTGGTACACCGACTTTATCAGGGCCGGGTTAAGGGGCTGGTACCGGTTCGGAGCCGGCAGCAACACATGCCAACGTGTGACCACTGCGGCGCGCACGTCTCGGACCAGTTCGCCCGCGTCTTCGCCGACGAGCGGGGTCGCGTCCGCGCCTGTCCGAGCTGCTCTGCGAACGCTGGCATCGCCGAAGTCGCCAGAGAGCGCGCCCCCGAAGCCTGACAGCAGCGCCCGATGACCGACCGCGGGTCGCCCGACCACTGCGTCTACGTTCTGCGGTGTGCCGACGACTCCCTTTATACGGGCTACACCACCGACGTCGAGCGCCGCGTCCGGGAGCACGCTGCCGGCGAAGGCGCCAAGTACACCCGCGGTCGGACCCCGGTCGTTCTGGTCCACGCCGAGCGGTTCGACGGCCGCTCGGCGGCGATGTCCCGCGAGTACGAACTCAAAGAGTTGCCCCGCGCCGCGAAGGAGCGGGTCGTCGACGCCGGCGGCGTCCCCGACTGGGTCGCTCTCCCGACGGGACTGGTCGAGGAGAGAACCTGACGGCGTAAGCACGGCCATACGGCGGTAAGCGTGGTTATCCGGCGTTCCGCGGTCGAGTAACCTCGGAAAACCCGCTCGATCCGGGACGTGTTACTAAAAGTGCGGATACCCAGTGAGCGCACATGGATCAGCCTTCGAGCGAAATAACAGTGCCGGTCGTCGAGGCCGCGTCCGACGCACTGGGGTGTGGGGTCGAGGACCTGCCGCCGCTCTCGGAGTCCGTCTCTCTCGACGCCCTCGATGCGGTCGTCTCCGACCCGTCACAGGACGTAACGGTCACCTTCTCGTATGCCGGACTACGGGTCCTCGTCCGTTCGGGACAGACAGTCTACGTCCAGCCGGTCCAGGAGGAACAGGTGGGGACCGTCCCGCGGCGGTAACCGGGATTTTTTGCTCCCGGCCGCGGAGCCTTCGCGTATGGACCACGACGCCGAAGCCGACGCGATCGCGTTCGGAACCGACGGGTGGCGAGCGACGCTAGCGGAGTTCACGTCCGAGCGACTGCGCATGGTCGGCCAGGCAGTCGCCGACGTCCTCGACCGGCCCGGCACCGTCGTCGTCGGCTACGATGCCCGCGACTCCTCGCCGGACTTCGCCGAGGACCTCGCCGGCGTGCTCGCGGGCAACGGGTTCGACGTGCTCGTCCCCGAACGGGACGTCCCGACGCCGGTCGTCGCCTGGACCGTCCGCAACCGGGGTCTCTCGGGCGCGCTGATGGTGACGGCATCGCACAACCCCCCCGAATACAACGGCGTGAAGTTCCTCCCGCCTGAGGGCGCGCCCGCGCCCCCGAAAACGACCGAGCGCATCGAGGCCGGCCTCGCGCCCCCCGAGACGCTCCCCGAGTCCGAGCGGGGCGAGATATCAGCGGTCGACCTCGTCGAACCGTACGTCGAGCACGCCCTCGCGACGGTCGAGGCCGACCTGTCGGGCGCGACGGTCGTCTACGACGCGATGCACGGCAGCGGCCGCGGCGTGACCGACCGCCTGCTCGAACGGGCGGACGCGGACGTCGAGCGTCTGCGCTGTGAGACGGACCCCACCTTCGGCGGGGAATCCCCCGAACCCGCGCCCGAACGCCTCGAAGCACTGGTCGAGCGGGTCGCGGCAACGGACGCGACGCTCGGCGTCGCCAACGACGGCGATGCCGACCGCATCACGGTCGTCACTCCCGGGCGAGGGGCGCTCGACCCCAACCTCTTCTTCGCGGCCACCTACGACGCGCTCCTCGCGGGCGAGGCGCTCTCTGACCCGGCGGCCTACCACCGGAGCGGCGACGTCGTTCGCACCGTCTCGACGAGTTCCATCGTCGACCGCGTCGCCGAGGCCCACGGGCAGGGAGTCCACGAGACGCCGGTCGGATTCAAACACGTCGCGGCGGCGATGGCCGAGGGCGACGCGCTGATGGGCGGCGAGGAGAGCGGCGGGTTCGGGCTCACCACCCACCTCCGGAACAAGGACGGTGTCCTGCTGGCACTGGTCGCCGCCGCAGTCGCCGCCGAGCGTCCCTACGACGAGCGCGTCGCCGCCCTGCTCGACGAGCACGGCGAGATCCACCAGGACCGCGTCAGCATCGACTGTCCCGAAGAGCGCAAAGCCCCTGTCCTCGACGAACTCGACGACGCGCTGCCCGACGCGATGGCCGGGTCGAGCGTCGAGCGCGTCTCCACGGTGGACGGGTTCAAGGTCTTCCTCGAAGACAGCTCGTGGACGCTGGTCCGGCCCAGCGGGACCGAACCCAAGCTCCGGGTGTACGCCGAGGCGCGGTCGGCCGAGCGCGTCGGCGAGTTGCTCGACGCCGGCCGGAACCTCGTGGAACCGCTGGTCTGAGCCGGCCCGGGGCACACCGCCCTGTCACTCGGCGTCGAGTGTCCCCCGGAATCGCCCGTCGGACAGCGGTTCGACGGCGAAACCCAGCGACCCGTAGAAGGCGCGCGGCGGGCGGCCGCCGCGGCCACGAGCGCGGTGCCGATCCCCTGCCCTCGCCGGCGCCGGCGGACCGCGACGTTCGCCACCTCGTCGCCGTCGAGGACGAGCGCGCCGACGACGGTTTCGTTCCCTGACGCCGCCACGAGAACGTCCCCGTCGTCGGTGCCTGACTGGACCCGGTCGGCATCGGTTTCGAGCGCGGCGGCGTCGAGGACGCTGAGGACCGCGGCCAGGTCCCGAGGAGTCGCCTCGCGGACGCTCACGCCGTCGGGCGTGGCGGTCTCTCGGGGACCGTCGGAGGGGGTCACGTTCCGGTCGCACGCGGCGGGTCGGTTTTTCGGCAGTCGTCGACGGCGCCGAGAACGTCGTTCGTCGCCGGGCGGTCCCAGGCCGCCTTGGCTGCGTGCCGCCAGGCGATGCGGGAGTCGGCCCCGCGGGCGTCGACGACGGCTACCGTCGGCATTCGGCCGAAGAAATCGCTCCAGTCGTCGGCGAACCTCAGGTGGGCGGGCTGGCCGTAGGCGTCGGCGGCCTCGTGGTCGGGGTCGGCCAGGAGGGGAAACGGGAGGTCGAACCGCTGCCAGTCCCGGGCGTCCTCGGGCAGGTCCGGGAGGACCAAGACGGCGACGGCGCCGCGCGCCCGGAACGCGTCGTAGCGGTCCCGGACCCGCTTTGCCTGCGTCCGGCACTCGGCGCACTCGCTGTCCCGGTGGAAAAAGCAGACGAGGAACTCGCTGCCGCTGGCGAGCGCCGACAGCGAACACGGGTCGGGTCCCGGCCCGACGTTCGGCAGCTCGAAGGAGGGCGCCACCTGGCGGTCGCTCATCGTGTCCGGATACGGCGGCCGGCGTCAAAACGGCTGTGTCACCGGCGAACTTCCGCGGGGCGACCTACCAAGCGTGTTTGATCCGCGAGAGATATGAGGATTCCGACACCGGAGCCGCGGCGAACGCGTCCGGCGTACCGGAAACCCCGAGCTACCCGCCCTTGACGAGGCGGAGCACCTCGACGCGGTCGGCGTCGACCGGCCGGTCCGCGGGGACGGGCCGGCCGTCGACCAGCACGGACACCTCGTGGGGGCTGTAAGCCAGCCCTGCGAGCAGGTCGGCGTAGGTGTCGCCCTCCGCGACGCTGACCTCGCGGGTGTCCTCGCCGACGACCGACACCGTGACGTGCATACCCGGGTGTTCGCCCGCCGCGTCTTGAGCGTGTCGCCCGCGCCGTCGGCGCAGCGACCCCCGCGCCGGGGTCCTCTCGGTAGGTTTACGGACGGGCGTCGCCTCCGTCCGGACATGAGCGAGGCCGACGCGGAGGCGGAGGCGCGGGCCGGACGGGACGCGGTCTGGATCGAGAAGTACCGCCCGCAGACCTTAGAGGAGGTGGTCGGGCAGGAGGACAGCGTCGAACGCCTCCGGAGCTACGTCGAGCGCCGCGACCTGCCCCACCTCCTCTTCTCGGGGCCGGCGGGCGTCGGGAAGTGCGTCACGGGAGAGACACCGGTTCTCACGAGCGAAGGACTGTCACGAATGGAGACAGTCGCGGGCGACATCGAGGGATTCGAACGGGCTGACGACGGACTCGAAGTCCTTACACTGACCGACCGGGGTGAGTTCGAGTACACGTCGCCGAGCTACCGATTCGGCAAAACGGCAGACGAGGTCGTGACCGTTCGGACGCGGGACGGGGGAGAGATGACGGTGACGCCGGAACATCGACTGCTCGTCGTCACGAGCGAAGGGCTGGAGTGGCGAAACGCGGAAGGTCTCGAGGAGGGAGACCGGGTCGCTCGACCGCTCGAAGCGCCCCTCCCGGAGAGCGACTCGAAACTCGACTGGTTTCACGAAATGGACGGCGAACGCACGTTCGTCCACGTCACCGACGAGTTCGCACGGGAATACGAGATCCCCTACGAGGCCGGCCACGTCGGGCAGAAAAAGAAGATCCTGCGGGCGATCCGGCGCGAGGAGACGGTCGACGATGCGGTGGCGGCTGTCGATGCACCCCGCAAGTACGTGCTGGCAGTCAACCGGCAGGTATCGGACGACGCGCTCGACGCGACGAGTACGACTTGCCCGCTCTCGGCGGTCCGGTCCCTCGATGTCTCCGGAGACGAACTCCGACGCCATATCGATGCGATCCAGTGGGTGTCCCCGACGAACAACAACCGGTCACCGTCTGTGACTCCGCCGTGGGAGGTAACGCCCGAATTGACCCGGTTCGTCGGCCTCGCGATCAGCGAAGCACGGGTTTCGGACGGTCGGATCAAGTTCTACAACACCGACGAGACGCTGCTGAACCAGTTCGAGACGGCCGCACGAGACCTGTTCGCCGTCGAGCCGAAACGTGGCACACAGCAGGGGGTCCCGTACGTCGAACTCAACAGCAGGACGCTGACGGAGTACCTGTCCTCGTGTTTCGACGTGTTCGCGAAGGCGGTCGACGGGGAGGGCGACAGCCCGTTCGGATCGACGATACTCCGTGCCGATGTCGACAGCCGAAGCGCCTTCCTCCGGGCGGTGTTCGACGCGGAGGGACACGTCACCGAATCGGGCATCATCGAACTCACCCAGAAGGACGGGGGCCTGATCACTCTCCTCTCGTACCTGCTGGCGGACTTCGGGATCCCGTCCCGTCGGAAACGGGAACGGAAAGCTCCGACGAACGGCAGCGACGTCGAACGCGAGTACCACACGCTCTACGTCTCCGGTTCGACCCACCTCGCTCGCTTCGCAGACGAAATCGGATTCACGGTCGAACCGAAATCGACCCGACTGGAGTCCAACGCGGCCAGAGACGGAAATCCCAATCACGACACCGTTCCCGTCCAGCGCGCCGTCGACGACCTGTGTGACGCGCTTCACCTCTCGAAATCCGAACTCTGTACGGCGTCGCTCAACCCCGACACCCCGGGACGGGAGAACTACGAGGACGACCTCGTGGCCGTCCTCGAATCGGCTACCGACAGGATCGAACGGACACAGGAGGTCATCGAAGCGTTGTCCCGTCTCGAAGCGGACCTGACTGCGACGGACAAGGTTCCGGTCGTCTGGACGGAGACACGACCGGAACTGGAGCCGATCGAGACGCGGCGCGAGGTCGAATCGGAAACCGGGATCCGGAAGGACCGCCTCCTCGAATACGCAGACGGTCGGCGGACGCCGTACGCCGAGCGGGCGGAGCGTCTCGTCGGTTTGGTCGCCGACGAGGAGTTACCGGACACGGATCGAGTCCAGCAGACACTCCGGGACGCGATCGACGCACTGGCTGTCACCCACGAACAGGTCACGGACGGAACGCACATGCTCGGTACCGACGTCTCGAACCTGCTCAACGACGACGACATCCAGCTCCGGTCGTTCCCGCGATTCGCGACCGTCGCGTCACGGCTCGAAACAGTCGCGACGGAGATGCTCTCGATGGACGTCCTCGAAGACATCCGGACGCTCGACCGCCTCGTCGAGAGTTCCCTCTACTTCGACGAGGTGACCGGTGTCGAACACGAGCAGGACAGCCGTCGCGTCTACGACCTCACCGTCCCGAAGTCCCGAAACTACGTCGCCGGTCATGTTCCGACGGTGATGCACAACACCACCTGCGCCTCGGCCATCGCTCGCGAACTCTACGGCGAGGACTGGGAAGACAACTTCCTCGAACTCAACGCCTCGGACGAACGCGGCATCGACGTGGTCCGCGACCGGATCAAGAGCTTCGCGCGCACCTCCTTCGGCGGCGTCGACCACCGGATCATCTTCCTCGACGAGGCCGACGCACTGTGTGTCCCACCGGGGACGGAAGTCGTGACCGGGTATCCGTCCTCTCCCGAAGTGAAGCCGATAGAAGAGGTGAGCGAAGACGGAGAACCGATTCCCTCCGTCGACTTCGAGACGAACGAGGTTCAGTCGGACAAAGGAAAGCTCGTCGATTCGGGCGTGGCCGACTTCTTCGAGTTGGAACTGGACGACGGACGGACGATGCTCGCGAGCCTCGGGCACCCGTTTTTCGTGGTCGGAGACGACGGTAGACTCGTCGAGAAAGAACTTCGAGAGCTATCTCCCGGGGACGAGATCGCCGATTTTGGAGACGAGATCGGTGTGTCACGGTGTGACACCTGTGGAGACTGGACCGCGGGGAGGTTCTGCTCCGTCGACTGTAAGAACGAAGGCCACAGTCGCGAGATGCAGGGGGAGAGCAACCCGATGTACGGGACGGAGTGGTCGGACGAACGCCGAGAGAAGATAGTCGAGACGCTCTCCGACGGGAGGCTTGCGGGCGAGAACAACCCGAATTACGGAGGGGAGTTCCACGGTGTTTCCGTCTGGGAGATGGACGAGGAAGCCATCGATCGGTTCCGCGAGAAGATCAGCAAGCGGCGCTCCGGAACTCCGTGGGAAGAGTGGGTCGTTGACGCGAACCCCGAAGCAGTAAAAGAACAGATCGGACGAAGTTCCGCCGAGTGGTGGGACGACCTATACGACGACCGGAAAGCCGAACTGGTCGAGAAGGCCACCGAAAACTGTGACTATCCCGTCTGTGACATTACCGGCGACAACAACCCGATGCGCAACCCCGAAGTCGCACAGAAGGTTTCGGAAGCGCTGATGGGGCATGAACCGACGGGTGGGAACACCAGATACAGTGAGGAACTCAGCCACCTCGTCCGCTCAGGCTGGGAATACGAGGTTGCGAAGGCGCTACAGGACGCCGGGGTTGAATACGAATACGAACCGGAGTTCGAACTGTCGGATTCGGTCTTCCACCCTGACTTCCTGATCGACGATATCGTGATCGAAGTCAAGGGCGTTGCAAAGTTGTGGGGGCAGACCGAGAAGGTAGAAGAATTCCTCGAAACGTACGGTGACGACTACAGATTCATCGTCGTTGGGGACGGTGAACTCCCTCACCACGAACACTACACGAGAGACGAGTTCGAACCCGCTCTCGTATCCGACGGTGGGCTACAACCAGTCCAGACAGCGACGGTACGCAATATCGAATACAGCCACCGGGGGAAGGCCTACAACATCACCATGAAGGGCACGCCGAACTTCATGCTCGCCAACGGGATCCTGACTCACAACACGAGCGACGCACAATCCGCGCTCCGCCGGACGATGGAGCAGTTCTCGAACAACGTCCGGTTCATCCTCTCGTGTAACTACTCCAGCCGGATCATCGACCCGATCCAGTCCCGCTGTGCGGTCTTCCGGTTCTCGCCGCTGTCGGACGAGGCGGTCGCCGAGGAAATGCGCCACATCGCCGACGCGGAGGGAATAGAACTCACCGAGGGCGGCGTGGACGCGCTGGTCTACGCGGCCGACGGCGACATGCGCAAGGCGATCAACGCGCTGCAGGCCGCCTCGGTCACGGGCGAGGTGGTCGACGAGGAGGCCGTCTACGCGCTGACCTCCACGGCGCGCCCGGAGGCGGTCCACGAGATGGTCGAGCAGGCCCTGGACGGCGACTTCACCGCCGCGCGGTCGACGCTCGACCGCCTGCTGACCGAGGAGGGTATCGCCGGCGGCGACGTCATCGACCAGCTCCACCGCGGCGTCTGGGAGTTCGACCTCGACGACGAGGCCGCGGTCAGGCTGCTCGACCGCATCGGCGAGACGGAGTACCGCATCACCCGCGGCGCCAGCGAACGCGTCCAGCTGGAGGCGATGCTCGCGTCGCTCGCGCTCGAAGACTGATACACGAGGCGGAGCGGTCGGACGGTCGGAGGGACGCTACGGCCGACGCCGGGACGCGCGACGACGAACCGGACGGGTTCGACGCCGAGCGCGGGTCGGAGTTCTCGCCCGCCGGCGAGACGGTCCGGTGATCCGCGTCGACGCGGGGGCCCGACCACGACAGCAGTTATGGGGACGGGTGCCGAACCCGATAGCATGGAGTTTGTCATCGTCGGGTTCGGTCGCGTGGGGATGCGCGTCGCCCGGATCCTTCAGAGCGAGGGCCACGACCTCGTCCTCGTCGAGAACGACCCCGAGAAGATCCGGCGGGCGGAGGCCGAGGGGTTCGACATCGTCGAGGGGGACGGCGCCGAGGAGTCCGTCCTGGAGGAAGCGGGGATCGCCGACGCCGACGCCATCGCCGCGCTGACGGGTAACCTGAACACCAACTTCTCGGCGTGCATGCTCGGCAAGCACTACGGCCTGCGGACGGTCCTGCGCATCGACGAGGACTACCGCCAGGAGATCTTCGAGAAGTACGCCGAGGACGTCGACGAGATCATCTATCCCGAGCGCCTGGGCGCGGCCGGCGCCAAGACCGCGCTCATGGGCGGCGACTTCAACGTGCTCGCGGACCTGACCGACGAACTCTCCGTCGCGACGGTCCGGATCCCGGAGGGCTCCCCGGCCATCGGCGAACGCGTCGTCGGCGTCGAACTCGAAGGCGACGCCCGCATCTACGCCCACGGCCGCCGCAACGAATCCATGTCCATCCCGCTGCCCCGGACGGTGATCGAACCCGGCGACGAGGTGGCGATCCTGGCCAGCCACGACGACCTCTCCGCGATCCGCACGTTCCTCCGCGGCGAGGAAGCCGCCGCCTGACCCGGGACCGGGCAGTTCTTGCGGTCGCGCCCTCGACAGCGGTCGCGCTCCCGACAGCGGCGTCGCTCGACGAGCGAGAAGTCACGGAACCGAGGGATGGATATACTGGTCGACAGAACGGTTGATAGAATTCGCCCCCCGCCGCGTCTCGACGAATATCTATCAGGGCCTCTGTCGACCAGTACAGGATGGGTCCGCCGGAGGCGGGGAACGGGAGCGTGTGACCGTACCGCGCCCACGGCATCACCGACTGGCGCGGCGGATGACATAAAACGTCGTCAGACTCTTCGGGGACATGCATCTCGAAGACCCCGAAACAGTCACCGGAGCGGTGGCATCACTTGTGTCCGACAGTATCACGATCCGCCTGCCCGACCGGTCGCGAATACTGCACCCGACCGTTTGATTTATGTCCGGTTGGCTTGTATCGTCGGACGTCAGGCCCGGAAAACGATAAAAGAAACCACGAAATAGCGCCGCAAAAGAGACGTTCTTTCGATCCCGTCCGGCTCACCGTCGCCGCGACGGTTCGACGAGACACATATCCATTATATCCCCTTAATTGTGTTAGTGTGTCCCAATAGGCCTTGAGGGACACGCTCTTATCGGGGGGGCCGATACTGTCCGAGGATGACCGAGCGACATGCATCCCAACCCGCGGCGGAGGGGCTGGTAGACCCGACCGACGCGCGGTCGAACTGCGGCGTCGGGGTCGTGATGGACCTCGACGACGAGGGCGGCCACTGGGTGCTTTCCGACGGACTGGAACTGCTCGAAAACCTCGAACACCGCGGAACGACGGGGGCGGAGGAGGCGACCGGCGACGGCGCCGGCGTCATGGTCCAGACCCCCCACGACTTCTTCGCCGAGGAGGTCGACGCCGACCTGGCCCCCGGCGAGTACGCCGTCGGCGTCCTCTTTCTCCCGCGGGACGACGGGGCGCGCGCCGGCCTGACGGCGCTCGTGGAGGAGACCTTCGCGGCGGAGGGACTGGACGTGCTCGCCTGGCGGTCGGTCCCGACGGACGACGCCGACCTCGGGGCGACCGCCCTCGACTCGGAACCCGAAATCGCCCAGGTCTTCGTCGAGTCGGGCGCGGACCACACGGACGCCGAGTTCGGCCGGGAACTCTACGAGGCGCGGCGCGTCCTCGAGGCGCGCGTCGAGGACGAAAAGCCGCCGGGCCACGAGCGCTTCTACGTCGTCTCGCTCGACCCCGACCTGGTCGTCTACAAGGGCCTGCTCAAGGGGACACAGGTCGCCGACTACTACCCCGACCTGACCGACGAGCGCGTCGAGACGACGTTCGCGATGGTCCACGCCCGCTTCTCGACGAACACGCTGGGCGCCTGGCACCTCGCCCATCCCTACCGGCGGATCATCCACAACGGCGAGTTCAACACCATCCAGGGCAACATCAACTGGATGCGCGCCCGCGAGACGGACCTCGCGACCGACGCGTTCGAGGCCGAGAAGGTGACGCCGATCATCGACGACCCCGAGCAGTCCGACACGGCCAGCGTCGACAACGCCCTCGAACTCCTGCTCGCGGAGGGGCGGGACCTCCCCCACGCGCTACGGATGCTCGTCCCCGAGGCCTGGCGCGGCGAGGAAAACGCCGTCAGCGGCGGCCGCCGCGACTGGTACGACTACCACGCCTCGGTCGTCGAACCCTGGGACGGCCCGGCGTTCGTGGCGGCGACCGACGGCGACCGCGTCGGCGCCGTCCTCGACCGCAACGGCCTGCGCCCCTGCCGGTACGACGTCCTCGAGGACAACACGCTCGTGATGGCCTCCGAGGCCGGCGCGCTCGACACCGACCCCGCCGAGATCGAAAAGCGGGGCCGCCTCCAGCCCGGCCAACTGTTCCTCGCCGACCCGACGGAGGGGCGGGTCATCCCCGACGACGAGGTGTTCGAGGGCCTCACCGACGAGAAGTACGGCGAGTGGGTCGACCGCGAGCAGGTCGCACTCGCCGACCTCGTCGCCGAGCCCGACAACCTCCCCGCCGACGACTACGAGGCGCTCCGGGCCCACCAGGCCATGTACGGCTACACCTACGACGAGGTCGACCACCTCATCGAACCGATGGCCGAGAAGGGCAAGGACCCCGTCGGCTCCATGGGCGACGACACGCCCCTGTCGGTCCTCTCGCAGTTCAACCGCCCCCTCTTCACCTACTTCAAACAGCTGTTCGCACAGGTCACCAACCCGCCGCTCGACTACATCCGCGAGGAACTCGTGACGAGCCTGGAGTCGCGGCTGGGCTTCCAGCGCAACCTGCTCGACGAGTCGCCCGACCACGCCCGGCAGCTCGTCGTCGACTCCCCCGTGCTCACGGACCGGGAGACCGCCGCGATCCGCGGACTGGACGGCGGCGAGGGCGAACTCTCGACGGCCGTCGTCGACATCACCTACGACCCCGACGAGCGCGACCTGCGCGAAGCGGTCGAGGACGCCCGCGACGCGGCGACGACGGCCGCGACCGACCACGACATCCTCGTCCTCTCGGACCGGGACGCCGGCCCCGAGGCCGTCCCGATCCCGAGCCTGCTCGCGGTCGGCGGCATCCACCACCACCTCGTGCGCAACGGTCTGCGCAACCACGTCGGGCTCGTCCTCGAATCCGGCGATCCGCGTACCGTGCACCAGCTCGCGACGCTGGTCGGCTACGGCGCCGGCGCCGTCAACCCCTACCTCGCCTACCAGACCATCGAGGACCTGGTGGCGGGCCCGGACGGCGCGGAGCTCTCGACGGCCATCGACGCCTACATCAACGCCCTGGAGGACGGCCTCCTGAAGACGATGGCCAAGATGGGCATCTCCACCGTGGAGTCCTACCAGGGCGCCCAGATCTTCGAGGCCGTCGGCCTCTCCTCGGACTTCGTCGACGAGCACTTCGAGGGCACCGCCAACCGGACCGAGGGCATCGGCATCGAGGAGGTCGAGTCCGACCTGCTGGACCGCCACGGGGTCGCCTGGGGGGCCGAGCCCGACCTGGAGCGCCAGGGCGAGTTCGAGAACCGTTCGGGCGGCATCCACCACCAGTGGAACCCCCAGACCGTGGGCACTATCCAGCAGGCCGTCCGCACCGGTGACTACGAGAAGTACAGGGAGTTCGCGGGGATGATAAACGACCAGAACGAGCAGCTCCAGACCCTCCGCGGGCTCCTGGAGTTCGACTCGGACCGCGAGCCAGTCCCCATCGAGGAGGTCGAACCCGTCACGGAGGTCGTCGAGCGCTTCGAGACGGCCGCGATGTCCCTGGGGAGCCTCTCCCCGGAGATGCACGAGAACAACGCCATCGCGATGAACAGGCTGGGCGCCCACGCCAACACCGGCGAGGGCGGCGAACCCCCCGAGCGGTTCGACACCGAGAAGGAGTGCAAGACCAAGCAGGTGGCCTCGGGGCGCTTCGGCGTCACCTCCCAGTACCTCTCCTCGGCCGACGAGTTGCAGATCAAGATGGCCCAGGGCTCCAAGCCCGGCGAGGGCGGCCACCTCCCCGGCAAGAAGGTCAACGAGATGATCGCCCACGTGCGCTACGCGACGCCCGGTGTGGGGCTCATCTCGCCGCCGCCGCTGCACGACATCTACTCCATCGAGGACCTCAAACAGCTGATCCACGACCTCAAGGCGTCGAACCCCGAGGCCGACGTCAACGTCAAACTCGTCGCCGAGGACGGCATCGGCACCGTGGCGGCGGGCGTCGCGAAGGCCAACGCCGACAAGGTCCACATCTCGGGTCACGACGGCGGGACCGGCGCCTCCCCGAAGACCAGCATCAAGTCGGCGGGGCTGCCGTGGGAACTCGGGCTCGCCGAGGCCAACCAGATGCTCCGCGCGACGGGGCTGCGCTCGCGGATCCGCGTGACGACCGACGGCGGCATGAAGACCGGCCGCGACGTCGCCGTGGCCACGCTCCTCGGTGCGGAGGGGTACGCCTTCGGCACCGCGTCGATGGTCACCTCGGGCTGTGTGATGGCCCGCCAGTGCCACGAGAACACCTGTCCGGTCGGCGTCGCCACCCAGAACGAGAAGCTCCGCGACCGGTTCCCGGGCGAACCCCAGCACGTCATCAACTACATGACCTTCGTCGCCCGGGAACTCCGGGAGATCATGGCCGAACTCGGCTTCCGGAGCGTGGACGAGATGGTCGGACGGCCGGGCGTCCTGAAACAGCGCACCGACGTGACACAGCCCGAGGCCAGGAAGCTGAACCTCTCGGGGGTCATCGCGGAACCCGCGGGCGATGACGACCGCTACAGGACCCGCGAGCAGACCCACGAGGTCGACGAGTCGATGGACTGGGACCTCATCGACGCCGCGGAACCCGCCCTCGAATCGGGCGAACCGGTGGCAGTCCACCGCGAGATCGACAACGTCGACCGCGCCGTCGGGGCGACGCTCTCGAACGCCGTCTCCGACGAGTACGGCGGCGCGGGCCTGCCCGACGACGCCATCAGCGTCCGCCTGGACGGCACCGCCGGCCAGTCGTTCGGCGCGTTCCTCCAGCAGGGGATCACGATGGACCTCGTGGGGACGGCCAACGACTACGTCGGCAAGGGCCTCTCGGGCGGAAAACTCGTCGTCCGGACGCCGAGCAACGCCGGTTTCGCGGCCGACGAGAACATCGTCATCGGCAACGTCGCCCTCTACGGGGCGACCCAGGGCGAGGCCTACGTCAACGGCCTCGCCGGGGAGCGCTTCGCCGTGCGCAACTCCGGCGTGAAAGGCGTCGTCGAGGGCGTCGGCGACCACGGCTGTGAGTACATGACCGGCGGCGCCATCGTCGTTCTCGGTGAGACGGGCAAGAACTTCGCCGCCGGCATGTCCGGCGGTATCGCCTACGTCCACGACCCCGACGGCGAGTTCGCCCGCAGGGTCAACACGGGCATGGTCTCGCTGGAGTTCACGCTGGACGAGAAGGACCGCGCTTTGGTCTCCCGACTCGTCGAGAACCACGCCGAGTACACCGACTCCGAGCGCGCCCGGGAACTCCTAGCCGACTGGGAGGCGGAACTGGACGGCTTCACGAAGGTGATGCCCGACGCCTACGCCGAGGTCAGTGATGCCACCGCTCCGGTGACTGTTTCGGGGTCTTCGAGATGCATGTCCCCGAACGTCGACGAGCACGTTCACGTCCTTGTGTCCGACAGTATGAGACGGTCGGTTGTACCGATGTACCGGTATGTCGCCGACCGGTTCGACGACATCCGGAACTGATGTACGACCGACCGTGTGACCGACCCACCTTTTTGCGGCGCGGACCCGCTGTCCGGACCACAAGAGGAAAGTCGCGGCTGTCGTAACGCGGGACGATGGCCGGCGAGACGCTGACGACGCGCCTGGAGGGGCGGGTGTCCCCGATGGCCGCGCTCGCGGTGGCGGTGTTCGCCGTCTCGACCAGCGCCGTTCTCATCCGCTGGAGCGGGGCGCCGCCGACCGTCGCCGCCTTCTACCGCGTGCTGTTCACGACGGGGCTGCTCGCGCCCCTCGCCTTTACCCGCCACGGCGAGCACCTGCGCTCGCTGGGCGGGCGCGACGCGCTGGCGGCGGGCGCGACGGGGCTGGCGCTGGCGGCCCACTTCGCCGCCTGGTTCCAGTCCGTCGAGTGGACGAGCGTCGCCGCCTCCGTCACGCTCGTCCAGGCCCAGCCGCTGTTCGTCGCCGTCGGCGCGTGGGCACTGCTCGACGAGCGCCTCGGCGCCCGGAAACTCGGGGGGATCCTCCTCGCGGTGGCGGGGATGGCCGTGATGTCGGCGGGCGACCTGCTGGGCGGCGCCCTGGTCGGCCCGCGCCCGCTCGCCGGGAACGCGCTGGCCGTCGTCGGCGCGGTGACGATGGCCGCCTACGTCCTCGCCGGCCGGTCGCTCCGGGTGCGCGTGCCGCTGGTCCCGTACGTCACCGTCGTCTACTCGGTCTGTGCGGCGGGACTGCTGGGGGTCGCGCTCGTCCAGGACGTCGCCCTGCTGGGCTACCCGCCCGTCGAGTGGGGGCTCTTCCTCGCGATGGCCGCCGGGCCGGGCGTGTTCGGGCACACGGCGCTCAACTGGGCGCTCGAACACGTCGAGCCCGCAGTGGTGAGCGTCTCGCTGCTGGGCGAACCGGTCGGGAGCACCCTGCTGGCGATGGTCCTGCTCGCCGAGATCCCCGGACCGTGGACGGTCGTCGGCGGGGCCGTCGTGCTGGCGGGCATCGCCGTGACGACCCGCGGTCGACAGACCGGCTGAACGGCCGAAACCGCCGGGCGGGGCCGACGGCCCCGTCAGGCGGCGTGTTTCTCGATCTCGCCCTTGAGCGCGGCGGCGTCGAACTCGTGTTCGGGGCGGATCGCGACGAAGTCGAGGAACTCGCGGGCCTCCAGCAGGTCGCGGGCGTCGTGGACTTCGAGGGCGGCGGCGACGGCGTCGCGGGCGCCGATGGCGGGTTCGAGCGCGCCGAGCGCGCAGGCAGTGTCGTACCACCGGGCGTCGTCGATGGCCCCGTCCTGGACGTTCGTCGCGTCGATGAAGTACAGTTCCCCGCCGGCGACGAGGACGTTCTCGCGCTGGAGGTCGCCGTGCGCGAGGTTGGCGTCGTGCATCACCTCCAGCGCCCGGAAGAGGTCGACGGCGTGGTCCCGGACCGCCGCGGGCGGGAGGTCCCCGAGCGCCCGGAAGTCGGGCAGGTACGCCAGGACCATCACCGCGACGTCCTCGTGCTCGAAGGCCTCCTTGGGTTCGGGCGCGTTGATGCCCAGCTCGCGCATCCGCCGGTTGGCGTCGAGTTCGTGCTCGGCCATCTCGATGGGCGCGTCGAACCGCTCGAAAAAGCCCTCGCGGCCGCTGGAGAAGGCGCCGAGGTTCCGGCCCGCCGTCAACAGCGCCTGCACGAGCGAGTTCTGCTCGGTGACCACC
Source organism: Halobacteriales archaeon QS_5_68_33 (assembly GCA_003023785.1). GTDB lineage: Archaea > Halobacteriota > Halobacteria > Halobacteriales > Haloarculaceae > QS-5-68-33. Next base: position 42,778 of record PXRS01000076.1, on the reverse strand, counting down.
TTCACGAACAGGCGGTCGTTGACGACGCAGGGCGTCGACAGCCAGTTGTCGGCGTCCAGAAACTCCACGCGGGCGGTGTCGATATCGTAGCGGTCCACGACCTCCCTGATGACACCTTCCAGTGTCGGCCAGGGCACTGTCCCGCGCATGAGCCGCCTGAACGCCATCCGGTTTCCCGGACGGACGCCACGGGTTTAGTCGTTCTGTCGGCGCTGGCGGTCGTTCCCGCGGTGTCGAAGCCGCCCCGCCGGGGCTCACCGCGACCGCCCGACCCGCCACAGTCTTTATTCCGACACGCGGCAAGTTTTGCGCATGGACTTCACCCTCCCCGAGGAACACCGGATGATCCGGGACTCCGTCCGGGAGTTCTGTGACGCGGAGGTCGCCCCCATCGCCCAGGAGATCGAGGACGAACACCGGTTCCCCGCCGAGGTGTTCGACCGGCTGGCCGAACTGGACGTGATGGGCGTGCCCATCGACGAGAAATGGGGCGGGCTGGGCGGCGACCAGCTCATGTACGCCCTCGTCACGGAGGAGCTGGGCCGCGTTTCGGGCGCTGTCGGGCTCTCGTACGCCGCTCACGTCTCGCTGGGGGCCAAACCGATCGAGCTGTTCGGCACCGACGAGCAGCGAGAGCAGTGGCTCCGCCCGCTGGCCACGGGCGAGCACCTGGGCGCGTGGGCGCTGACCGAACCCGGGTCGGGGTCGGACGCCTCCGACATGGACACGACCGCCAGGAAAGAGGGCGACGAGTGGGTCCTGAACGGGACCAAGCAGTTCATCACCAACGCGAACGTCGCGGGGTCGGTCCTGGTGAAGGCCGTCACCGAACCCGACGGCGGGTACGGCGCCATTTCGACGTTCGTCGTCGACCCCGCGGACGACGGCTTCGAGGTCTCGACGGTGTGGGACAAGATGGGGCTCAACGCCTCCCCCACCTGCGAGATCCGGCTGAACGACGTTCGCGTCCCGGCGGACCGCCTGCTGGGCGACCCCGGCGACGGCTGGGACCAGACCAGGAAGACCCTCGACGGCGGCCGGGTCTCCATCGCCGCGCTCTCGGTGGGGCTGGCACAGGGCGCGTTCGAGGCCGCCCTCTCCTACGCGAAGGAGCGCGAGCAGTTCGGCCAGCCCATCGGGGAGTTCGACGCCGTCCGGGACATGCTCGTCGCGATGGACCGCAAGATCGAGCGGGCGCGCCTGCTCACCCAGAAGGCCGCCATCGAATACGACCGCGGCGGCGAGGACCTGACGCGCCTGTCCTCGATGGCCAAACTCGACGCCAGCGAAATCTCGCGGGAGGTGGCCGAGGACGCCGTCCAGGTGCTGGGCGGGTACGGCTACACCACCGACTTCGCGCCACAGCGCTTTTTCCGGGACGCGAAACTCATGGAGATCGGCGAGGGGACCAGCGAGATCCAGCGGCTCGTCCTCGGGCGGGAACTGGGGCTGTAGCGGGCCGCGGACTTTTCGGAGACTCCCCGGACAGAGGGGGCGAGCGGCCACGACGGACGGTCCGAGAGGCGCTACCCGGTACCGAGATGTTTTCGTTCGCTACCCCGGTGACCGACTGCTGGCGTGTTTCGCCGGGAACCGACAGAAATAGAGGGTTAATCCCGGTAGCAAGGCTGTAATTAAATAATTGACCTCACAGGTGTACGCATGCGAAGGGGACATCCGGGACGGCGCTCCTTTCTCGGAGTTCTGACCGGGTCGATGGCAGGGCTCGCTGGGTGTGGCCAGTGGCTTTCGAACGAGGGACAGACCGAGACGTCCCGTGACACCTCGACGGCGACTGACGACGGGAACGGCGGGTTGCAGTCGTCGGGTGCCGACAGCCAGCAAACGCCCACCGATCCGACGGTCAAACGAGCCAGGAACGGGTTCGTCGTGCCGATCGCGCCGGGACTGGGCCCGGGAGACGCGGTCGACCCGGCGGAGACGGCGACGCCGGTCGCGGACGCCCTCGCAGCCATCGACGCCGTCGGCGACCGCGAAGGGTACGGGACCGTCCTCCTGCCGCCGACGGAGGTTGAGGAGGCGAAACCGCTCGTCCCCTCGCAGTTCGTCGAGTTCGTCGGCTGGGGGGCACACACGAGCGAGATCACGTTCACCAACCTCGAGCGCGACGGTTTCAGGGTGACTCACCTGACCGACGGGAAGTTCGTGTTGCTGGACGCGTTCACGATAAGCGGTGGTGACGCGGAGCGCCGGACGGGCGGGTCCGCACTCCACTTCGCCAACGACAGCGGAGTCCACCCGAAGCAGTTCAACATCGGGAACCTCGCCTTTCGCGACTGGATCGACCCGGTGGTTCACTGCGAGCGGGGGTCGCCGTTCGGCTCCAGCTGGGGCCACCTTGACTTCGGGTACGACGCCAACCACGGCCGCGAGTTCCTCGTCGAACGCGAGCAATCACTCCTCGGGACACAGATCGGATACATCGACGCCGGAAACGCAACGGGAGATACGGTATTCTACACGGATTTCGGCGGAGTGAAGGCCAACATCGGATTCATCAACATCGGCGGGTCCGCGGGCCGGGCGATCCGCATCAAGGCCAGCAGCAACGGACACCTCCATGTCGGCGGCATCAATTTCGAACCGGTCAGGTCGGTTTCCGGACCCATCGTCTCGGTCCAGGGCGACGCGTCCACCCGACTCGATTACGTCCAGAACACCAACTCCGAGGTGGAGTCGATGGTCCAGCTGGAGTTCAACAACGGGAACACTATCATCGGCTTGCTGCGCAACAACGGGACGGTCCGTAACGCCAAGATCGAGGTAACCAAGGACGCGGCCGGCCCGTCGTACTATTTCGGCCCGTCCTCGGACGTCGCCGTCTCCCCGAACGCTACCGGCGATATCTGGACGTTCGGCGACATGCAGCGCTACGACGGCGAAGGCGGCAGTCCCGGACCGGCGGTCGATTCCGGGCTCACCCGCTACGCCGACGCCACATCCACGGGCCTCTCCGGCGGTGAGTTCGCTATTGAGTCGGGCGACGACGGGAGCGCCGCGCTGCTGTTCAAAGACGAGGAAGGGATGGTTCACCGCTGGTATGCCGACGAGACGACCGGCAGCTGATTCGGGGCGCCATCGGCTGCTCCGGCCGCACTGTCAGAGGTATCCGAGGTCCTCGAGTCGGCCCTCGACGTCGCCGTCGATATCCGCTTCCCACCGGTCCGTTCCCAGCTCGAGGTCGGCGAACCGTTCGGAGACCGCCCGCCTGACCGTTCGGGACGCGTCTGCGTGTGCCTCGACGGGGACGCTCCGACAGCCGTCGCCCCGGAGGTCGTACAGTCTGCGTTCGTCCCGGACCTCGTCCTGTTCGTAGAGCCAGTCTCGGGAGCGCGCGCCGACCACGACGTCGCCTTCCACCTCGTGTTCGGCGAGGACGTACGCCCGCGATTCGTCGACGCCCGGTCGCCGGCCGTCGTAGGCGTCGGGGACCGGCAGTCCGATGGCGTCGTGAACCAGCGGCGGCACGTCGAGCAGGCTGACCAGGTCCCCGACCGCGTCGTCGAGGTAGTCCGGGCCGTTGGCGACGACGAGCGGCACGTGGAGGAGTTCGTCGTACATCCGCTCGGGTTTGCCGTACTGCCCCCAGTCGCCGAACAGTTCCCCGTGGTCGGAGGTCAGAACGACCAGCGTCTCCTCGTGGCGGCCGGTCTCACGCAGGTGGGTCAGGATCCGCCGCACCTGGTCCGCGGTGTAGGCGATCGCGGCCCGATAGAGGCGACGGAGCGCGTCGGTCTGTTCGTCGTCGAGCATCGACGGGTCGTCGAGCACCGCCGAGTACCACTCCCCGACATCGGACTGGGTCACGGAACCGACACCGAAGCGGTCGCGGTACTCGTCGGGGGGGTAACAGGGGTGGTGGACATCCATGTAGTGGGTCCAGCAGAAAAACGGTGACTCGGCGCGGTCCAGCCAGTCGATGGTGTCGTCCGTGATGACGTCCGCGCTCACGTACGGACGCGGTTTGCCCCGGACGAGCTGGTAACCCTTCCGAATGCCGTCCGTGAGGTGGAGGTAGTCGTCGACCCGCCTGAGACGGGGGTTGTTGATTTCGATGCCGCGGGGGAACACCTTCGTCGCCAGCCCCATGAGGGGGTTCTGGTAGTCCTCGAAGGTGTCGAATCCCCTGTCGTATTCGAAGTGTGTCGAGAGGAACGGGTTGCACTGAAACCCCGCAGTCCCGTAGCCGGACTCGGCCAGGAACGACGACACCCGCGGCCGGTCGGTAGACAGCGGGCCCAGCCCCCCGTAAGACAGCGGCATCGTGCCGGATAGGAGCGCGGGGAACGACGGCGTGGTTCCGGGTCCGGTCGCAAACGCGCGCTCGAACCGGGTCTCGGGGATGTCCTCGCCGAGCGTCTCCGCGAACAGTTCCCGCCCGAACCCGAACTGGGGAGCGGCGTCTTTGCGCAGCGAATCGACGGTGATGAGCAGGACGTTCATGCGTTCGTGGTCCTCATGCCTTCGCTCGCGCGGTGTGTGTCCAGCAGCCGCTCGATGGCCCGCTCGTACGGTTCGAGCGTCCGCGACCAACTGAACTCCGATACCGCGAGGTCGCGTCCGTTCGTCCCCAGCGTCTCCCGGCGGTCCGGGTCGCGGAGCAACCGCACCGTCGCCGCGGGCACGTCGGCCGGGTCGGCGAGAGCCGCGGTCTCCCCATGCCGGAGGGGGAGTCCCTCCGCGCCGATCCGTGTAGTCACGACCGGCACGCCGGTGGCCAGGTACTCCAGGATCTTCAGGTTCGTGCCGGACCCCGAGAGCATGGGCGCGACCGCGACGTCGGCCGCGGCGATGTGGGCGGGGAGATCGTCGACGACGCCGGTCGTGACGACGCCGGGAGGCGTCTCCTCGGGCGGGTCGGCCCCGAGGAGCATCAGACTGGCGTCGTCAAACTCGCGCCTGACCGCCGGGAAGACGTCCTCGACGAGGAGGTCGACTACCTCAGCGTTCTGTGCGTTCCCGAGGTTGCCGTGGAACACGAGTACCGGCGAGGTGAGCTGGTACCGCTCGCGGACGAGGGCCGAATCACGCTCCCTGGCGGGGCGGTAGCGGCCGACGTCAACGCCGTTGGGTGCGACGCCGACCTCGGTGCCACCGTCCAGTTGCGCGGCGAGGGTGTCGCGGTCCGTCTCCGAGACGGTAAACACGGCGTCGGCCTGGTTGCAAGCGTGCACCTCGAACCGGCGGAGCAACCGCCACAGCGGGATATCGAGTCGCTCGGCGAACTTGTACTCCACGTTGTGCTCGCTGAGGATCACGGGACAGTCGAAGCCGCGGCTGGCAGCCCGCGTCAGCGGCATCAGGTATGGGAACTCGACGACGAGTAAGTCCGGATCGAACCGCTGGAGGGTCGAGCGGAGTGACCCGTAGAGCCAAGGGTGTGTATGGTACAGCCCCTTCAGCGCGGAGTAATCCGGAACAGCGCGTCCGAGAACGTCCAGGACCGGGGACTCTAGCTTCGTCCGTTCGAACGGCTGGTGGTCAGGCACTCGTCCTTCCTCGTCCTGTCGTCCCGGTTCGTCGGGAAAGAAGACGTTCACCGTGTGTCGTTCACCGAGGAAACGACACGTCTGGTAGGTCCGCTCCAGAAGCCCAGTGTAAACCGGAACCGGGTTTCGAGGTGACAGGACTGCGATTCGCATCGCAGGCCGTTCCAGCGCCCCGGGTATTAGTGTATGGCGAATACCGCCCGGTTAGGAGCCTCTTTCTCCCGGTCCATGCGGCCCAACCCCGGGGAGAGGCGAAAATCGGCATCCATCGGTCGCCACTTGTCCGGGTTCGCAACCCCCGGGATAGCAAGCGCTTTCCGGTCGTCCGTCGTTCGTGCAGTCGCCTGGAACCCGGTAATCAACAATTACTCTTGCCGGCCCGGACGTAGTCCGTGGTATGACCGACGGGATCCCTCGGGAACTGGAGAGCAGTCGCGAGGGGGGCCAGGCAGAGCTAGAAACCGACCGGCGTTCGGGGAGTGAACGAGCGGGTGAGGACGACGGGGGATCGGACAACGCGAGGAGTCGGCGTTCGGTGCTCGCCTTCCTCGCTTCAGGAACGGCCGGTCTCACCGGCTGTTTCGGGGTCGGTTCCGGCGGAGAGAGCCAGCGGCCGACCCCGCTGGAGACGGAACTGACAGGGACGCCGACGTCAACGTCCGGAACCCGTTCGAATAGCCGGACGGGAAGACAGTCGCCGACGCCGACACCGACACTGACGCCCGTGCCGTCTCGCGACCACTACGTGTACGTCGGGCACGACGAGCTGAAGGCCGTCGCCGAGCGCGTCAGGGACGGCCGGAAACCGTGGGTCAACGCGTACACCCGGGCGATCCGTGACGCCGACGAGGCGCTCGAGATGGAGGCGCGCAGCGTCGTTGACGACGGCGCCCCGAACTGGGACGACCCACACAGGTTCGGGAAAGACGAGAACCGCCACGACTACCACGCGGCGATCGACATGACCACGGCCGTCCGGGACACGGCACTCGCCTACTGGTTCACGGGACAGGACGAGTACGCCGAACGGGCCATCGACCTGCTGTACCACTGGTGTCACGACCCGGAAACGCGGATGAAACCCGACGGCAACATGGCGGACAACAACACCGGGATCGAGCTGTTCGTCACGATACCGAAGCTGTGGTACGGTGCCGCCTTCCTCGACGGCCACCCGTACTGGACGGAGAAGACCGGCGACGACCTCGAAGCGACGTTTGCCGACTGGGTCGGCTCGTTCGTCAGTTCGATCCCCGCTCCGAAGTACTACCAGTACAACAATATATGGGCGTGGCGCATCGCCACGCTCGCGAGTGCGGCGAGCTATCTCGACGACCAGTCTCGCCTGGAGAAGGCGTTTTGCATGTGGCGAGGGAAGTGCGAAACCGTCGCCCACGACAAGGAGCGACCCCGGCCCTGGAGCCAGTACAGACCGTCCTTGTCCGGGAAAGGGTATCTCAAACGCGAGCTGGCGCGTGAAGACGGGTTCGGCTATCACGTCTACGGCATGAAGGCGCTGACGATGACCGCGGAGGTCGCACGACAGCACGACGTCGACCTGTACGGCTACAACGCACCGACGGACCCGGGAGACGGGTCGACGCTTAGAAAGCTGTTCGAATTCATGAGCCCGTACATGAAATTACCTTCGCGGTGGCAGTGGGGGAAAGGGTCGGACAGCGTGACGAACTTCGAGATGAAAACCTACGCATCGGTGTTCGAGATCGCCCACTCGCTGTGGGAAAGCCCCGAGTACCTCAGCGTGGTTCGGTCGGCCGGTCGACCGACGTACGACATCAGACACCTCGGCTGGACCTCGCTGACTCACGCGAACCGATTCGACCTCTCGGACGGATAACCCCGGACAACCCGGCGCGAGTTGCCGCCCCTGCCATAGGTGAGCACAGTTCCAGTGTTTCGACCGCCGCAAGCGGGGGTCCCCCTGGCAACGACATGACCGGTAGCGGACCCCACCCAAACGCTCCCCGTTCCTCCGTCACCGGTCTCGCCCTCCTAACCCCGGTACCGGAATTTGCCCGATGTTCGCCCGGTATGAGACCTGTCCCGAGTTAGACCCGTCCGAGCGGCCGGAATCGTAGGGGGTTTCGCCGGATTATCCCTACCAGAGCGGCGAGCAAAAAGATACTACAAACCTATTCCGCAATCGCGGCTCAAGTAATTCGACATTATTCCACATTATGAAGTGTAATAATACAACCATCTGGTACTGAAATAATCCCAATCGGTGAGAGAATGAGGCAAAAATGAAATGGAAAGAATATTTACCGGCAACCAACTCGGCAGAACCCTCATAACAGGTGTTTAATGATTCGCTAACGCATGGATGGAAGTCGTATCCGTCAGTTGGAAGAGCTTATCGATACAGTCGGTTTTGGTAACGGTATCCTAAACAGTACTTTCAACGGGTCAGACCGGCTGAACGCGAGCGGGACCGAACAGGCCTCTCGTGGGCCTGAAACCAGTCCGTCGGGAGCATCCCGGCGAAGTATGCTCAAATTAATCAGTGCGTCGGCAGGCATCGCGACCATCGGAACGGGGGTGGCTTCGGCGAGCGATGGACACCGGCTGCGGCAGGTGCCCAAACCGAGTGGCCTGTGTGGAAGCGCTCCCAGCGACCACCACCTCGCGTTGATCGAGCGGAACGAGCACGAACGTGGTCGCGGCTTCTACTCCGGAACCAGCTCCAGCCGGTGGGCATTCACCGGGTGGCTCTCACAGACCCGCCCGGAAGAGACGGCTTCCGGGACAGTTACGCCGGCGAAGGATGCAACCGAAACCACGCATCGTCTGATCCAGGTCTACCGGCCGGAGGACCTGAAACAGTACGTGCCGGGTGACCACGACTTCGCGCTCATCGAGGACGAGAGCCACGAGAAGGGGCGCGGATTCTACACCGGCGGCAACGGGAAGTGGTATTTCGTCGGATGGCTCGAACAGAGTCGGCCAGCGGAGACGACCAGCGGATCCATCAGCCCGAAGAAAAACAGTGACCGTTCGGACGAGCGCCTTGTCCAGGTCATGAAACCCAAACACCTGAACAAACACGACCCCTCGGACCACCACCTTGCGTTCATCGAGGACGAGAGCCACGAGAAAGGGCGCGGGTTCTACTCGGGCAGTAGCGACGGCAACTGGCATTTCATCGGCTGGCTGGCGCAGTCCCCGCCCTCCGGCGAGACCAGCGACGTCCTCGACCCATCCAGCGGCGACTGCGGGCCCGACGACAGCGAGAACGACAGGTCGAACAGCGACGTCTTTGACCCCGGGACCGTCTCGAACGGCGCGTGGCGCTGGTACGCCGAGCAGTTCGGCCCGTACGAGTCGTGGTTCGACGAGGAGGCACAGGCAGCTTCGGTCGGTCACGGCAAACGCAAGTGGCATAATTTCGTCGACTTCGACACACGTGACTTCCCGGAGTGGGTCGCAAACGGGAAAAACCGGATATTCCTGCCCCACATTCCGATGCTTCCCAACGAGGAAGTTGACGACGTCGGGCAGGCGACTGCGCTTCGCGACCTCGCTGCCGGAGAGCACAACGACAGGTTCCGAGAGATGGCGGAGAACTTCGCGGCCGACGGGTTCACGTCGGAGACGCTGGTTCTCCGGATCGGGAACGAATTCAATATCGAGGTCGCGCCGTACTCGCCGGTCGGTACCGACGTGTCTCCCGAGACGTGGGCCGAAGGATACCGACAGGTCGTCGAGTCCTGCCGGGAGGTGCTTGGCGACGACCTGGAGACTGTCTGGGCACCGCTGGTCCACTCCGCACAGATGCCGACCAGCGAGGTTCTCGCCCACTATCCCGGCGCGGAGTACGCCATCGTCGGCGCGGACATCTACGATTCCGCACCCGCCTACGAGAAGCCCGCGCAAGCGCCGGGTGGGATCGATTACGACACCGCGAGCGACACCGACCGGAAAACCGTCCAGGAGTACGTCTGGGAGGAGAATCATTGTCGAGGGAACAAGTGGGGATCCGACGGCGTCGGGCTGAACGACATCGCGGACCTCGCCACGGACGTCAACAGCCCTATTGCCATCCCCGAGTGGGGGCTCAGCAACGACGAGGAGGAGTGGGGTGGCGACGTAAACCCCACCTTCGTCCAGAAGATGTACGACTGGATGCAGGACCACGAGGTGCTGTTCCACGCGTACTTCGAGCACGACACGCCAGGGACGGCCCACGAACTCGCTGACGCGGGCGAGTTCGACTTCGGCGCGGCGGCGGAGCGATACCGTGGTACCTTCGGCGGCGCATCCACAGACTTCGACGACGGGGGTAACACCGATGACGGCACCGAAACCACGTCATCGAACTACGTCTTCGTTACGGAGAGCGAGCTCCAGACGCAGAAACAGCGCGTCGACAACGGGCAACAGCCCTGGGAAGACGCGTACGACGAGCTCATCTCGGACGCGAAGGCCGCGCTGTCGACCACGCTCCGGTCGGTGACTGACGACGGCGGCGACCACCGTTTCAAGCAGACGACCGACCGCGACGACTACCTGAACGCCATCAGGATGTCAGAGTGGGCCCGTGACTGCGGCCTCGCGTATCAGTTCACCGGCGAGGACAGATACGCCGAGCGTACCGTCGAAATCCTCCACCACTGGTGTCTCGCCGATGACACCTACATGGAGCCGACGACGGACATCGTCAACAACAAGACGACCATCGAACAACACATCACGATCCCCGCCTTCGTGTACGCGGCGGCGCTCGTCCGCGGCCACGCCGCCTGGAACAACTATGACGGGTCACGCCCGTGGGATGGTGGCGACTCGCCCGACGCCGAGTCCGCGCTCCAGCAGTGGGTCAGCGACCGACACGACACCTTCACCGCGTCCGAGCCGTATCCGGACAGTGACCTCTGTGAGTACAACAACAAATGGGCCTGGCGCATCGCCGACAGGACCGTGTCCGCGGCGTATCTCCAGGACGACGCCAGGATGGAGACGGCACGTTGCATGTGGAAAGGGCAGTGCCGGACGTGTGACGACGGCAAACAGCGACCGTGGAACGACTTCGTAAACAACTACAGGGACGGCCGCGCCTACGACGGAAGCGCCGACCCGAACAGGAACGGTGTATTCACACACGAACTGCACCGGAGCGGCGCGTTCGGATACAGCGCCTACAACCTGAAGGCGATGATGATGTCGCTGCTGGTCTTCGAGCGGTACGACGATACGCAACTGTACGACTACAACGCGCCGAGCGACAGGAAAAGCGGCTCCTCGCTGTGGAAAGCGTTCAACTGGTTGGAGGAGTACACGGAGGACACCTCGGCGTGGTCGTGGAACGACGAGCGACTCGCCGGTTCGTCGGTCGAGGAATCCACCTCAACGTTCGAACTTGCCTACGCCCACTGGGGCGAGTTCAAGGGCGCTATCGACAACCCCTCGGAGATCAGTGGCCGTCCCCACTACGACATTCGGCTTCTGGGACATGTCACACTGACTCACGGCGCCGAGTGATACGGTCGGTTGTCAATCAGTTCCGGATTTCGTCGAATCGGTCGGCGAAATACCGGTACACCGGTACAACCGACCGTATGAGACGGCGGCCACGCAGGTGAGAGACATCGGTGACGTCGGCGCCCGGTGACCTCTATGATACTGGTCGACAGAACGGTTGATAGAATTCGCCCCCGCCACGTCTCGGCGAATATCTATCAGGGCCTCTGTCGACCAGTAGAGCTGCCCTGCCGACCGCACCGTCACCCGACGGTGTCGACGATCTCCCGGATGTTGTCCTCGATGCCCCACTCGAACTTGAACGCGAGCGCGACGACGACCGCCACGTAAGAGACGATGCCCACGACGACGAGCAACACGAACTCGAGAACGCCCGCGCCGAGGGCCAGCTCCTCGCGGACAGCCGTGACCGCACCGTACATGAGAACGCTTGCGACCATGGGATACGCGAGTTCCCGGACGAACCGCCGGTAGGATCCGTCGATCGACTCGATTATCAGGTACGTGTCCAGCGGGATCATGGGGAACACGAATATCCCGACGATGAGCCCCGCAACCCCTTCGATGCCGTAAGCGTTCGTCACCGGAACGATCAACACGGCTATGAGTGTGACCCGCAACAGCGAGAGTTTCGTGACGTAGTCCGGACGGCCGATCGCTTTCCAGAGCGGGCTCATCGTCTTCCCGAGCGACCTGAGGAGGCCGTAGACCGCCAGAAGCTGCATCGCCGTGATCATCGGCAGCCATTCCTCGCCCATGAACGTCGGGACGAACACCTCGGCGACGGCGACGATACCGAACGCGAGCGGGCAGGCGACGAACATCGACGTCTGTAACACCCGGTAGTAGGCCATACGGAGCGCTGCGGGGTCGTCCTGCAACGTCGAGAATGCCGGAAACATGACCTTGCCGATCACCTGCGAGATCTCGGTCGCCGGCGCGTTCGACAGCCGGTAGGCGGTCTGGTAGAACCCGAGCATCGTCGACGTGAGGAGCCACCCGACGACGGCGTCATCGCCCTCGCTGTAGAGAAAATACAGGATCGAATTACCCGTGAGCCACTTGCCGTAGCCGATGAGTTCCGCCGCCCGCTCGCGGTCGAGCGCCGGCCGCGGCCGGTATTCGTGAGCGACGAACGAAAAGACCGATTTGATGGCCTCGGACGCAAGCAGCCCGAACACGAGTGCCCACACCGTCGGGGAAACCAGCGCCCACCCGACGGAAACGACGAAGCGCGAGACGGAGCCGCTCATCTGGTAGGCGAACTCCCGGTGGAAGTCGAGTCGCTTCCTGAAATACACCACAGCGGGGTTACGAAGCGCCATCAACAGCGGCGAGGCCGCGAGCACCCGAACGACATCCGGCGCGCGCGGTTCACCGAACACCGACCCGATGACCGGCGCGAGCGCCAGGAGCACCGCCGCGAGCAGGGACCCGCGGAGCAGTTCCAGCCCCCATACCGTGTTCAGATATCGGTTGACGTCGTCCTCCTCGCGCTGAATGACCGCCTCGTCCAACCCCATCGTGGTGAAGTTCCGCAGACCGCTCAACACCAACAAGCCGATCCCGAGCAGTCCAAAATCCGCCGGTTTGAGGAGGTTCGCGAGCAGGACCAGCATCCCCAGTTGCAGTCCCCGCGAGAAGACGTTCAGCAACCCGCCCCACGCGCCGCTCATTATTGTCTGCTCGAGGACATCCCCCCTCGGAACCAGTCGCCTGATAAACGACCGCAATCGGTCCCTCATCGCTCTCGGTATCCGGTCCCGTTCCCGGTGATACAAGTACGGTCCGACGTCACACCTTTACGGCTGTCGATGACCACGTCTGCTCTCGTCGTCCGGTCGGACGACTGCTGTCGCAACTGTGGGACCCCTGCCGGAGATCCGGTATGACCGACAGATCCCACCGCCTCACGCACACGCGGAAAGTTGACTCGCCCGTGCTCAATGACTCGTCCGTGCTCGACGATCGCGACTGTCCCGTACTCAATAGCACTCATCGAGTCTCGGTGTTCGCTTTTCCTGCACAGACCTCATTATTAGACACCGCATAACCTGGAAGGGCTCAGTTCGGACGCCGGCTACGGGGCGTGAATGGCGACGTGCGATCTACCGCCGAGACCCGGTCGAGGTCTGCCGTACCGGCTGTCGGCGGAGCCGTGCCTGGGACGCCTCGTACGGTCGGTTGGACCGGTTTACCGGTATTTCGCCGACCGGTCCGACGAATCCGGAACTGATCCACAACCGACCGTATCAAGTGGCTGGAGGCTCTTTGAGTGCGTGACGAGCGTCCTCCACCATGTGGCCCTGGGAACATCTTGCACTCGGATATCTGATCGTTTCGGTCGCCTGGCGGCTTTCGGACCGGAAACGAAACGGGCTGCTCGTGATGGCGGTGGCAGCCGGCACCCAGTTCCCCGACCTCGTCGACAGACCGCTGTATCATCTGGGCGCGTTACCGGCGGCCAGGAGCCTCACCCACTCTCTGCTCGTCGCCGCACCGCTCTGTCTCATCGTCCTCGTCGCCGCGATACGACGGGACCGGTTCGCGTTGGGGGTCGCGTTCACGATCGGGTATCTCTCTCATCTTCTGGGTGATGCGCTCCCGGCTGTAATCGAGGGACACTACGGTAGCACCAGGTTCCTCCTGTGGCCGGTCTACCCCGCGACCCCCGGGATGGGGACCGCGTTCCAGCGCATGCTGGACGTACTCATGACCCCGGAAGTCTACCTGACGACGCTGTCGTACAGAACTGCTATGGTCTTGCTGGTCATCGTCGTCTGGATCGACGACGGGTTACCAGTCGCCGTCGAAGTCGGTCGCTACATCTACGACTCGGCCGGCGGCCAGGGGAGCCGTTGACGGGGCCGTCACCGGAGTTCCGGCCGGCTCGGAGACTCCTGCGAAGCGTATCGACTCCGGCGGTTACGCAGGGTATACTTAGGCCAAGCGACGGGGCAGTGACACACATATGATCGACCGTCTCCGGCAGGGAGTCGACAGGACAGTCAAATACTATCGGAACGAGGACCCGGTCACAGCGACGAAACGCGTCACGTACGACGCACACGCTGAGACGGTTCGCCTGCTCTTCGACCGCTTCGAGGACGACGTCGGAGTCCCTGTCTACGAGCGCGACTGGGACGTGCTGGTCATCCTCGACGCCTGTCGCGTCGACCTCATGGACGAGGTCGCCTGTGACCATCGCGACGAGTACCCCTTTCTGGAACCGTACTCGCGACACACGTCCCTGGGCAGCAACTCCGGGGAGTGGCTCGAGAGCAACTTCACCGACGAGTTCGCCGAGGAGAAAGCCGAGACCGCGATGGTCACAGGCAACCCCCACACGGGGACGTACTTGGACGCGGAGGACTTCCTGTTGCTGGACGAGGTGTGGCGCTACGGCTGGGAGGACGAGGACGAACTGTTCGAACCCCGGTACATAACCGACCGCGCGGTCTCGGTCAAGCGGAACCTCGACCCGGACCGGCTCGTCGTCCACTACATGCAGCCCCACCACCCGTTCCTGCCCCAGTTCGACGGCTTCGAGTCCGAACTCCACCAGAAGTGGCTCAACCAGTGGCGCGACATCCGGATCGGCCGCGTCTCGAGGGAGGAAAAGTGGCAGGGGTACCGCGAGAACCTCCGCTACGTGCTCGATTACGTCGAGGTGCTCCTCAGCAGTATCTCGGCCGACTCGGTCGTCATCAGTTCCGACCACGGCGAGGCCATCGGCGAGTGGGGGATTTACGGGCACTACGGGATCCCGCTGCGAGTCCTCCGAGAGGTCCCGTGGATCGAGACGACCGCAACGGATACCGGCGAGTACGAACCCACGTTTGAACAGGAGCGGACGGAGGTCCAGGAGGCGAAACGGGACGTCGAGGAGCAACTGGAGAAACTCGGCTACGTCTGACGGAGTCGACACACCACCGCCGGAGACATTGGCCCTGCCCGGAACTCACACGCCGCCACCGGAGACGTTGATCCACAGCTGGAGGCGTCGGTCGGCATTGTCGACGGTCGGTCGATCGGGAGTGTCGCCGCGATACAGGAGAAACACCATGCGAAAGCGCTCTCCCGTCAGCGTCGGTGTGATATCGTACCGGCCACGCCAAGTCCCGCCGTGCTCGACCCGGGTCGTGATCCGCTGGAGTTCGCGCGTCGCCTCGACGGTTATCGACCCGCCGGCCGTGCGAACCCGCTGGAGTTTGACCACGACGGTGTATTCGACGGTCTCGTGTTCCTGGTTGGCGATGCTGAGGACGACCGGCTTGCTCTGTCCGCGCTCGAACTCGGTCGGGTACCCCCCGGCCACGAGGGCGCCGGTCTCGTTCTGGGTGAGCATCGCAAACTCGGTGTCCCCCGCCGGTGGCGTGACGACGACGTAGCCCGCGCTCCCCGCGGCGAGCAGCAGCGAGCAGACCAACAGCGCGTTCAGAGCCATGTCGATCCGGTTCTGGTCGGCGAACGCGGGGCGAGCGGGTACCCACTCGCGGAGCGGGACCCGGTAGCGGTCTTCAGGCGGGGTCCGCAGCCGCCGGACGAGCGCGACGCCCGTGGCGACGAGCGTGAACGCACTCAGCGCGAGCGTCATCGGCTCGGGACGGATGCCCCAGTCGGTGGCGTTGACCAGAAAGGCACAGAGCGGCAGGACCGCGACGCTCGTCCCGACGGCGAAGACGAACCGTTCAACGCCGTCTACCCCGCGCTCGCGAAGCCGGCCTGGCAGACCGACGTCGCTGTCGAACCGGGCGGTCTCACCCGTGCCGACCGTCCGGGTCGAGAGATCTCCGCCGGCCTCGGGGAACAGCGCCGCAACGAAGGCGTACCCGGGCGCGAACAGGAAAAAAACGAAGCCGACGAGGAGCGAGAGCGTTCCCGCTCCCACCCCTGTCCAGACGACCACCATGTTCGCCGCGAGCACGAGCGCGAGGACCGCCACGAGGTCGACGGGGACCGCGCGGCCGTCTCCGCGACCGACTGATCTGAGACCCGACACGTTCCGACCCCAGGCTCTCCACACACATGGTTAGACGCCCGCTTACTGGTCCGGTGTCGGACAGGTCGAACCCCGACGTTTCCGGACCACCACTGTCGCGCCCCGGATGTCGGTCGCTCGGGACCGACGACGCGGAGAAACCGTCGCACGGAGGGCCGTCGACCGTCGAACGGCGTCCGCGGAGGCGACATCGCCGCGGAACGGTCCGCAATGGCGACAGTCCGGTCGAGCCGGTCAGGTTTCGTTGTACCAGACGTCGACGTGTGCGGTCGGTTCGTAGGATTTACCGACGATGTCCGGGCTGCCGTCACCCGTCAGGTCGACCGCCTTCGCCTCGTGCGTCGGAATCCCGCGACTGACGACGTGCTCCTCGAATTCGCCGTCGTCCAGGTTCCGAAAGACCAGCCCCGCGGGGTCGTCGTTGTCGAACAGTCCCATCTCGGCCACGAAGACGTCGAGGCGGCCGTCGCCGTCGAAGTCAGCGACCTGGAGGCTGTGCGGGCAGTACATCCCCTCGCGCAGGAACGTCGGCTCCCAGTCCGGCGGGTCCAGCACCGCGACGCGTCCCGGCCGAGTCCCGAGTGCGGGGGAGTCCCCTTCCGAGAGGACGACCTCGTGCTCACCGTCGCCGTCAAGGTCACCCACGGCAACTCGCGTATACTCCCAACCGGTCGCGATGGTCTCGCGCTCCCAGGAACCGGCGTCAGTCCGGTGATAGAGGGCGGGGCCGGCGACGATTTCAGTCCTGCCGTCACCGTCGATATCGACGACTGCGAGTCCCTCGGCGTGGATATCGTCGTCGACGACGTGCAGACACTCCGCGGGCCAGGGCGAGCGACGCGGGTCTGCAGGGACATCGCAGTAAAACAGGGTGTCGCTCTCCTGTGAGAGACCTACCAGTTCGGGTTCGCCGTCGTCGTCCACGTCGGCCACCGCCAAGTCGTGGTACTTCTGGAAAGCGTCGGTGATGGTGTACCGGTCCCAGGGCTCGCGGGGGTCCGGGCCCGACTCGAACCAGTAGACGTCGGACTCGCCAGTCCCCTGTCCCGCGACCAGCCCCGGCCGACCGTCCTCCCCGAACTCACATGTCGCGCTTCCAACACCTATCTGGAGGTCCCGCGTCGTCGAGACGGCGTGGCGCTCCCAGCTGGCGTTCTCGTACCAGAACACGTTCGTCTCGAGATAGGGGATCAGTCGCATCACACCCGATGTGTACCGGAGCTGCAGTTCGCCGATGCCGGGGACCGTGACACGCGGGTTCACGCCGAGTGCAGTGACGACGATGTCCGGTTTCCCGTTGCCGGTGATGTCCGTCGCGTGCAGGTTCGTCATGCGTCCGGCCGGCGGATTCCCGTCGACTCGTTCGTGTCTGAAGTCCATCGACATCTCTGCTGTATCGCATCAGTTGGCCGATCACACGGTAAGTTATGCCTGAATTAACCAACGAGGCCGGGCGCTACGAGCCGTGGGTCCCGGGGACCGAAAGCGGCGGGATCCGGGTAGATCCGGTGCCCGTGGACGACCGGGCCGTCGAAACTCGACCCACGACTCCCCATCCCGGGCCCCGGGGCGCGATTGAGCGCACCCGGACGGCGTCACGGGAACCGCCGGGAACCCGCGTCCGGACCCCACCGGCTCCCAGGGCGTGGCGGTCAGGGCCCGAGACGGACCAGATCCCCGGCAGGCACGTCGTCATACGGAGCGAAACCGGGCGACGGTAAACGGGCGTCTAAACCGACGAGCCCGGGAAGCCGAGCGGGTAATAGGCGCATACTCTTTCCCGATAGGGACGCTGTGTGGAACGATGCCAACGCTCGAAAACGGAAGCGCAGTGATAACGGGCGGCGCGGGATTCATCGGATCACACTTGACGGAGCGGCTCGTCGACCGCGGTATGGACGTCGTCGTGGCCGATAACTTCTCGCGGGGCGACCGCGAAAACATCGACCACCTCGAGCACGATATCGAGGTCCGACCGGTCGATCTGACAACCCAGAGAGGGTGTCTCCGGGCCGTCGAGGGCGTCGACCATGTCTTTCACCTCGCGGCCAGCGTCGGGGGTATCCACTACATCAAACGCGAGAACGTCGGCGGTCTCACCCCGAGCGTGCTCATGAACCAGCACATGCTCGAAGCCGCCCGCGTCACTGACGTCGACCGCTTCCTGTTTGCTTCCAGCGCCTGTATCTACCGCCAGCAAAACGACGACCTGCATCTCTTCAGCGAGGACCAGGCGGTCCCGGCGAACCCACACAGCACCTACGGGTGGGCAAAGGTCCTGGGCGAAGTCGCCTGCCGGGCCTACAGCGAGGACTGCGACATCGCCACCAGCAGCGTGCGCATCTTCAACTGCTATGGCCCCCGGGAGAGCCTCGACCCCGACAGCAGCCACGTCATCCCGTCGCTGTGTCGCAAGGTCATCGAGGCCGAAGACGGCGACGCGATCGAACTGTTCGGCGACGGCACCCAGCAGCGCGGGTTCATCTACGTGACCGACCTCGTCGAGGGCATGGTCGAGACGATCGAGCAAAAGGGCGACGGTGAGGCGATCAACCTGGGGAACTCGAAGGAGGTCGTCTCGATGAACGAACTCGCCGAGACGATCATCGATATCAGCGGCAAGGACCTCAGCATCGAGCACGACCGGTCGAAACCGACGGGCACCGACAAGTACGCCTGCGACATGACGAGGATGCGCGAGGAGTTCGACTGGGAGCCCCGGGTTCCGCTCGAGGAGGGACTCCGGACGGTTTACCGGTGGGCCGAGGCCGAACTCGAGGGGACCCGTGCTGCGCTGGCCGCCGACGGGGGTGCACGATGAGCGAGTGGACCGACGAGCACGTCCTCGTGACCGGCGGCGCGTCGTTCATCGGGTCCCACCTCGTCGAGGACCTCGCCGCGGAAGGCGCGGAGGTCCGCGTCGCTGACGACTTCTCCAGCGGTGAGCGCGAGAACCTGGCCGCGCTCGACGGTGAGATCGAGGTCCTCGAAGGAAACCTCAAGCGGATGAGCGTCGCCGAGGAGGCCACCGAGGGGATCGACACCGTGTTCCACCTTGCCGCGGACCACGGTGGGCGAGGGTACATCGCGAACTACCCGGCCAACTGTGCGACGAACATGGCGCTGGACAACGTTGTCTTCGAGGCGGCCGCGCGAAACGGCGTCGACCGGATCGGGTTCGCTTCCTCGGCGTGTACATATCCGACGGACATCCAGCAGGAAAAGCGGCGCCTGCGCGAGGACATGGTGAGCTTCGAGGAGCGCGGGGGCGCCTATGCCGACGAGGTGTACGGCTGGGCGAAACTCATGGGCGAACGCTCGCTGATGGCCTACAGCGAGCAACACGACATCGACGCGAGCATCGTCCGCATCTTCACTGCTTACGGCCCCCGCGAGAACGAGACCCACGCGATAATCGCACTGCTGGCCAAGGCCTACGCCGGCCAGGATCCGTTCCGGATCTGGGGGGACGGCGAGCAGACACGTAACTTCACCTACGTGAAAGACATCACGCGAGCGCTGCGGCTGGCTGCCGAGAACGTCACCGATGCGACCCCGGTCAACGCGGGCATCAGTCGGTACATAACTATCAACGAAGTCGCCGAATCGATCTTCCAAGCCCTCGACCGGGAGCCCGAGGAGATCGACCGAATGACCGACAAGCCGGTCGGCGTCCGACACCGGGCCGCCGACACGAGCCGCGCGGAGGAACTGCTCGGCTGGGAACCGCAGTACACGCTGCAGGACGGCCTCGACGAAACTATCGATTGGTATGTCACGAACCGCGACAGAGACTACGTCAGAGAGAACCTCCACACGCTCCTCCACGAGCGATAACGAGGACGTTGAGCGCACCGACGCGGGGTCGACGGAGTTCGTCCTCGTCACAGAGTACTTCCACCCCGACACGGCCTCGACGGGACAGCTCATGACCGACCTGGCGACCGGGCTCGCCGAGCGCGGACTGGACCTGACGGTCTACACGGGCCAGCCCAACTACCACAGCGGCGACTACGAGAAACAGCCGGTGCGGGACTTCCACGAGGGCGTCGAGGTACGGCGCATCCGTGCACCGCAGGTCCGGCAGACGTCGCTCCCCCGGCGGCTGTTCAACTGGGTCGTGTTCACCGTCTGGATGACCTGCCAGCTCGCCCGCGACCGGACGGACGACCGCGAACTCCTCTTCGTCTCGAACCCCCCGTTTTTGCCGCCGGCAATGTGGCTGCTCTGCCGGTACAAGGGGTGGGAGTACACGTACGTCGTCTATGACCTCTACCCGGACGTGATCGCCGCGGCGGGGTACATCAGCGACAGCGGCCTCGTCTATCGATCCTGGACGGCCGTGAACAGCTACGTCTTCCGGAACGCCGCCAGCGTCGTCGCGCTCGGAGAAGTCATGCGTGACCGGATCGCGACGGCCGCGGGCGAGGGGTTCGACGCCGGGAAGGTCGCGGTCATCGACAACTGGGCCGACGGCGAGTTCATCGAACCGAAGGCGAAGGCGGAAAACCCGTTCAGCGAGGAACACGGGCTCGTCGATCGGTTCACCCTCGTCTATTCGGGGAACATCGGCGCGAACCACGACCTGGCGACGGTCGTCGAGGCCGCGACTGCCTTCGAGGACGACCCCGTGCGGTTTCTCATCATCGGGGAGGGCGATGGGAAAGACGCGGTCGTCGACCGGGCGGAACTGCACGGTCTCACCGACGACACCGTGCGGTTCCTGCCGTATCAGGACATCGATATTCTCCCCCACACCCTGACCTGCGGTGACGTCTCGGTCGTCTCCGTCAGCGAGGGCATGAGAGGCCTCTGTGTCTCGAGCAAACTGTACACCTCCCTGGCGGCCGGCCAGCCCGTGCTGGTGATATCCCATCCCGACGACGATGAGGCGCGAATCGTCGAGCGATACGACGCCGGCGAACAGGTCACGCAGGGCGACGTCGAGGGGATGCGACGGGCCATCGAGCGGTGGCGGACCGACCCTGACTTGGTGGCACGCCAGGGAGCCAACGCCCGCGAGGCGTTCGAGGCACAGTTCACCAAGGAACAGTCGGTCGACGAGTACTACCGGCTGCTCTCGGAGGGCGACGATGTCTGAGGGACCAAGCATCGTCGTTGTCGGGCTGGACGGGCTCGAACCCAGCCTCGTCCGGCGCTGGTCGGCGGACCTCCCCACGCTCCGGAACCTCCGGACCAGCGGGTCGTTCGGTCGCATCAGGTCCGCCGATCCACCGCTGTCGGTGCCGGCCTGGCCGTGGATCTACACGGGGAAGCAGGGCGGCAAACACGGCTGTTTCAGCTTCACCAAGCGCGAATTCGACGACTACAGCTGGGAGCCCGTCAACTACAGCGACGTCAACGCCGAGTCGCTGTGGGAGGTGCTCGACGCCGCCGGTGTCGCCTGTGGCATCGCGAACGTCCCGCTGACTTACCCGCCGAGCGACCTCGACCACGGGTACGTCGTCGCCGGCTGGCCGAGCCCCAACCGCGCGGCGGTGAGCAACCCGCCCGAGGTCATCGAAACCGTCGAGCACGAGACCGGCGAGCGCTACCGGGTCAACCCGTTCAGCGTGGGCCCGGAGCTCATGCAGGCGGGCGACGAGGAGGTGCTCGCGGACGTCACCGAGGGCCTGTGGCACCACGAGCGGGCCTTCGAGACGCTCGTCCGGGAGACGGACGTCGAGGTCTTTTTCTGCGTGTTCATGGCGACCGACGTCGCGGGCCACTACCTCGGGCGCAACCCCGACCTGCTCCGGAAACTGTACGTCGAACAGGACCGGGCGCTCGCCGAGTTGCTGGCGGCCTGTCCCGACGACGTCGACACGATCGTCATGAGCGACCACGGCCACGCGGCAGCGAGCGACTGGAACTTCCACATCAACGAGTGGCTCCGTGAGAACGGCTACCTCTCGGTGACCGACGCGTCGGGCTTCGACACCCGATCCCTGCTCAGACGGGTCGGGTTCACGCGCGAGCGGCTGGTCGCCGCCAAGCGCGCGCTCGGGGCCGAGGACGTGCGGGGTCGCCTGCCCCAGCCCGTGCTGGACCTGCTTCAGCGGGTAGTCCCGCCCGCGGACGAACGCAGCGAGGGGTTCGACTCGGCCCGGGTCGACTGGTCAGAGACGGTCGCCTACTCCCCCGACCAGAACGTCGTCTACCTCAACGGGGCCGGGACGCACCCGTCCGGAACCGTCGACGAGGCGCGCGCCGGCGAGTTGCGCGCGGACCTCGTCGCCGGGCTCGAAACGGTGACTCACCCCGCACCGGACCGCGACGATCCGCTGATGACGGAGATCCGTCGCAAGGAAGAGGTGTTCAGGGGGCCCTTTGTGGACGGGGCGCCCGACGTGATCCCGATCGCTGACGACATGCAGGTCGGTATCCAGACGAGTTTCAACGACGGGGAACTGTTCGCCCGCGACGAGTGGAGCGAACACCGCCCGTTCGGGACACTCATCACGGCCGGGGAGTCGTTCGCGCGAACGGACGACGTCGCCGAGAGGAGCGTCCTCGACGTGTTCCCCTTGGTTCTCGCCCTGGCCGACGTGGCGGTCCCGGAGAACTTCGATGGCGAGTTGCCGTCGGACCGACTGGCGGGGAATTTCGACGTCACGTGCCGGCGGACCCACGACGAGCACGGGACCCGCCGGGAGTACTCCGAGGCAGAGAGCGAAGACGTCCGCGAGCAACTACGCGGACTCGGGTATCTCGAATGAACGACACACCACGGGAAAAAACCATGAGCGAGGAGCGCGAACCCCGCAACGCCAGAGACGTCGTCCTCGTCACGGTCGACGCCTGGCGGGCTGACGCGGTCGCGGACATGCCGGCGCTCCGCGCGATGGCCGAAGACGGGGCGTACGAGCGGTCGACGGCCGTCAGCCACTCGGCCTCGACCAACGGCGCGTTCCCGCCGTTGCTGGCGAGCCAGCACCTCGTCCAAGCCTACGACCCGGATGGACTGGTCCGGTCGGGTACGCGATCGTTGCCGGCGATCCTCGGCGAACAGGGGTACGCGACGGGAGGCGTCGTCGCGTCGAACCCGTTTCTGGCGAAGTGGGACGGTCACTTCGACCACTTCTGGAACGACGGGATGACGACCGAGATGGACCTGGCGGGGCCGCGCTACAGCGTGTTCGACCGGGCACAGCGACTGGTACGGTTGAAACAGCGGGTCAACGCGACCGACGTCGCGACCCGGGCGCGGCGGTGGTACCGGCGACAGGGCGGACCGCGATTCCTGTGGGTCCACCTCATGGACCTCCACGGCCCCTACTTCACAGGGGTCAGGAAGGCACGGGGGGTCGGACTGTACGAGACCTACCGGACGCTGGTCGACTACCACGTCCGCGACAGGTGTACCCCGTCGATACTGGCGACGCTGCGAGAGCTCTACGACCAGTGTGTCAAGCGGCTGGACGAGCGGCTGTCGACGGTCCTTGAGTTCATCGACGACGAGGCGGTTGTCGTGGTGACCGGCGACCACGGCGAGGAGTTCGGCCACGGCTACCACGGCCACGCCCAACTGTACGACGAGTGCGTGATGACACCGCTTTTCACCAGGAACCTGGACCGCCCCGTCACGGAGAGCAACGTCCGACACATCGACCTCGCGCCGACGATTCTGCGGGAACTGGGCCTGTCGGTCCCCGACAACTGGGAGGGGGAACCGGTCGATGGAACGAGTCGGCGCGCGATACTGCTGAACCACTCCCCACTGCACGAGCGGAGCTACGCCGGCGTCCGGACCGACCGTCACAAGTTCATCAGATCCTACCACGACGAGCGCTGGACGGTCGAGAACCGCGAGCTGTACGACCTCCGAACCGACCCGGAGGAGTCGACGTCGGTCGAAGACCCCGAAGCGATGACGGATCTCGAATCGACGGTCGACGCCTTCCTGGCCAGGTCGGACGTCGACCTCGACGTCATCCGAGAACGGAAGACGGGCCTCGACGACGACGTCGAGGACCGGCTCGAGGAACTGGGGTACGTATGAGTCTCCCGGACATCGTGGGCATGCCGGTTCAGATCCCCTGGGAGGTCCCCGATGCACCGCTCGCCGAGGCAATCCCCGTTCTGGTCGTCTTCGGGATGCTCCTCGGATACGTGACCTACAGGGTCGTGTACGTTGTCGAACACGCGCTCGCCAGCAGCACACAGGCGGTCGGGGCGGCGATCACGAACTCACACGTTTTCGCCGCTGTCCCGACACAACGGATCGTCACTGCACGGTATCGTCCCCGTAACGAGATACTGAACGCCACGCTCGCTGTGCTCACCGTGGCCGTCGGCGGCGGCACGGTTCTGGCGCTCTCGATCGGCCGGACGCGGTATTTCGGGATGGCCGTCATCGGCCTGTTGACCGTCGGACTCGTCGACCTGCTGGTGTTCCGGCGGTTGGTCGGGAGCGAGGAGTCGCTGCTCGTGCGGACCGAGCTGCTGTGGGTGGTCCTGCGGGACCGGCGATTCGCGGTGAGCGCGCTGCTCTCGAGCGTCATCGTCCTGGCCACGCTCGGACGGGGCCTGGCGTACTTCCTGTGTGTGTCCGTCTTCGTTGGGTCGCTGGTGGTGAACGTCTATCTCACCGACGAGCGATACGCGCCGATCCTGTCGAGCCTCGCGTTGCTTGTCGTGGCCGCGGGCACAGTTCTGGCAGCGCAGGTGCTGACAGGCCCGTACTACGTCGAGACACTGGACACTGTGTACCACACGGCGCTCGCCCGGCGGATCGCTGACGCGGGGTCGCTTGTCCCGACGATCGGTACCCGATACACCAATCTGCCGGTGTTTCACACGCTTTCGAGCGTTTTCGTCCAGCTGTCGCCGGTCGCCCCGCGGACGGTCATTGGCGTCCTCGTCGCCGTCCTCTTTTCGGTCGTGGTCGTCGCCGCGTACGCCATCGTGCGGAACGTCACGGGGTCGAGGAAAATCGGGTTCTACGCCGCGGCGTTCGCGGCCGTCAACCCGGAGTTCATCCGGTGGGGCGTTCAGGCACACGTCCAGTCGCTGAGTTTCTTCTTTCTCGCCGTCTTCCTGCTGTTGCTCAGCAAACTGGCCAGGGACATCAGGTACACTGTGGTCTCGGTCTTCATCGTCGTCGCCTGGACGATAACCCACCACCTCAGCGTGTTCATGTCGGTCGTGTTGATCGCCGTCTGGACGATCGCAGGGACGGCCTGGATCCTGGCGGCGAGACACGCAGACGGCGACAGTATCCAGCGGCCGCTCCACCAGTACATGATCCTGACTGTCTCCGTGGCCGTCTACTGGTGGCTCACCGACCTCGTCCAAGTGCCGATCCGGTGGATCACGCAAACGAGTCCGTCCGCATCGTCGGGGTTGCCGACCGAGCAGTTCGTGATACAGACCTACACCGACCCCGTCGAGTTGATGCTGGCGTCCGTGCCGTTCCTCCTCGACAACGTCCACTACGCGCTGTTTCTGGGCGTGGGCGGGTACGGGCTCTGGACCATCGTCCGACCCAACGGGACGATGCCGAGTCGGGTCTTCCCGAAGGTGATCGCGGGGTTTCTCGTGGCAGTCCCGCTGTACATCCCGAACCCGACGTGGGCGCTCGCGCGGGGCCTCGCGGCGTTGAACCGGTGGGGGATCATGACGCTCCTGTTTCTCCTCCCCGTCGTCGCGCTCGGCCTCGCGCGGGTCGACGACCACAGACGGACGGCCGGCATCGTCGCAGTGTCGCTGCTCGTGGTGACGGCGGCCTTCGTCTCGGTCGGCGGCGGGTTCACCGACCCATCGCTGTCCAACAGTTTCGGCTACGACAAGGGGGCCCGCGACCACTTCACCACCGGCGACCTCGCCGCCGCCGACTACGTCCTGGAGCACACGAGCGATACACCGGTCTACGCGTCCCACTCGTTCTCGGGGTATCTCATCCACGAGGACTGGACGGGTCCGACCGCGAAGCGGTCCTCCCGGTTCGGCCGGATGCGGATCACCGACGGCAGCCCGGAGGCGCAACCGGGACTCACCGTCGTCGAACGGACGTCGCTCCGGGAGGGGCGGATCAAGGTGCTGGTCCGCCCGCCCGGTTCCGCGGCCTACGACGGCGAGGAGACGATCAGGGTCCTCGACCCCGTCTCGGCCGACGGTATCGACCTCAACCCGGACGGCCGGAACGTCGTTTACGACAACACCGATACGTTCGTGATGTACGAGCCTGACCGCCCCGACGCGGCCGACAACGAAACCACATGACCGCCTCGAAACACGGGCGCCCACCCCGGTTCGCATCACGGCTCGGACACGCGGGCGGGGCCACAGGTCACGATGCTCAACATCGGCGCACAGGTCTCGACAGTGCGGCGCCGGAGACGGTAGCGGTCGACCCGCGGAGGGGAGGGGTGCCGCTACAGGTTTGCGCTCGGGAGTGTGCCCGACTGATGGGGGGACGATGACGGCCCGGAATCGGATCTGCCACCTCGTCCACCAGCTCGCGCTCGGCGGCCTGCAGACCCAGCTGCTCCGGATCGTCGAGGCGACGCCGGACGACGAGGCAGCGTACACCGTGGGGTACATCGGTGGGGAGACGGCGATGCGGTCGGACTTCGAGGCGGCCGGCGCGCGCGTCGTCGACCTGCAGACGGGGTCGGACAGCCCGGTCGCTCAGTTCTCCCCGCTTGTTCTCCGGCGGATCGCCGGCTTCCTCCGCGAGGAGGGGTTCGACGTGCTCCACGTCCACGGCTCGCTGTATCTCTTTCTCGTCGCGCGGGTCTGTGGACGGCTGGCCGGCGTCCCGGTGGTCGGGACCTTCCACAACGTCAGCGACAGTTACCACCCCGGAACGCGGGTGATGGAACGCGTCACGCGGCCGTTGAGCGCGGTCGACATCGCCGTCTCGGAGGACGTCGAGCGGTCGTTCGCCGGGTCCGCGAGACGGTACGAACTCGGCCAGGACGGGCTCGACCGGCCGACCTACACGGTCCACAACGGGATCGACGTCGAGGCGTTCAGAGCGCGGGTGGCGGAAGCCGACGCGGAACCGCTGTACGCCGAGTACGACGTCGGCGACGGTCCCGTCTTCCTGAACGTCGGTCGGTACACCGAGGTGAAAAACCAGCGCAACCTCGTCCGGGCGATGGCGGAACTCGTCGACGACTGGCCGGATGCACACCTCTTCGTCGTCGGCTGGGGACCGCTCGGAGACGAACTGCGCGACACCGCAGCCCGACACGGTATCGCCGACAACGTCTCGGTCACGGGACGGGTCGACTCCGTTGCCGACTACTACTCGACGGCGGACGCCTTCGTCCTCCCGTCGACAACGGAGGGGTTGAGCGTCGTGTTGCTCGAAGCCATGGCGGCGGGCCTCCCAGTCGTCGGGACCCCCGCACCCGGCACCGAGGAGGCCGTCGTCGACGGGGAGACCGGCGTCATAACCGCATCGACAGACCCCGCGGACCTGGCGGAGGGACTGCGCCGAATGACCGACGACAGCCGTCGCAAGCGGATGGGAAAGAACGGGTACGAGCGCTCGCGCAGCGAGTTCACTATCCAGAAGACCGCCCGCTCGTACATGCGCGTCTACGACGCGGTGCAGTGACGCCCGTCGAACGCACAGACGCGGGACAGCGACCGTTCCGGCAGCGTCACAGGACGGTGACCGCGGTGATGAGTCGGTTCACGCGGTCGAGAGCGGTCCACCCGGGTTTCCCGAAACAACCGGCGAGGACCTTGACGACCGACTGCAGCCGCTGGTCGGGGACATAGTAACAATGTCGCAACAGGGACCCGATCGCTCCTGTCGACCACCCGCGCTTTCGCAGCAGTAGCGCGGCTTCGGCCTCGTAGTTCTTCGCCATCGCTGTCTTCCGAATCCGGGGTGGATGCTCCGCGTAGAGGTCCGCATAGTCGATCACGAGCTGTCTGCGGCAATCGACCGCGGTCATCGAGGATCCCAGCGAGTCCATGTCGATGCGCTTGTACAGGAGCGGCGCGTCGACGAACTCGAACGCCGTCCGTCGCGCGAGCTGGATCATCAGCTCCAGGTCCTGTGCGGCCGCCCTGTCGGAGAGCGGGAGAACCGCTGCCAGGACATCGCTGTCGATGAGCATTGTTGAGGTCATACACGGCCACATGTCGAATGTGAGCGCGGCCTCGAGGACATCCCCCTGAACGTCCGGGTCGGGCAGGTCGGTCTGGTCGCCTTTCTTCCGGAGGCCGGTGTAGACGACGCCGGTGCCGTCGACCTCCTCGAAGCGGCGTACCTGGCGTTCGACCTTCGAGTCGAACATCCTGTCGTCGTCGTCGAGAAAGTGAACGTACCTCCCGCGCGCACGCCTGGCCCCGGCGGTTCGAGCGGCGTTTGCCCCGCGGTTCTCGTCGAAGGCGACGTAGTCAACCTCGTCGAATCGTTCGACGACGGGGGCGGCGTGTCCCTCCCCTGAATCGTCGACGACGATGGTCTCGATCGGTGAGTACGACTGGGCTAGGACGCTTCGGACCGTCTCGACCAGCACATCGTTCCGGTAGTGCGTCGGGATCACGACCGATACGAGCGGTGACTCCGACTCCCGGTCAGCCATCGGCTCACGCGCCTCCCGAGGAACCGCTCGCCTGTCGGATCACGCCACCGTCGGTTCTCACACTCCGGACGGGGGTTCGGTATCACTTCGTTATGCCGCTGTTACCTCCCGACTCGGCGTTCCGGTCGGCCACGGCCTGTCAGCTCCCTTCCGGAGACGGGATCGGTCCGCCAGTTCGGCCGCGGTACGGTATCTTTACTTTAGTTGTTGTCTTACTACTTGTGGACACAATGCGTGGATGGTCTCCGGGAGACAGGACGCGTCCATGTGAGAGTGGCACTGCGGGGTGGCGGGCCGGTCAATCCGACGCTGTCACGGTGGACAGTCGACCTGTCGACCGTCACACGGCGCCGCGAGACCGCGAACCGAGCCCCCCGGCCATAGACCGCGCTCTCGGAACAGGGCGTGTCAGCCGTCACCGGTCGGCCGGACGTGTCGCGAGCGGTCGGGACCGGCAGCGACCGACGGCGGGACGCCGGCCGCCCCGAAGAGACGAACGAGGGGGATGATGAGAGGAAACAGCCGCATGCTGCCGGAGACCGTCCGCCGGTATGTCGAGCGCGCACTGTCGATACTCACCTTCCGGAACCTGGAGGTAAACGCCTCACAGTCAGGGCAGGAGACCGGAGACGCGACGGCCAAGAACAACACGTCGGGCATGCCTCGGAAGGAGGAGAGTCGCGCCCGGGGACACCTCTCGGCCTCGATGTATACCGACTACTCGGACAGCAACCCCTATCAGCACGAACTCGGGAAGGCGCTCGGGCAAGAGAACGTGACTGTCGAACTTTCGAGATACGACAGCCGATGGAAACTGCTGGCGGTGCTGGGCGGGCGTGATCGCCCCGACGTGGTCCACCTCCACTGGTTGAGCGCCCACTTCGTCACCAGTTATCGCTCGGCCACGGCCCTGAGGGGTGCCAGACTGTTGGTCGAACTGGCCGTGTTGCGACTGTCCGGGATCAGAGTCGTCTGGACGGTCCACAACCTCTTCGAACACGAGCGGCGGTGCCCCCGCGTCGAGCTGGTCGTCAAGCGGCTCGCGTCTCGACTCGTCAACGTCCTCATCACCCACTGTGAGAGGGCCAGCGAGACAGTCGCCGACACGCTCCGGTTGTCGGAGAGCAAGCGACAGTCGGTCGTCGCGGTCCCCCACGGCCACTACGTCGACAGCTACCCGGCCGAACTCGACCGCACCGAGGCACGCGAGTCGCTGGGATACGACCCCGACGAGACGGTGTTTCTCTACTTCGGGGTCATCAGGCCCTACAAGAACGTCCTGAAACTGCTCGAGGCGTTCAGCGGCGTCGAGGCTCCCGGGGCGCGACTGTCCGTCGTCGGCAATCCGCTCGACGACGACATCGCAGAGGCGATCCGGTCGGCGGCCGAGCAGGACGACCGCGTCCGAACGACCCTCGAATTCGTCCCGGACGAGGAGGTACAGCGGTACATGCACAGCGCCGACGTCGTCGTGTTGCCCTACGGGACGACGCTCATGTCGGGTGCCGCGATGCTCGCAATGTCGTTCGGACTGCCAGTCGTCGCTCCGAAAGCCGGCTGTGTCGGCGAACTCCTCACTGCGAGCGAGAACGTCTGCTACGATCCGGCGGACCCGGACGGGCTGACCGACGCGCTGCAAACGGCGCTGGACGCCGACCTGGCGGCGATGGGGGCAGCGAACCGACGGTACGTCGAACAGTTCGATTGGGAGACCATCGGTCGGCGGACCCGCCGGCTCTACGAGAGCGACGACGCCCGCCAGTCCCGTTAGGGACAGTATATTATTGGTCGGTGTCGGGGTATCGAACAAGCGGGATGGTCTACACCGCTGCGATCATTGGGACCGGGGCCGACCCCGACGACCGGGACCGGACCGGCTACGCGATGGCGCACAGACACGCACCTGGCTACGAGCGCCTCGACGACGTCGAACTCGTCGCCTGTGTGGACATCGTTCGCGAGAACGCCGAGGCGTTCGCGGGACATTTCGACATCGCCCCGGAGAACGTCTTCGAGGACTACGAAGCGATGCTGTCGGAGGTGGACCCCGATATCGTCAGCATCTGTACGCCGCCGGCGACCCACGCGGACATCGTCGTCGGGTGCGCGAAGAGCGGCGTCCCGGACGCGGTCCACTGCGAAAAACCGATGGCGACGACCTGGGAGGACTGCCAGCGGATGGTCCGGGCGTGTGCCAGGGCCGACGTCCAGCTGACAATCGACCACCAGCGGCGGTTCGGCGAGCCGTTCCGCGAGGCGAAACGACTGCTCGCGAACGGCACCGTCGGAGAGCTCGAACGGATCGAGTGCGGCGAAGTCAACCTCTTCGACGCCGGGGTCCACCAGTTCGACCTCGCCGGGTACTACACCGACTACGCGACCGTAGAGTGGGTTCTGGCGAACATCGACTATCGCGAGGAGAACCGCTGGTTCGGGACGCATAACGAGAACCAGGGCCTCGCACAGTGGCAGTACGACGACGGCGTCACCGGCCTGGCGATAACCGGAGAAGGCGACGGCTTCGGGACCGACCTCGTCGGGTGTTACCTCCGGCTGGTCGGGACCGACGGGGTGATCGAACTGGGCGTCGAGGGTGGGCCCGCGCTCCGATACCGTGTCGACGGACGTGGCTGGACGACCGTCGAGACGACCGACTCGATCCACGGACCGGAGAAGGGGTTGGCCCGAGCCGGTGCAATGAAGATACTCGAGCGCGCACCGGTCGTCGACGAGGGTCGACTCGACCGGCCGACGTTTTACGAGCGCGCGATCGAAGAGGTCGTCACCGCAATGGCAGAGGGACGCGAACCGGAGATAAGCGGCGAGCGGTCGTTGCGTGCGACGGAGGTCGCGTTCGCCGCCTGGGAGTCGGCGCGCCGTCGCGGCCGCGTCGACTTCCCGCTCGACATCGAGAACAACCCGCTCGAAGCGATGGTCGAATCGGGCGTTTTCGACCTCGATACCGGGCGAGCAGCCGACATCCGGACTGAATCATAACCCCGTTCAGCCGGGCGGTACAACACCCGCCCTGATACTGCCGGCTGTAACTTCGTGAAGGCATTCACCGCCCCGGAGCGGCGAAGTTCTTGACAGACGCACAGCCGGCAGTACGACCGGACGATACCGTCGAGATAACGTTCTGTGGATCCCCCAACTTCACCGGCTCCAGGGACCGGCTCATACGGTCGTGCGAAAATATTTACAACTAAAACGTAGAAAGCGTCGGCGTCGACTACAGCAGCCCCGTGTTCTGGAGTTTCATCAGGTCCTCGGTGTCGAGCGTTTCGCCCTCCTTGAACTTCTGGTAGATCTCCTCGGCCTCCTCGCGGGCGGCTTCCTCCTTTTCTTTGCGGGCCTCGCGCTCCTCCTCTTCTTCCTTCTTGTCCAGCTCGCGCAGGCGCTTCTGGACGCGGACGAAGTCCTCGTGGTGCTGGTCCGCGGCCTCCTGGGCCTCGACGAACTTCTCGTGCATCTCGTCGGCCTCGTCGCGGATCTCGTCGGCCTTGCGGTAGGCCTCGATCATCTGGTTGTGGTGTTTCTGGGCCTCGTCCGCGAGTTCGGTCACCTTCTGGTGGTGCCGGGAGGCCTCGGAGCGGATCTCCTCGGCTTCCTCCTTGAGCGCCTCCAGGTCGTCACCCTGGTCGAGCTTCTCCTTTTTCTCGGCGAGTTTCTCGCGCTTGTCCTCGATCTTCTCGATGAGTTCGCGCTCGTCCTCGGCCGAGAGCACCTCGGTTTGCTGTTTGAACTCCAGGTCCTCGATCTCGCTTTCGAGCTGCTCGATGTCCTTGCCCTCGTCGAGTTCGAGTTCGTTTCGCTTTTGATCGACCTCGTCGAAGAGCTCGTTGGCCTCGGCGTTGAGTTCGTTGCGCTTTTCCTTGTGTTCCTGGACCCGCTGGTTGAGCTCGTCGCGTTTCTCGCGGTGTTCCTGGGCCTCGTCGACCTTCTCGCGGGTCTCGGCGTTCAGGTCGTCGCGCTCGGAGGCGCGCTCGGAGGCGAGCTGGTTGAGTTCGTTTCGTCGGTCCCGGAGCTGCCCGGCGAGCTTGATGAGCTCGCCCTTGGATCTGTTCTCCAGGTCGTCGTCTGTTACCGTTGCGTTCTTGGATTCGTCTATCGATTCAGCCATGATTGAACCTCGGGGCCATACTGCTCCGGCGCGTGACAGTCGTGCCCGTCTCGGTGTGCTGACGCCGACAACAAGGGTTCCCTGTCATGCTGGGCGAAGTACGGTACTGCCGGAACGCCGGAGACGTTCTGGTACCCGCAGGTCGGCGCGCCGGAGTTTTAAACGTTCCGGTACGCGAGCCCCTGTTTGACGCTTACACGCCCGCTCGCGGTGTTGTGCGGGTGTTTGCCACGCTGAAACAGTTTGAGAATGAACCAGTTCGTCTTTTTACCTCGCGAAAAACACGTTCGACACTGTTGCGACCTCCGTGGCGTTCGTCTCTGAAATCGAGACCGTGTCGACGGCAAACCCCTTTCGGCGGGGTGGCGTCGTCGACGAGAAACACGGCATCGTCGGCCCCGTCTTTCTCGCGGAGTTCGCCGGAGAAGACCTCTACGAGCGCGTCCCTTCCGGCGGGCTCGAGCTTCGTATGGAGTAATTCACGTGAATCAGGATCGACGGCGGCGCACAGCCAGCACTGCTCGTCGCCGATGCGGATCACGGTTTCGTCGACCGCAACGTGATCCGGGGATCGGCCAGTCTCGGGCCGTAGACCGGCCTTGTGAACCCGGTTGTGGACGGTGGACCGAACACGGTCGACACCGAACACATAGAGAAACGAAACAGTATTCGAAAGAGACAGTTCTGCGAGACGGATGCTGTGCAGTCGAGCCAGATCATGCAGACGGTGCCCCATCCGACGGTCGGTTGTAACTGTATACTGGTGATTCGCCGGACGGGCGAATCCCGGAGACGACTGACAACCGACCGTATCAGCGCTGACGGCCGCCGGCGCGACGGTTGTTGCGTGCTTCCCGGCGGTCCTGCCGTGCTACCTCCTCGTCCGCCCCGTCGTGGTCGTCCTCATACCCGTCGCCGTCCTCGTCGTTGCCGTCCGCCCCTTTGCCGCTGCCGTCGCCACGGCCGGGGTGCCCGGTCGTCCGGACGGTGATGCGGTTGCTCTCGTCGGATTCGTTCCCGGCAGCGTCGACTGCCGTCACGAAGAACTCGTATTCGGTGCGCTTGCTCCCGTCGACGGACACGTTGTAGCGGTCGACGCTGGATTCCCCGAACGTTTTTGTTCGCAAATATTTTTGGCACGTCGAGCTAGAGACAGCTGAAGAACGGACGTTTCTCGCTCCCGAATCAAATACGCTATAGCACCGACAGTCCTCCACCCAAGCGGGGTTCCGTCGAGTCACTCCGCTCGCTGCGCTCCTCGTCCCTCGTGCGAGCGCGCATGAACGCGCGCGACAGCGCGCGCCTTCGCGGGTTGGGTGGAAAACGCGACGCCACACCGGTGGCCGAGAGAAGCGTTCCGGAGGGTTAAACTGGCGTGGGTGCCGAGTCCACAGCAAATGTCACCTGCAGACGACGCCGGGGGTTCCGGCGTCGCGGTCCCCGACAGCGGGGCCACCGCCTACGACCTCGCCGATACCTGCGACCTCGAGCACGTCGAACCGGGCGAGCGCTACCTGGGCACCGTCAACGGCATCGTCGAGTACGGCGTCTTCGTCGACCTCTCCGACGAGGTGTCGGGCCTCGTGCACAGTTCCAACCTCCGGGGGAGCTACGAGGTGGGCGACGAACTCGTCGTCGAACTCGACGAGGTCCGCGAGAACGGCGACGTCGCCTTCGCCGAGGTCACCGTCGAGGAGTACACCGTCGAACGCGTCGAACCCGCGAGCGACGATGTCGCTGACCTGGGCGACCTCGTCGGCGAGTCCGTCACGCTCGTCGGGGCGGTCGTCCAGATCAAACAGACCGGCGGCCCCACCGTCTTCCAGGTGCGGGACGCGACCGGCATCGCGCCCTGTACCGCCTTCGCGGAGGCGGGCGTCCGCGCCCACCCGGACGTGGAACTCGACGACGTTGTCCGGATCGAGGGACGCGCCGAGACCCGCGACGACGCCGTCCAGGTCGAGGTCGACGCGCTCACCGTCCTGGAGGGCGAGCAGGCCGAGACCGTCCGAGAGGAACAGTCGGCGGCGCTCGACGACCTCGCCGCGCCCCACGAGGTCGACCCGCTGGTCGAGTGGGACGGCCTCGAACAGATGTGGGACGACCTCGAAGCGGTCGCGACACGACTGCGCCGCACGGTGTTGGAGGGCCGGCCGATCCGGATGCGCCACCACGCCGACGGCGACGGCATCTGTGCGAGCGTCCCGCTCCAGACCGCCCTGGAACGGTTCGTCCGCGAGACCTACGAGGACCCCGAGGCGCCCCGGCACCTCCTCAAGCGCCTGCCGAGCAAGGCGCCCTACTACGAGATCGAGGACGTCACCCGCGACCTGAACTTCGCGCTCGAAGACAGGGAGCGTCACGGCCAGAAACTCCCGCTGCTCCTGATGCTGGACAACGGGTCGACCGAGGAGGACGCGCCCGCGTATCGCAACCTCGCGCACTACGACATCCCCGTTGTCGTCGTCGACCACCACCACCCCGACCCCGAGGCCGTCGAGGACCTCGTCGACGAACACGTCAACCCTTACCTCCACGACGAGGACTACCGGATCACCACGGGGATGCTGTGCGTCGAACTCGCGCGGATGATAGACCCGGATATCGCCGACGAGATCCGGCACGTCCCGGCGGTGGCGGGCCTCTCGGACCGCTCGGAGGCCGACGCGATGGCCGACTACCTCGAACTCGCCAGGGCGGAGGGCTACGACGAGAGCGAACTCCGCGACGTCGGGGAGGCGCTGGACTACGTGACCTTCTGGCTGCGTTACGACGACGGCGGTCAACTCGTCACCGACGCGCTGAACGTCGACTGCGACGACGGGACGCGCCACCGCGAACTCGTCGAGTTCCTCGCCGACCGGGCCGAGCGCGACGTCGAACGGCAACTCGACGTGGCGATGGACCACGTCGAACACGAGCGCCTCGACAACGGCGCCCACCTCTACCGGATCGACGTCGAGAACCACGCCCACCGCTTCACCTACCCGGCGCCGGGCAAGACCACCGGGAAGATCCACGACCGGAAGGTCGCCGAGACGGGCGAACCCGTCATCACCATCGGCCACGGTCCCGACTTCGCGGTCCTGCGGTCGGACGGCGTCCGCCTCGACATCCCGGAGATGGTCGAGGAACTCAAGGCAGAGATCGAGGGCGGCGGCGTCGGCGGGGGCGGCCACCTCGTCGTCGGGTCGATCAAGTTCGTCCGCGGGATGCGCGTCAGCGTCATCGAGGCGCTCGTCGACAAGATGGCCCGCGCCGAACTCGACGAGGAACTCGGCAGTTCGACGCCCGTCCTCGAGGACTGAGAGTGTTTATCACGAGCATTTACCGGTGAATCGGTCGGGTCACCGGGTGAGAGCGTTTCTCCGGACCGGACTGGCGGGGTATCGTCGAATCTCTCGTGATAAACACTATGGTACGGTCGGCTGTAATCGTTCCCGGATTTCGTCGACCGGTCGGCGAACTACCGGTCAATCGGTACAACCGACCGTACGACGACCGGGCAGACCGTGAATCGGTGGCCACGCGCCCTGTGGACAGCAGGCGTGTGTTTGCTCAACCGGGCCCCACGCCGGTCGTCTCCCCGAACTCGACGCGACGTGCGACCAGCACCGCGAGGACGACGATGCCCGCGACGGCGAGTATCGACCCGACGGGAAGCGACCGCGGGTCGTCGCCGCTCGCGGCTGCCCAGTCGCTCTCGAACACCCCGCGGTAGTAGCCGGCGACCGTCTCCCCTTCCAGCAGGAGCATCACTTCGCGGTTCTCGCGGGCTGCTTCCCGGTTCCAGTTGAGGCTTCCCACCAGGACGCGGTCGCCGTCGACGACGACGCCCTTGGCGTGGATCTTCTCGAAGCGGCCCTCGGGCGCGGCCAGTTTCGCCCGGATGGGGAGGTCCTCGCTCTCGGCGCGTTCGCGCAACCGTTCGACGATCCGACGGTTCTCCTCGCGGACGTACCACGCGCTGCTCAGCAGGACCCGCACCTCGACGCCTCGCCGCGCCGCCCGGACGGTCGTCCGCAGGAACTCACCGTCGGGTTCATCGACGTTCAACTGCACGACGTCGATGGATTCCGTTGCGTCGTCCAGCAGGTCGATGACCGCCCGCTCGGCGTTGTCGGGTGCGACGACCAGCGACGTGCGCTCGACGGCGACCGTCGCGGGGTCGTGGCGCGTGGGATATGACCCGTTGGCGACCGACCGCGTCGTGAACGAGCGCCCGCGGCGGAACTCGCGCCAGCCCCGCACGCCGGTCCAGTTCGCGTCGGCACGGAACGTGGTCGCCGGTCCCCGCGGGTTTCCAGTTCTCGGTCAGGACCAGCGCCCGGTCGTCGACGACGGCGTACTTCGCGTGGTGGTAGGCGTACCGGTCGGGAGGCCCGCCGACGAGTTCGACCGAGACGCCCGCCGCGACCAGCGAGTCGAGGAGGTGCGCCTCCCGGCGGGAGAGTCCGTCGACGGGTTCGCCCTCGAGGAGGACCCGAACCCGGACGCCGCGAGCGGCCGCCCGCTCGAGCGCCCGCGCCACGCGTCGCGAACTGAACGTGTACCCCGCCAGCAGGACGCGCTCGTCGGCGTCGCGGATCGTCTCGACGGCGACGTCGGGCGCGTCGGGCAACACGAACGCCGTCGCCGACCCCCCGGACCCGGTCACGACCGGGCGGTCGGTCCGCCCGACGGCGCGCCAGGTGACCGCCCCGCGCTCGTCGAACCGGCCGAGTTCCCCCTCGGGGGCGTCCCGGTAGCGTGCCGTCGCAACCGTCTCGTCGTCCCGCAGGAGCCGCAGTCGCTCGCCGCCGTTCGCGAGCGCTGGCATCCCCGCGACGCCGACCACCCGCGTGTCGCTCAGGTTCCGGACGAGCGCCGGCGCGGCGGTGACCGCGACCCGACCGGTGACGTTCGGGAGCGCCACGCGACCCTCGCCGTCGTCGAGGTGGTACGGCCCCGCCGCGGGCAGGTCCAGCACGACGAACTCGCCGCGGTCGCCGTCGGCGACGGGGTTCGGAGAGACCGCGACGATGGCGGCCTCCGACCCTGGGGCGGCCATCGCCGCCGAGTCGGTCGCCGCCGGGCCCTGGACGCCCGCGAGCGCGGAACCGCCCCCGACGGACGGGACGGCCCCGACGTGCGGGACGGTCCCAACGGGCAGAGCGGCACAGAGCAGGACCACGAGGGCGAGCACGTCGAGACTGCGAAAGCCGGGGCGCGACACGGCCGTCGCTGGTCGCGGGTTCGGATATAAACCTCCGGGGGGAACGGGAGACCGGGACGACAGTGGAGGGAGAGACCGGGGGGAGAACTCAGATCGCCTTCCGGGCTTCGGCCTGGACGATGTAGGCGCGGTCGTCGGTGTAGTCGACGAGGACCTCCAGGGCCCGTTCGGTCCCGATCCGGTTGAGCGCCCACGCGGCGCTCGCCCGCACCTCGTCGGCCTCGTCCTCGTCGAGGACGTCGGCGAGCGGGTCGATGGCGCGGGTGTCACCGACCAGGCCGAGCGCGCGCGCGGCGGCACTGCGGACCTCGTAGCTGTCGGCCTCGAGGCGGTTCGCGACCGGCTGGACCGATTCCTCGCTGCCGATCTCGCCCAGCGCCCGCAGGGTCACCTTCTGGAGGGCGGGGTCGCCGTCGCCCTCGACGAACTCGTGGAGCGTCTCGCAGGCGCGCTCGTCGCCGATCTTCCCGAGTATCTCGACGGGCTTCCTGTCGCGCTTCTGGGCGCGCTGGTGGATCTGCTCGAAGGCCTCCTCGGGGGCCATCCGGGTCAGCGTGTCGAGGATGTTTTCCTCCATGAAATCGGAGTCGAACGTCTCCAGGCCGTGCAGGATGGGTTCGGGCTCGCCCCGCTTCTCGTAGAGCTTGATCGCGGTCCACTCCGGCGGGAAGTCCTTGCGGTTCTCCGACTCCAGCACGTCGTAAAAGCCTCGGATATCGAGCTGCTCCCGCACCGTGAGGTCGTCCCACTCCTCGGCGGCCTCGACGTCGTCGGCGAGCGTTTCCGCCGCCTCGAGGAGCGCACCGATGGTCTCTGCGTCGTCGTCGGGGTCGAGACCGGCGTCCTCGATGGCGTCGGCGGCCTCCTCCAGCGCGGCGGCGAGGTCGTCGGCGTCCTCGCTGTCCGCGGCGAAGGCGGTGCCGAGGCGGTCGGCGGCCGTCCCGAGGAACGCCTCGACGGCGTCGACGACCTCCGGCAGGCCGTCGTCGGTCCACCGGGTGCTTGCGACCGTCGAGGCCGTCCCCTCGACGGACCCGCTGACGTCCTCGGCGTAGGGACCGCGCTGGTCCGCCAGCCGGTCGCGCAGGTCCGAGAGCCGGTCTTCGAGTTCGGCCTGCGGGTCCTCCGCGTCCTCGTCGTCCTCGTCGGGTTCGGGCAGGTCTGCGGCCTCGATGTCCTCGCTGATGGCGTCGAGGTCGGCCTCGACGTCGTCCAGGTCGGCCTCGGTCTCGGCCCCGTCCAGGGCCGCTTCGGCCTCGGCCAGCCGTTCGTCCAGCGTGTCGGCCGAGAGCGCCGTCTCCTCGGTCTCGCCCTCCGTTTCGGACTCGGCTTCGGGTTCGGCGTCCGTTCCGGGCTCGGATTCGGGTTCGTCTGCGCCGTCGGCGTCGCCCGCCCCGGCATCGTCGTCCCCGTTGCTCATACCCGAGTGTGCGATTCTCCGTGGCAAAGGCGTTTTCATTCGCGGTCCCCGTGTGGCGACGGGTGGGCGGTCCCGGAAGTCTCAGCCCCCGGGAACGGACCGAGCCCCATATGTCGCGGGGGTCCAAAAACCCGATATGGACCGCAGAGCCTTCCTGGCGACCGGGGCGGGCGTCGCCGCGGCCGCGCTCGCCGGGTGTGCCGCGGGCGGGAGCGGCGGCGGGGAGTACGACGTCGGCATGTCGACCGACGCGTTTCGCCCCGAGACCGTCACCGTCGAGGTCGGCGAGACCGTCGTCTGGCGCAACACCAGCAAGCAGGGCCACACCGTCACCGCCTACGGGGACCAGCTCCCCGACGGCGCCGACTACTTCGCCAGCGGAGATGCCGATTCCCAGTCGGCCGCCGAGGACGCCTGGATGGACGGGGCCGGCGGTCGCCTCGGCCAGGGGGACACCTTCGAACACACGTTCGAGACCCCCGGCGAGCACGGCTACTTCTGCATCCCCCACGAGGAGGTCGGGATGGTCGGCGTCGTCACCGTCGAGGCGTCCGGGTCCGAGTGACGCCGGCTTCGGGCGGTAGCCGGTTGGCTCCTCGGGTAGTACTTCTCGCCGAAAAGAATCCTCGGACTCGAACGCGCTCAGTCGTCGGCTTCGACCTCGTCCTCGTCGACATCGACGCTGGCCTCCTCTTCGGCGGCGACTTCCTCGGGGTGGGCCTCCAGTGTGGCCTTCTGGACCTCGACGCGGCGCAGCGGGTAGATGGTCTTGGCCTCGTTGTAGATGGCCGAGGAGAGCCGGCCCTCGACGACGCTGTCGACGAGGTCGGCGTAGGCGCGCTCGCGGGCAGACTCCTCGACGAGGTCGATCATCGTCCGGCGGATGGCCTTCTCCTGGCTCTCGTCGGCGCTTTTCGTCGTCAGCGCCACCGGCTGGATCTGGACGCGGTAGTCGTCCTCCGTGAGCACGGTGACGTAGGCCTCGATCTTCGAGGAGCCCCTGCGCACGAGCGAGCGCAGGTAGTCCCGCGTCAGTTCGTGCTTGACGAACTCCGTGTACGCCGAGTCCGAGGCCACCTCGTTCACCTGGAAGGTGAGCTTGGTGTTGTTCTCGCTGGCGTCGTTTCGCAGGTCGCCGAGCGTCGTCTCGATGGTCCGCCCGAGCACCTGGTCCGGTTCCTCCGCGATGGTCTCGCCCAGCTCCGCCCGGTCGAACTGCTCGGGGGCGAGCAGGGTGTACCACCGCTTCTGTTCTCTGCGTCGTGAAACTGATCGGTCGCTCATGCTGGTGTGGTGTCGCTGGTGTCGGTATCGTCGATATCGTCGGTATCGTCGGTGTCGCTCTGTCCGTCACCGGCGTCGTCGGTCGTGAGCCGGTCCGCGACCGTCGCGTTGACGACGTAGTCGTCCACTGTCGACCGCAGGCTGCCGGTCGAGTTCCGCCGGACCGTCGTGACCACGCGGTCGCCGTCGGTCCGGGTCGCCATCTCCGCCGTGTTGTCCGGGTCGAGCGCCGCGGCGACCCGCTCGGCCGCCGCCGCGTCGCCGTGTGTCGTCGTGACCGTCGCACCCCGGGTCGCCGTTTCCTCGTCGGTTCCCGTGTCGCCCGTCGACCCCTCGTCGGTGGTCGCGGCCCGGGTCGTCCGCCCGGAGTCGTGCTCGTCGGTCATGCCAGGGCCTCCCTGACAGCGGCGACGAGCGCGCTCGCCTCGGCGTCGTAGCGGGCGCGGCCGGTCGTCCCGGTCGCCTCGCCCGTTCCGTCCAGCCGCGAGGCCGC
Organism: Halobacteriales archaeon QS_5_68_33; assembly: GCA_003023785.1. Taxonomy (GTDB): domain Archaea; phylum Halobacteriota; class Halobacteria; order Halobacteriales; family Haloarculaceae; genus QS-5-68-33. The sequence continues at coordinate 1,681 of PXRS01000076.1, read as the reverse complement.
CGTCCGGACGACCGAGTCCAGACCGCGGTCGTCGGCCACGACGGCGGCGGTCCCGTCGACCGCGGCCAGCGTGACCGGTTCGGGCGAGCGGTAGTCGTGGACGAGACGCGCGACCGTTCCCACGGGGGCGTCCGGTGCGGGCGGCCGGGCGACGAACAGGCCGTCGTACCGGCCGGTGTCGGCCTCCCGGACCGCCTCGTGGGCGCGGCGGGCGTGCTCGCGCCAGGCCGCCAGCGCGTCCGCGTGGACGTCCTGGCCCAGCGCCAGCGCGATGCCGGTCCCGGGCCGCTCCCGGGCGACGGCGTCGAGGATGTCGCCGTACCCGCCGACCGTCTCGACGGGGCCGCCCGCGAACGGGCGACAGATCCGCTCGACCGCTTCGCCGCCTCTCGGGGGGACGTCGTCGTCGCCGGCCGCCTCGATGGCGACCAGCGACGCGAGCCGACGCCGGTCCGCTTCGTCGAGCGCTCCGTCGGTCGGAAGGTCGTGCTCGGCGAGCAGGTCTGCCGCGGCGTCCCGGTCACCCGAGACGGGCAGGTGGACCAGCGTCGAGTGGGCCAGACCGTCGGCGGGGTCGGCCGTCGGCACCGCGAGGCCGGGTCGGCGGTCGAACTCGGCCGCGGCGCGGTCCGCGATGTCGCCGTCGACGCGACCGTCGGCGTGACAGCCGGCGAACGCGAGCGCGAGGAGGGTGGTCCCCGCCTCCTCGACGGCCCCGAGTTCGCGGGCGACGGCGAGCGCCGTCTCGCTGGCCGGGCGCGCGGTGCCGGGCAGGTGCAGGTCGGCCGCCGCGTCGGCGCGCCCGACGGCGACGGCCATGTCGGCGTCGGTCCCGCGGGCCGCGTCGGCCGCGAGCGGCGCGAGGCTGACCTGGAACGGCCGGCCCAGCGCCGCGAGCGCTCGCGCGAGGACGCCGCTGGCGGCGAGGCCGTCGCCGGTGGCCGCGCCCGCGAGACGGACGAACTCGGCCTCGCGGATCCGGCCGGCGACGTCGCTGGCGGCGTGCTCGCCCGCGTCGGTGCGCTCGGGCCCGGTGGTGGACATCTACTCCAGCAGGTCGACGGCGGCGTCGTAGCTGTAGGTGAACGCCTCGTCGAGTTCGTCGCCGCGGTAGTAGTCGACGAGGCGGCGGATCTTCGCCTCCGAGTTCTGGAGCGCCCGCTTGTTCTGGTGGTCGCCCGGGTTCTCGTCCATGTGCTCGCGCAGGCGAACCGCGCGTTCCATGAGATTACGGAGGTCTTCCGGGATCTCGGGCTCGGCGTCGTGTTCCTCGAGGATCTCGGTGACCTTCTTGCCGGTCGCCAGCGAGACGTCCGGGACGGGCGTCCCGTCGACGCCCTCGTCGCGGAGCGTTACGCCGATCTCGCTGGGGCTGTGGCCCGCCTCGGCGAGTTCGACGACCCGCTCCTCTATCGCCTTTTCGTCGACGTCACTCCACGCCGGTGGTTCCGTTGCCGCCGGTTTGTCCGAGTCGGACGAGCCGCGACGGCGCGTGTGCATTCGTGCCATGTGTTGGTTGGAACGCTACGTACCGCTGTCCGCCTGACGGCGGCGCCGCGATGCGCGCGATGCGCGAACACGGCCGCAATCCCGGAGCCCCGCAACCGCGGGGCGAGTCGGATTTGCGGTCGTGCGTTCCCACCCGAAGGTCGGCGCTCCCACACTAAACCGTTTCTACTCG
>PXRS01000075.1 GCA_003023785.1 Halobacteriales archaeon QS_5_68_33 | reverse complement strand
TGGCGTCGCTCAGGTAATCCGGCCGCACCGGGCGCTCCTGGCCGCCGCCACCTTCGTCGCCCTCGCCCTCGCCTTCGCCTTCCTGTGCCGCGGCCGTTCCTGCCGCCGTCGATGCCGCCGTCGCCCCCGCGACGCCGCGCAGGAGCGCCCGACGCGAAACGTCCGCACTCTCGTCCATACCCGTGGCTTTGAAACGCCCCGTAGTGAATCTGCCGCTTCTGAACCGACCCGTTCCGGACCGTGCGGTCGCCCCGCCTCCCGAGACGCGATGGCCTCGGGTCGGCGTCGACCCGGACTCGGCCCCATACGGCCGGTTGTAAATCAGTCCCGGATGTCGTCGAACCGGTCGGCGAAATACCGGTACATCGGTACAACCGACCGTATCACCAGTCGACGGAGAGCGTGCCGTCGCCTTCGGGGTCGGGCGCGATCTCCTCGTCGGTCCGGCGGTCGACGACGTGGATGACGCCGCGGTCTTTCTTCGCCGGGCAGACCTCGGCCGCCCGGACGTTCTCGTCCAGGTCGGACTCGTCGATGAAGTAGGCGTTCGGCGCGGCGATGCCGGTCGAGATGTCGAGTTCCCAGTTGTCCGAGACCTCGGCACACTTGCCGGCGCCGATGCACTTGTTGGCCTCGAAGATGATCTTGTAGGGCTTCTCGGAAACCGGCGGCGCATCGCGCTCGCCGATCGCGCTCGGGTTGACGGGACCGTCCTCGGCCATGCACCGTGATTCGGGACGACCGGTCTTTCGTCTGTCGGTCCCGGCGCCGTTCGACGGGGTCGACTCGGACCCCCCCGCCCGCGGCTTATAAGGCCGGGGCGGCCGGATTCCGGGTGTGACGTATCTCGTGCCCTTCGACGAGCCCCCGCTGCGAGCAGCCGGCAGATGTCATACGGTCGCCTCGGTCAGCACAGACGTCGTGCGGACGATCCGGCTGGTGGACCTACCGGACGACGGTCACGGGGACGGGCGAGCGCCGGACGACCGTCTCGGCGACGCTGCCGAGCAGGACGCGCGTCACCCCCTCGCGGCCGTGACTCCCCATCACGATCTGGTCGATGTCCTCCTCGTCGGCGTGCTCGACGATGACGGCGACCGGTTTGCCGACCTCGATGGCCGTCGAGACGCCGAGGTCGGCGTCCGCCTCCGCGACGTCGGCCTCGATGTCCTCGAAGAGGCTCTCGGCCTGTTCGCACTGGCGGTCGTACCACTCCTCGGAGAAACTCGGGATGGACGCCTGGGCGCTGTAGCCGCCCTCGGCGGGGTTGACGACGTGTAACAGCACCATCTCCGCGCCGGGGAACTCCCCGACGACGAAGTCACAGGCCCGGTGTGCCTGTTCGGAGCCATCGACCGGGACGAGAATGCGCTTGCTCATATCGGGCGTTCGACGGCGAGCGGCTTCAAGGTACCCGACCGTATCATACGGTCGGTCGTAAATCGGTTCCGGATTTCGTCGAACCGGTCGGCGAAATATACTGCCGGCTGTAACTTCGTGAAGATATTCGCCGCCCCGGGACGGCGAAATTCTTGACAGACTTACAGCCGGCAGTATACCGGTACATCGGTACGACCGACCGTATCAGCGGTGGGCGGCGTCGCCGTCGATCTCACGGCGGAGCGTCGCGACCTCGGCGACGCGCTCGGCGTGGGCGTTGTGCTGGTGGATCGACTCGTCGTTGGACTGTTCCATCCGGACCAGCGCCTCGTCGTCGAGTCGCGGGAACTCGGAGACGACGCCCTCGGCCATCGTGCGGACGCAGTCCTCGACGAACTTCGCGTCGCTGTGGGACTCGTAGGTCATGTGGTCCTCGTCGGGGCGCTTGGCGAGGTTGTAGATGCGCGCGCTCATCGAGTCGCGGGCCACCTCGATGATCTCGGTGAGGTTGACGTCGGGGCCGTCCTCGGATTCGATGGTGAGGGTGGCGTGGCCGCGCTGGGAGTGACCGGGCTGGGGGACCTCCGCGAGGAACGCCTCGATGGTGTCGTCGTCGACCTCCATCTCCCGGAGCGTCTCGCGGGCGCGAGCGGCCGACATCCCCTGTGAGCAAGGACAGACCGTCATTCCGGTGACGCGGGCGCCGACCTCCTCGTGGATGGCGTCTTCGGTGGCGGTCGCGGAGGCGATGATGTCGGCCGTCGACTGGGTGGGCATGTCCGAGGCGGGCGTCCGGTCGCGGGTGACGAACTCCGCCTCCATCTGTACCTCGGCCCTGGTGGTGTAGTCGTGTTTGTCCAGCAGGCGTTCGGCCGCGTCGCCACAGACGTCCTCGACGCGGTAGGCGGGTTCCTCGACGGCCGCCTCCAGCGTCTCGTCGATGACCTCCATGTTGCGGCTCATGTCGGCGCCCTTGCGCCAGCTGGGCAGGTCGACGAACACCTCGAACCTCGCCATCAACACGATGGGCCGGTCGTCCGAGCGACTGATCTCGACGAGTTTCTCCACGCCGGTGACGCCGACGCGGTTCAGGCCGACGGTCACGTCCGGGCGCGAGGCCTGGACGTCCGGCAGTTGCTTGCTCATCGACCCCGGCTTGGGACTTTCTCCGAATAGTGCTTTCGGAATCCCCGCTTTTGGCCGCTCTCGCGGTCGGCGCGCCCGCTATCCGGAAACGGTCCGTCGGGCGCGGTCCCGGCCCCGCAACCTCTATTGTGGCGCCGCCGTTTGAGCGGGTGTGTACGACCTCGAACGCTACCTCAACGTCAGGAGCGCCTACGGAGCGTCGTTCGCACCCGACGGCGAACTCGCCTTCCTGCACGACGCGAGCGGCGTCCCCCAGGTCTGGACTGTCGACGCGCCGCGCACCTGGCCCGCCCGGCACACCTTCTACGAGGAGCGGGTCACCTTCGCGACGTGGTCGCCGGAGCGGCGCGAACTCGTCTTCGGCATGGACGAGGGCGGCAACGAGCGCGCCCAGCTGTTCCGTCTCGACCCCGATGACGGGACGGTCACGAACCTCACGGCCATGCCCGAGGCCAAACACCGCTGGGGCGGGTGGGACCACGACGGCGACCGCTTCGCGTTCGCCTCGAACCGCCGCGAGGCGTCCGTCTTCGACGTTTACGTCCAGGGCCGCGAGGGGACCGGCGAGGACGCGACGCTGGTCCACGAGGGTGACGGCTGGCTTACGGTCGGCGGCTGGGGCCCCGACGACAACCGCCTGCTGGTCTCGGAGGCCCACTGGAGCTTCGACCAGGACCTCTACGTGCTGGACCTGCCCGACGCCGGACTCGCCGGCCCGGACAGCCCCGACACGGCCGAGGGCGAACTGACACACGTCACGCCCCACGACGGCGACGTGCGCTTCGTGAGCGCCCAGTGGGGTCCCGACGGCGAGGCGGTCTACCTCGTCACCGACCACGGGGCCGATACCTCCTACCTGGCGCGACTCGACATCGCGGCCGCGGCGGACGCCGACGACGTCGAGGCGGCGCTGTCGGTCGTCCGCGAGGGCGGGGACTGGGACCTCGACGGCGTGGCGCTGGACGACGAGACGGGCCGCTTGGTCTGCTCGCGCAACGTCGACGGCTACACGGAACTCACGGTGGGCGAACTCGACGGCCCCGCGAGCCTCACGGAGTTCCCGGCGCCGGACCTGCCCGAGGGCGTGGCAGGTGGGGTCGCGTTCGACGGCGACGCCGACCGGTTCGCGCTCTCGGCGTCGGGCCGGACCGACAACACGAACCTCTACGTCGTGGATGTCGAGACCGGCGAGACCGAGCGGTGGACCCGTGCGGGCACTGCGGGCATCCCCCGCGAGACCTTCGTCGCGCCCGAACTCGTGCGCTATCCCACCTTCGACGACCGGGAGATCCCCGGGTACTTCTCGCTGCCCGAGGGCCGGATCACGGGTGACGCGGGCGCGGCGGCGTCGCCGCCGCAGGATTCGGGGACCGGCGGTGCCGGCCTCCCCGTCATCGTCGACATCCACGGCGGGCCCGAGAGCCAGCGTCGGCCCTCCTTTGCCGGCCTCACGCAGTATTTCCTCTCGCAAGGATACGCGGTGTTCGAACCGAACGTCCGCGGGTCGACGGGCTACGGCCGGGAGTACACCCACCTCGACGACGTCCGCAACCGGATGGACTCCGTCGCCGACATCGAAGCGGCGGTCGAGTGGCTGTGCGACCACGAGGCGGTCGACCCCGACCGCGTCGTGGCGATGGGCGGGTCCTACGGCGGGTTCATGGTGCTTGCGGCGCTGACCGAGTACCCCGACCTGTGGGCGGCCGGCGTCGACGTCGTCGGCATCGCCAACTTCGTCACCTTCCTCGAAAATACGGGGTCCTGGCGCCGCGAGCTGCGCGAGGCCGAGTACGGGTCGCTCGAGGCGGACCGCGAGTTTCTCGAATCCGTCTCGCCGATCAACGCCATCGAGCACATCACGGCGCCCCTGTTCGTCCTGCACGGCGCCAACGACCCGCGGGTGCCCGTCGGCGAGGCCGAACAGATCGCCGAACGGGCCCGCGATCAGGGCGTCCCCGTCGAGAAACTCGTCTTCGAGGACGAGGGCCACGGCATCACGAAACTCGAGAACCGCATCGAGGCCTACACGGCCGTCGTGGACTTCCTGAACCGGCACGTCTGATGCGGTCGTCCTCGACCGCACACGGCGTGACCGCCCGATTCTGTCAGTGATAATCAAGGATTGGCGTCGTAACGGGCGTGATCCTCGTGGTGGTCGGGGCGAGGGTTCGGAGAACGGGCGGCAGACTCGATATTCGTGCCGTTCGCTATTATCAGATTCTGTACTGAGAGGCTGCGACGGGCGGGTTTACGGGAGAATCGGGTGTGAACGAATAGCCGGATTTATCAGTGAGCGGTCGCTGGGTCGGGCGATGGCAGTGGTGGAGGTGTCGCGGGAGGTGGTCGAGGAACGGCTGGGTGCGCTGGAGGAGGCATACGCGTCGTTCACGGTCAACCAGATGACGCTGAGCGTTTCGCCGGAGACCTACGACCGCGCCCGCGAGCGGTGCCAGGACGGGATGGCCGACGTGTACGTCCAGGTCCACAACGAGGCTGGCGACGTGTTGCTCGTCGAGGGCGACCGGGAGTGGACCGTCCCGAGCGTGCGCCCGCCGACGAGCCAGCCGATCGAGGTCGGCACCCGTCGGCTCCTCGCCGACCGGACCGGCGTCCAGTGTCGGGTCACCGACCTCGAACGCGTCACGATCCTCGGGATCCGCCACGGGGACGACGCCGACCGGGAGACGGTCTACCGTCTCGTGGTCGTCTTCGCCGCCGAACGGGTCGCCGGGTCGCCCGACAGCGGCGTCGCGTGGCACACCGAACTCCCGTCATCGGCCGGTCCCGCGCACTGAGCCGGCCGGAACGTCGGCGAATCGAGAGGAAACGCAACGCTTAGGGACGGCGTTCCCGGTGATACGGTCGTGGGAGTCATCGAGACGTCGGGCCTGACCAAGCGCTACGGGGAGACGACGGCGGTCCGGGGGCTGGACCTGACCGTCGAACGGGGAACCATCTACGGGTTCCTGGGGCCAAACGGCGCGGGCAAGACGACGACCATGCGACTGCTGACGGGGCTGACCCGTCCCACCGAGGGGTCGGCCACGGTCGCCGGCGTGGACGTCCGCGACCGGGACGAACTGGGTGCGCACATCGGGTACGCGCCGGACACGCCGCCGCTGTACGAGAAGCTCACCGCCCGCGAGCAGGTGGCGGCGATGGCCGACCTGCGCGGGCTCGACCCCGGGGACAAGCGCGAGCGGATCCCCGCGCTGTTCGACCGGTTCGAACTCGACGCGGCCGATGACCGCATCGAGAGCTACTCCAGGGGAATGAAACAGAAGACCAGTGTCGTGCAGGCTGTCGTCCACGAACCCGAGGTGGTCTTTCTCGACGAACCGACGGGCGGGCTCGACCCCAACGCCGCCCGCACCATGAAGGAACTCCTGGTCGAGCTGCGCGAGGGCGGCACCACGGTCTTCCTCTCGACGCACATTCTCCCGGTCGTCGAGGAACTGGCCGACACCGTGGGGCTGCTCTCGGACGGGCGCCTGCTCGCCGAGGACGACCCCGCCGCGCTCACCGACCGCCTCGCCGGCGACTCGCTGGAGGACGCCTTCGTCGAACTGACCACCGAGAGCGTGACCGCCGATGCCACCGACTGACGATGGCCGACCGCCCACAGTCCGAGGCCGGCGCTGGCGGGGCCGCCGACGGCGGTGACGCCGTCCCCGGGGTCTACCGCTCGGCCCGTATCGTCACGCGGGCGGTCCTGACCGACCTGCTCCGCAAGCAGCGTGACTCGCCGCTCCTGGTGGCGTTCCTCGTCGGCGTCAACGTCTTTCTCGCGTGGACGCTCGTCGGTCTCTCCGGCACGGGGGCCTACGATTTCGGCGTCGCGCTGGCCGCGGGTGATGGCGTTCGCGTCGCCGACCGCGTCCGGGACGCCGCGATGGGGGGACTGGTCATCATGACGGTGATGCAGACGCTGGGGGCCGCCTCGGACGCGCGGGCGAAACACCGCCGGGTCGGCTTCCTGACTGCCGCGCCGACCGCGTCGGTCGTGACCGCGCTGCTGGCCCGGCGGGTCGTCTCCTCGCTGCTCTTTTTCGGGACCGGCGTGCTCGCCGCGGCGGTCGCGTTCGCGCTCGGCGCGGGGTCGCCCGCCAGCGCCGTCGCCTTCGGCCTGGGCGTCCTCTGGCTCCTGGTCGCGGTTTCGGCCGTCGTCTTCCCCGTCGGCTTGCTCGTCAACTGGGTCGTCGCCGGGTACGGCCTCTCCAGCACCGCGCGGGCGGGACTGGGCGCCGTCTGGCTCGGCGTCATGTACGCGGCGCTGTTCGGCCGACGGCTGGTCGCCGCCGCTCTCGCCGGGACGCCGGTCGCGTGGGTGGGTGACTTCCTGCTGGCGACGACGCCCGGCGCCGCCGTCTCGCCGGCCCGCGGGGCAGCGTTCGCGCTCGCGAGCGTCGCCGTCACGCTCGTCGCGGCGGCGGTCTGCTTTCGCCTCGCCGACCTGACGTGGTACAGCAACCCGGCGCTGGGCGAGGTGGACGGCGACGCCGGCGACGAGGATCCGACGCGACTCGGCGCCTCGCTCGGCGCGGTCCTCTCGCCGCGGACGGCCGCGCTGGTCGCAGTCACCTGGCGGCGGACTTGGCGCACGCCCAGGACGCTCTTCTACGTTTACCCGTCGGCGTTCGTCGGCGTCGTCATGGCCGAGCAACTGGTCTTTCACGGCCCTTTCTCGGCGGCGCTGTACCCCGCCATCGCGGCCTTCGCCGGCGCGACCGCCGCCGGCAGCGGCTTCACGCTCAACCCGCTCGGGACGGAGGGCGACGCCCTCCCGGCGCTGCTCTCCTCGGGCGCCGGCAGCAGCCGGGTCGTCCGCGCGAAGGCGCTCGCGGCTGCGCTCCCCGCCGGGCCGCTCGTCGTCGGCATCGCGGTCGGTACCGGGGTCGGACTCGCGGGGCTTCCCCCGGCGGTCCTCGCCGGTGCCGTCGCCTACGCGCTGGCGCTGCTCGCGCTCGCGACGCTGTGTTCGCAGGCGCTGGGCGTCCACTACCCGCCCGACCACGAGGAACTGCTCGGCGGAAGCGTCAAGGTACCCAACAAGTCGGCGTCGGCGGTCTACTCGGTCTGTCTGGTCGCCGTCGCTATCCCGGGGTTCGCCGGCTTCGTCCGCTACGCCGACGCGGGTACGCTCGACGCCGTTTTCGTCGCCGGCGTCGGCCTCTCCGTGGTCGTCGCCTGCGCGCTCGCGGCGCTGTCCTATCGGCACGCGACCAGTCGACTCCGGGGCTACTCCGTCGAGTGACCGACCCCGATGTCCTGGCCATGCGCGCTCGTACGGTCGGCTGTCAATCAGTTCCGGATTTCGTCGAACCGGTCGACGAAATACCGGTACATCGGGACAACCGACCGTATCAGATGACGCCCGTGACGGAGGCGGTCTCGCGGGCGGCGGGTTCGCTGACGCCGTCGCCCAGGATGGTGTAGCGGTCGCGGATCTCGTGGGCGGTCGTCAGCGCCTCGATGACGACGCCGGCGTCGATGCACAGCTCCTCGGCGTTCGTCGGTGCATCGATACTCGCCAGCGCGTCGCGGATCTCCCGCCAGCGCCCCTCCGGGCCGGTGTGGAGGTACTCGGTCATCACCGATCCGACGCCGACCTGGTGGCCGTGCAGCGCGGGCTCGGGTGCGATCCGGTCCAGCTGGTGGGAGAAGAGGTGCTCGGCGCCCGACGCGGGGCGGGAGCTGCCGTCGATGCTCATCGCGACGCCCGAGGAGACGAGCGCCTTGACGACGATCCACGCCGACGCCTCCAGTTCCGGGCGGATGGAGTCGGCGTTCTCGACGAGCATCTCGGCGGTCATCCGGCTGAGCGCTCCGGCGTACTCGGAGTACGCGACGTCTTTCAGCCGGTGGGCGAGTTGCCAGTCCCGCACCGCGGTGTAGTTCGAGATGATGTCGGCACAGCCCGCGGTGGTGAGTTCCCAGGGGGCCTCCGCGAGGACGGCCGTGTCGGCGACCACGGCCAGGGGCGGTTCGGCGGCGACGCTGTGGCGGGTATCCCCCTCGGGGATGGACGCGCGCGCGGAGACGATGCCGTCGTGGCTCGCGGCCGTGGGGACCGAGACGAACCCGAGACCGACGTCCTCGGCGACCGTCTTCGTGACGTCGATGACCTTGCCGCCGCCGACGCCGACCAGGTAGCCCGCATCGGTCTCCTCGGCGACCGCGATGACCTCCTCGACGGCGTCGAAGGTGGCCGCCTCGATGTGGTGGACGGCGGGGTCGGCACCCGCCGCCTCGAAGCGGTCGACGACGCGTTCCCCCGCGACCTCCCCGGGCGTGGGGCTGGTGACGACCAGCGGCCGGCCCGTCAGGTGGAGGTCCTCGACGGCCTCGACCGTCCGGTCGAGGACGCCGTGGCCCACCACGACGTTGCGCGGCAGGCGGATCCACGTCGATTTCTCGAACATAGCCCTCCTTTCTTCCGGAAGCATTAGTAAATGCGGTACCGAGACCGCCCTCGATCAGTAGAAACGGAATCCTCCCTCATCTCATCTCGAAGCCGGACGCGGACCTCGAAGTGCGCAGCTGTTCGGCCACCGCCGGGACCGCCATGGAATTCACGGGCTCGGCATCGAAAGCACGTCCGGCGAACTCACCCTCACCGTCGCTCTGCTGGTCGCCGGCCTCGTCATACGGTCGGTTGTCAATCGGTTCCGGATTTCTCGAACCGCCCGGCGAAATACCGGTCAACCGGTACAACCGACCGTATCAGATGAGGCCTCGGTCGTCCAGCTGGTCCATGATGTCGTCGACGAAGTCGTCGACGGTCTCGTAAGGGAAGTCGGCGCTCCCGAGTTTCGTCTGGAGCTCCATCGCTGTCATCGAAAAATCCCCCGACTCGAACTTCGTCCCCGGGCCGTCCGGCAGCGCCGGCACCAGGTCCATCGGACTGGAGATGGGATAATCTGCGCCTTCGAAGGCCGTGACGAACTGTTCGCGGAGATCATCTCTGTCGACCATGGGAACAGTGTGGACCAGTACACTCAAAAAAGGTTCGAGTTTCCCATCTTTGAACTAATTTCCAGTTTTTCGGTGCCGGGACCGATCCGTTTCCGGGGGCAGCGACGGAACAGAGACCTGTGAGGGTATCATACAACAATTCATAAGGCTTGTTCCCTGCTCTCATATATCGCTCAGTACAGGGAGTTTATAAACCGGTCGGAACGGGAATGTAGAACTGTACTGTCTGTTTCAATCCACTTGTCCAATCGGAATAGTAGCACCACTCGGGAAGATAACGTCGGCACCAGTTGGCCGGTCTCCTCGGTGATCGAATATGGTGAGTGCCATCCCGACAACTTCCTCTCCGGAGCCATCATACGAACTGGTCTGGCGTTCCAATCTGATTTTGAGTCGCCCATTCTCCCAATCGGAACTCGTAGGCCAGAAGTGCGCAGGTGCGGAAGCAGCCGTCCGTAGATTCGTGAAGAGGGCAAACTCCCCTTCCGAGAGGTCGTCGATAGCCTCGGAAAATCGATCAGCGTCCGGACTATCGGTCACAGCGAGTGTATCGCCCGGATGGAACATTCTGGCATAGAGATATTGCTCTGTACCCGTTGACATGCCGTGTTGCAGTATTGGTTCATCGAGTGGTCGAATCGTTGCCATCCCGGTTGGATTGTACACGTCTCTCGTCTCGTTTGAGAAGATGTTGTCGGTGCAACCAGCCATCACAACGGTTCCACCAACCAGGCTGGAGAGAAGGGCTCGCCTTTGCACACGTGAACAACTGGATAGAACTACTTTATTTTTCCTTCGACTTTTGATTCCCTGACTGAACTCGGCTAGTTAAGAAATGTTGAACAGCAAGCACACCTACTGAGCAGAGTAATCCGCCTCAGTGGCCCTGAAATTAACCATCTTGTGAGTTCTTCTATGACACCTAATCTGTCGGAACCGACAAAAAACGGTGAAAGGGACGGGAGACGGGGTCAGGATCGGAAAGGCGAGGCGAAAGGGGGGGGGGGGGGTTGGGTTGGCTCGCGACAGTTGTACGAGCCACTTCCGAGTAGTGGCTGTTGACGGATATCCTCGGGGCCTAAAGAATTAGGTTCGACGAAATCGCCCGTGAAACACCCGTCGTCGATGTCGTGACACAGATCGGGACTGTCAGTTCCCGGGGCCGGAGCGGCGGTTACGCCGGTCGCAACGAGCGCCGTGGCCATCCCTCGCGAGACGCCCATCGCCAGGTCGGTGTCCAGGCGGTCCCCGACCACGAGACAGCGGTCGGCGGGCACCCCCAGCCTGTCGAGCACCGCGTCGGCGGCCTCGTCGGAGGGCTTGCCGAGCACGCGGTCGGGGTCGCGCCCGACCGTTCCGGCGACGGCGGCGATGACGGCGCCGGACCCCGGCATCGGACCGCCCTCGTCGGGGACCGTCCGGTCGGGGTCGGTTCCCAGGAAGACCGTCTCCTCGTCGATGCAGTCGAGCGCGGTCCGCATCTCGGTGTAATCGAACCGCTCGTCCCAGGAGGCGACGAACACCGACGCGTCGGGCGTCTCGACGACCCGCTGGCCGGCCTCGCGGAGGTACTCGGCGAGAGAGGGTGCCCCGACGAGGTACGTGGGCTCGTCGGGGTGGTGGCGCCGCAGATAGTCGCGCGTGACCGTCGAGGCCGGGACGACGTCCTCGGGGTCGGCGTCGATGCCCATCCCGGCGAGGCGGTCGGCGTATCCGGCCGGCGTCCCGGTGGGGTTGTTCGAACAGAAGACGACGCCGAGCCCCGCCTCGCGCAGTCGCGCGACCGCGTCGGCGGTGCCCGGGATCGGGTCGCCACCCCGGTATACGGTCCCGTCAAGGTCGAGGACGACGCCTTCTATCACGCTCCGACCCCCGTGCCGACGGCCGCCCGGTCTGCCGCGTCGCTCATATCCGTCTCACAGCCCTGTCGATTCAAGTGTCTGCCGGTCGCCCTGTTTGCGACCAATTGCAGCGAGGATTCGTCGCGGGGAGTTCCGCCCTCCGTTTGCTCGCGTACTTCGTGGCTGATATCGGCCAGCCGGCCCGTCCCTCCGGTTCGATCTACGGTGGCAAGTATTTTCACACGACCGTACGAGTACCGGTCAGCCTTTCAGCCCGGTCCCGGTGAGCGCGACGACGACGTCGTCGTCCGGGGCGACGGTCCCGCGTTCGCGGAACGCGTCGAGTGCGGCCGTTGCCGTCGCGCAGGTCGGTTCGACGTGAAACCCCGCGCGGGCGAGGCGGTCGTGCTCG
>PXRS01000074.1 GCA_003023785.1 Halobacteriales archaeon QS_5_68_33 | reverse complement strand
GCCGCCCGCGAATACCTCGAAGACCGGGGCTACGAGACCATCGTCTTCCACGCGACCGGCACCGGCGGGCGGGCGATGGAGTCGCTGGTCGAGGAGGGCGTCATCGACGGCGTGCTGGACGTCACGACCACGGAGTGGGCCGACGAACTCGTCGGCGGCGTCCTGAGCGCGGGCCCCGACAGGCTGGACGCGGCCGGCGCGGCGGGCATCCCCCAGGTCGTCTCGACGGGCGCGCTGGACATGGTGAACTTCGGGCCGCGCGACTCCGTCCCCGAGGAGTTCGACGGGCGACGCTTCCACGTCCACAACCCGCAGGTGACGCTGATGCGCACCACGCCCGAGGAGAACGCCGAACTCGGGCAGATCGTCGCGGAGAAACTGAACGCCGCGACGGGGCCCACGGCGCTCGCCCTGCCGCTGGGCGGGGTTTCCATGCTCGACGTCGAGGGCGAGGGCTTCCACGACCCCGAGGCCGACCGAGCGCTGTTCGATGCGCTCCGCGAGGGCATCGACGACGACGTGGAACTGCTGGAACTGGATGCAGACGTCAACGACGAGGAGTTCGCCCGAACAATCGCGGCGAAACTCGACGAGTACATGCGAGAGAGCGAGTGACGGATCAGCCGGTCTCGTTCCCGGAGGACCGAGAGTCGACATCGTCCCCGTCCGCCGACTCCGGGGACGCGCTGGCGGGCGACCACCGGAGTTCGACCGAGACGGCGTCCGAGAGGAAGGAAAACCGCGAGGGCGTGACGTCGACGAGCACCTCGTCGGGACCGGGGAGGGTCACGCTGTCGCCGCCGGTGGTGACCGTCAGGGCCTGGCCCGCGCGCAGGTCACCGCGCAGTCGCTCGACGGCGGTGACGAGCGCGTCCCGGTCGAGGCCTGTCTCGGCCGCCTCGACGTCGTGGTCCGCCCGCCGGGGGTGGCCGCCCAGCACCGGGCGGATGTCAACGTCCCGCGAACGGTTCGAGAAGACGGCGTTGATGACGACGCCGACCAGCACGACGAGGCCGCTGAAGTACAGCCACGTCAGGAAGACCAGCACGCCGCCGAGGACGCCCCCCGACCCGCCGCCGCTCGCTTCGAGGTAGACGCGGAAGAGCGACGCGAACGCCGTCAGCCCGACGGCCGCGAAGCCGACACCCGGCAGCACCTCGCGGACGGTCATCCCGGGTTCGTCGGGGAAGACGTAGTACATCGGGAAGAACGCGAGCGCGAGGCCGGCGACGAGAACGGCCCGGCCGGCGACCCAGCCGAGGGTGCCGTCGAAGGCCAGCGCCCGTTCGAGGGCGGCGCCGACGAGCAGCGCGGCGCCGATACAGACGAGGACGAGCAACCCGTCGCCGAACTGGTCGACCAGCGTGTTGTGCGCCTCCGTCTCGTAGATGTCCGAGAAGGCCGTATCGAGGCCGCGGAAGATCCGGAGGGTCCCCCAGACGAGGACGACGAGTCCCAGGAGCGACACGCCGGGGGAGGCCGAGCGCAACTCGGCGACGAGGACGTCGCCGGCGCCGGGCGAGAACAGCGCCGCCGCCAGCGCGACGACCCCGCGTTCGATCCCGGGGCGGTCCAGCGCGGCGACGACGGCGAGCACCAGCAACAGCAGGGGAAGCAACGAGACGAACGCGTGGTAGGCGATGCTGCCCGCCATGAACGTCACCCGCTCGGTGCGAACCTCGTGAACGACCGCCCGCCCCACCGTGACCGCCCGCCGGAGTCGCCTGTCCATGCCTGCGGTGTCTGCCGGGGACAGGATAAAAGACCGGCCGGTCCGGGTCGATACCGACGTCCCGCAGGGTGAGCGCGAGGTCGTAGTTGATGTGGGCGTTGATGCCCAAGAAGGCGTCATGCGCGACGAGCCCCGACCCCTCGACGGCCGCCCCGAAGGCCACCTGCCACGGGTCGGGGACTCGCTTTCGGCCCCCCCGCTCGAACGCCAGGAACGCCCGCCGGTCGTCGGCTGTCCGGAGTCGCTCCTCCAGGGTTTCCAGGCGGTCGTGGATGTCCGCCAGCGACTCGAACGGCTCCGCCACGAGTTCGACGAGCGCCGGGTCCGTCTCGTGGTCCCGACCGAACGCCGCAATGTCACCCCGGAACGCCAGGTAGGTCCCACGGAGACGCCGTGTGTCGAGCAACCTGAGTGCCTGCGTGTGCCCACCCAACCGTCACCCATTATATTTGGAGGTTTACCCTGCCGGAATAGACGGAATCAGAGGTACACAAAGGATTTTCTGGTAGGGAAAAAGTGTCAGAATTATAGTCCTGGGAGGATTCGAACCTCCGTCGAAGCCCCCAGAAGGCTTCATGATTGGCCGCTACACCACAGGACTTCACTCCAGTATATCGGTGAGTCGTATTTGAGTGTTGTGGAGTGTGCCCCGCTGTGTCACGCGGGCTCATCCCCTGTGGGCGTCGGGTCGTCGCGGTACGACTCCGGGGGCTCGAAGTGCTCGCGCCGGTACTCGAACGACCACCGCTGGAGCCGTTCACGCTTCGTCGACGACTCCGTTCGTCTCTCGGTGACGACGGTCGGTCGACGGTCATGTCGCTTCCGATGACAGCTCGCACAGAGGACGACGCACTTCTCCATCTCCACCCGGAGTTTCTCCCTCGCGTAGCCGTGAGTCACCATCTCGGTGACTTCCATCTCCTTCTCGGCGGCCTCACGGTGGTGCAGGACGAGCCGGTCGATATCCCGGGTCGCGAGCGCGTGACTCCAGCGTTTCGAGCATCGTGTGGCCATAGCCCCGGCCCTGGTGGGCGCGGGGTCGACGCGCATCCGCCGGAGGACGCCCGTCGCGGCGCCGCCCTCGTGGTGGTCGACGGCCGTCGCGTGTTCGCCGACGAGGTACTCGCCGCCGGCCGCCGGGCAGGCGTTCTCGGTCTCCCGGAGCGCTCGCCCGTGGAGGCCCCGGAGCGCGTCGGCGTCGCGTGGCTCGTACTCCCGGACGTGCAGCTCGGACACGCGCGGGTTGTCGCGGCCGGTGGCCAAGTGGACGGCGTGACCGGTATGCCGCTCTCGGGGTTGGATGGGATCGGATTTTTGCATTCGACAGCGTGCGCCGAAAGTCCTCGACCTACCTGTTAGTGGCTAGATCAACTGCGTCCGACAGTACTCGATGAAAGCCCTCGGCCCGCTCGCTAGCAGTCGGCGAAATCTCGAATGCTCACACGCGATGAAAGCCCTCGGCCCGCTCGCGGTCGCTGAGCGGGATATCTCCGCTTACTCCGTTCGCTCACGGGTCGCTTCGCTCCCCGTTCGCATCGAGGCCCCCCTCCGGTCGGCCTCGCACCGCTCCGATAGTGCCCGCTCAGCGACTCCGCTTCGCCGCGACCGCGCCTCGCCCTTTCGGTCCGCCAGGACAGCACCGCGACCGCAGGCCACTCACCTCCCCAACCGATTGCGGTGCTCGCTTCGCTGC
The DNA here is from genome assembly GCA_003023785.1 of Halobacteriales archaeon QS_5_68_33. Taxonomy (GTDB): domain Archaea; phylum Halobacteriota; class Halobacteria; order Halobacteriales; family Haloarculaceae; genus QS-5-68-33. The sequence continues at coordinate 17,420 of PXRS01000074.1, read as the reverse complement.
GCTCCTCATCCCTCGCGCGGCGCCGTCTCGCGACGAGATGCTCGCGGGTCACTCCGTTCCCCGCTCGCACCGAGGCGCTCACTCCGTTCGCGCCTCGCCACGCTCGACGGCGCGCGCCACATCGGTCGGCCGTCTTTCGACACGAAACGGAGAGTGACGGGGCCGACAGTTCGCTACCCGAGTTGTTCGGCGAGGACGTCGTTTGCGGCGGCGACGAACTCCCCCTCACGGCCGGTCGGGACGGTCGCCCCGGCGGCGATGTCGTGTCCACCGCCGTCGCCGCCCACGGTCCGGGAGGCCTCGCGCATCACCACCGACAGGTCCAGCCCCTGGCGGACGAGCACGCCCGACCCGCGGGCCGACACCTTCGTCTCCTCCTCGTCCTTGCTGGCGAAGGCGACGATCGGCTTGTCGGGGCTGACGCCGTCGGTTCCCAGGGCCATCCCGGCGACGATGCCGACGATGGTCTCGCGGATGGCGTCGCCGGCGTCGAACCACTGGAGGTTGTCCTCGTGGGTGACCCCCTCCCGGCGGACGTACTCCAGGCCCTCCGAGAGGTTGCGCCGGTGGTTCGCGAGCAGGCGTCGGGCTCGCTCCAGGGCGTCCTCGCGGCCCCCCAGACAGACCCCGAGCCCGACGTCGGCGCGCTCGTAGCGGGCAGTGGCGTTCAGGAGCGTGGAGAACTCGCTGGCGTCGCGCAGTTCCGTCCCCTCGGGTTCCGCGACGAGTTCGTAGGTCGTCCCGACGAGCGAGTCGATCTTGTCGGCGGGGACGCCGCGTTTCACGGCGCGCTGGACCAGCGCGCTCGCGACCGTCTGGCGCTCGGCGTCCGTGAGGTCGGCCCACGTCCGCCACTCGCCGGCCGCCTTGAGCTCGACGTCCAACTCTTCGAGGAACGCGACCGCCCCGGCCTCGTTGCCGGAGATCCCCGGGATCTGGACGTCGGTGGCGTACTCGAGGAGTTTGGGGAGCGGCCGGGTCTGCTTGCCGTACAGCGACAGGTCCGTCCCCTCCGCGAGGACGCCCGCCTCGACGCCTTCGTCGACGATGCCGGTGTTGGCGCCGACGAGTTCGCCGCCGACGGCCTGCATGTCCCCGACGGCGCCGACCACCGCGAGCGCGGCCAGGTCGCGGTTGGTCGCAGCGCCCGTCTCGCCGCTGGCGCCTGCCGGTCCCGCCCCCGCGTCGGCCTCGGCGAGTCCGGGCTGGCCGCTCTCGTCGGCCAGCGCCCGCGCGAGGACGTACGCGGCGCCCGCTCCCGAGAGTTCGGAGGCGCCGTCGATGCCCGCCAGGAGGGGATTGAGGTGGTATCGGGTCTCGCGGTCGGCGGGCTGGTGGTGGTCGGCGATGACGGGTTCGAAGTCGCCGGCGTCCTCGTGGGCGCCGATGTCGTCCAGCTGGCCGCTCCCGAAGTCGGTGAAGAGGACGGTGTCGTACTCGCGGGCGGCGATGGTCGCGATCCCGGTCTCGTCGAGCTGTTTCTTGAACACGGCCTCGTGGGGGAGGCCGGCCCGCGAGAGCGCGGTGGAGGCCACCGCGGCGCTCGTGAGGCCGTCGGCGTCGATGTGTGAGGCCAGCAGGACCTCGTCGGCGGCGAGGAGTCGCCCCGCGCACTCGCGTGCCCGGTCGGCGAGTTCGGGAACCGGCCCGTCGGTCATCGAACCGAGGTAGGCACGTCCCCGGATATAAACTTCCGGTCGGCGGGCGACCACGCGGCGAGTGCCGAGGGCTCGTTACTCACCGTCGGTAACGCGGTCGACGCCGGTGTCGGGTTTCCACTCGCCGGCCTCGCGGGGGTCGACGTGGACGAACACGTCGTCGATCTCGGGAATCTCGCGGATCGAGTCGACGATGGTGGTCTCGATGTCGTGGGCCTCCATGAGCGTGCGGTCGCCCTCGACCTCGATGTGCAGCGAGACGTCGACCTCCGGGCCGACGTAGTGGGCGACGACGTCGTGGGCGCCCTCGACGTCCGGGTGTTCGAGCGCCCGGCGGACGATCTCCTCGCGCAGGTCCTCGGCCGGGGCGCGGCCGACGAGGTACCCGAGGTTGTCCCGGACCACCTCGATGCCGGTGTAGAGGATGCCGACAGCGACGACGGCCGCTGCCAGCGGGTCGAGGACGGGATAGCCCGCGGCGGCGCCGGCGACCCCCGCGAGGGCCGCCAGCGCGGTGAGGATGTCGTTGCGGTTGTCCAGCGCCGTCGCGGCCAGCGCCGGCGAGTTGTGGCGCTCGCCCGCCGCGAGGACGTACCGGTAGAGGCCGAACTTCGCGGCGGCGGCAACCGCCAGGACGGCGACCGCGGTCGGTCCCCGGGAGACCGACACGTCCCCCGAGAGCAAGGCCGTCCCCGACTGGTAGAGGACCGTGAAGCCCGCGACGAAGATGCCCAGCGCGACGAACAACCCCACGAACGGTTCGATGCGCTCGTGACCGTGGGGGTGTCCGAAGTCCGGCGGGCGAGTCGTCAGATAGAGGCCCGCGACGGTGACGAGCGAGTAGACGGCGTCGGCGAGGCTGTTGACGGCTTCGCCCTCGACGGCGAGGCTGCCGGTCGCGAGCCACGCGCCGCCTTTCAGGAGGACGAGCGCGACGTTGGCCCCGAGCAACAGGAGGCCGACCCGCCGGAGCGCCCGGGACCGCTCGTCGGTCATCGTCCGGGCTTGACCGCCCGCTGTGAAAGCCGTGTCGACAGTTCGCGGGCGCGGGAGTCGACCCTCCCAGCGGCAAACGACACCGCTGAGCACCTGTCGCCGGTCGCAACGGTCAGGTCTGCGGCCCGACGCCGCGGATCCCCTGGACGACGTTGAGCAGTCCGGTGAGGGCGAGCAGCGCGCCGAACCCGGGTGCGAGGTAGTACCACCAGGGCATGTCGGCCTCGATCAGGTACGAGCGCGTCGGGTCGTCGGGGACGACCTGGACGGTCACGCTGTCGCCGGCCGCGTACATGCCGGCTATCTCCTCGGCGCGGCTCCGGGACACCTGCTCGTCACGGTTGGCCGGGAACAGCGAGTCACTCATGTACTCGGTCCCTTCATAGGTGTACCGGTAGGTCACGTTGGCGTAGTGTTCCCTGTCGGACTCGCCCGACGGACTGGTGCTGTAGGTGTCCGTCCCGAGCACCTGTCCGTCGTCGGGATTCGACCGGGGGCGTCGGGTCAGTCTCGCTCGATGGGACGCGCTCGGCTGGTTTCGGCGACGAACACCAGCCCGTCGAACGACGCCGGCAGGCGGTAGCTGTCGTGGAGGCGGCCGTGTTCGTCGTCCGGGTCGTATATCGCGCCCAGCGAGCGGACCGGCCGTTCGGCATCGAAGTAGTCGGCGAGTCGCTCGTCGGCGGTCGCCGCCGCGAAGTCGAGGAACCAGAGCGACTCGTCGACGGTCGCGAACAGGCGAGTGGCCGCGTCCTCGGGCGGCGGCCCGAGCGACCACGCGTCGAGTTCCCGTCCCTCGCTGTCTTCGGTCGGGCCGATAGCCTGGAACTCGCCGTCGGCGAAGTCGAACCCGACGGCGAAGTAGTCCTCGCCGTACCGTTCGGCGAGGCGCGACCCCAGCGACGGCGCGGTACCGAAGCGCGTCTCGCGGGTGGTGCGCTGGAGGTGTTCGTCGTGTGCCCAGACCGCTGCCCTGTCGTGGGGGAGGTGGTCCAGCGTCCACGCGAGGTTCTCGGCCATCGCGCGGTCGCGTTCGTCGATGGCCGCTCGCATGTCGTTCTCCTGGGCGCCTCGCTTGTTCGCGAGCGCCCCGGCGAGAGCGCGAACGTGCTGTCTGTGGAGCGCGACCGCCTCGTCGGTCGCGTCGCGGTCGTCGAACCACGTTCGCATCGCGTCGACCGTCCGCTCGGCCCGCTCCAGCCGTTCGTTCGTCTCCCCGGTCGCGCCGTCGTCGTCATCGCCGTCGATACTCTCCCGGTCGACGTCGATCCGCTCCTCGACCAGCACGTCGAGGCCTTCGCCGTGCTCGTCCAGAAGCGCGGGGTCGCGCTCGGCGAAGAACTCCCGGAGCGCTTCGGCGGACGCGCCGGTGAACTGCGCGTCGATCCCGTAGAAGCGCACGCGGTCCTCGACGGGTCGTCCCTCGTTGAACTCGCGGAGCCACTCCAGGAGGGCGAGCACCGCTTCGGTGTCCCACGTCCAGAAGCGGATGCCGTCCAGCGCGTCTCTCGGGTCGCCCCGCCCGTGGACGACGTACTCGTCGATGGCGAGCGTCTCCGCGAAGTTCGCCTCCATCGCGACGAGGCGGTAGTCCAGTCGCCCGACCAGGAACCGGATCAGCCGGTGTTTCAGCTGGAAGAACTCCCGCGTTCCGTGGGTCGCCTCGCCGAGGCCCACGATGCGGGCGTCGGCAAGCGTGTCTTCCAGCGGTGCCAGGTCATCGAGGTCGGCGGGATCGGTCCCGTCGAGCCGGACGACCCGCTCGGCGAGTCGGTCGGCCAGCGGCCGGAGCGACTCGTCGGCGCGTGGCCATGCTTCGTCTGTCGATCCGTTCGGTGCCGTTCGTTCGTCCGTCGGTGCGTCGTCGGTCGGTGTCGTGTCGTCTGTCATCGTGGCGTCGTGACTGCGCGGTCGGAAACTGGGCAGCACCGGAACCACAGCGGGGTGGCGCGGTCACGCGCGACGGACGAGCTTCATACCCACCTGTTCGGACGCCGTCACGTAGTTGTTTCGCCCGCGCCGGCGACCGCAGCGAGCACACGGCCGCGGAACGCCTAACCGCCGCCGGGTCCGAGGCGGTGTATGCCGACGCGACGGGCCCTCCTCGCGGCGCTCGGTGCCGCGGGACTCGGCGGGTGTTCGCTGCCGACCGGGGGCGGCGGCTCCGGGACGCCACCGGAGCGTTCGACGCCGCCGGGCGGGCGCCGCCACTGGTACACCCACCCGGCGGCGACGGGCAACCGGTCGCTGGCCGGCGGCGGGAACGTCCGCGACGCAGACCCCGTCACGTTCAGCCCGGAGGGGGCGCCGCGATGGCTCGTCGCGCACCCCGCCGGAGAGGGGAGTTACTGGACCGTCGTCACCGAGGACGGGCGGGCGAGTCGCTGGCGCGTTCGCGGGGAGGTCGCCGAGCGCGTGACCGACCCGGAACCGCGGCCGACGGAGGGCCCGCCGGTCGTGGCGACGGGCAACGGCGCGCCCCGCCTGGTCGACCCGCCCGGGGAGATGGCCGCCGGGACCGCTCCGATGGTCGCCCCGGCCGGGGACGCCGGCGGAACCGCGAAACTGCTGTACGTGGCCGGGAACGGCGACCTGGTCGTCGCGGGCGCGGAGCGGACGCGCCTCCCGGTCGACGCCCTCCGTGACGGGCGACCCGCGGCGCTCGACGAGGGGCGATACGTCCTGTTCGCCGGTCCGACCGACCGCTACCGGCACGGGGCGCTCGGCGACACCACAGAGCCCGCGACGCTCGTCGCCGTCGACGCCAGCGAACCCGCCGTCGACTGGACGACGTCGGTGGGACCGCCGGAGGTGTTCGAGGGGCTCCAGCCGCTCGTGGCGGACCTGGACGGCGACGGCGACCCCGAGATCGTGACGACCCTCGCCGATACCGCGGACGGCGCGCGCATCGCCGTCTTCGATGCCGACGGCGAGCACCTGGCGACCGGGCCGGTCTACGGCCCCGGCTGGCGCCACCAGCTCGCGGTCGGGCCGCTCGGCCCCGACGGCGAGCGGGAACTCGCGGTGGTGCGCAAACCCCACGTCGACCGCGTCGTGGAGTTCTACCGGTTGTGTGACGAGTCCCTGGACGTCGTCGCCACCGTCGAGGGCGTCTCTACCCACACCTACGGGTCGCGCAACCTCGACGGAGCCCTCGCGGGCGATCTGGATGGGGACGGCCGGGCCGAACTCCTGGCGCCCACGACCGACCGCCGGACGCTCGTGGCCATTCGCCGCACCAGTGACGGGGCCGAGACGGCGTGGCGGCACGCGCTCGACGGACCGGTCAGCAGCAACCTCGCTGGGGTCGCGTTCCCCGGCGGACTCGCCGTCGGCGTCGGGACCGGCGAGCGCGTCACGGTCCGGCAGGGATGAAGCGCCCGGCCGTGTGGCGGACGGGTCACTCGAACTCGAACTCGACGGCGCGGTCCTCGCCGCGGAACTCGGCCCCAGCCTGCGCGGCGAAGGCCTCGTGAAGCCGGTCGTAGGTGTCCGCGACGGCCTCGACGATGACGCTCGTGTCCGCGACGACGGGCATGAAGTTGGTATCGCCCTCCCAGCGCGGGACGACGTGGGTGTGGAGGTGCTCCTCGATGGACCCGCCGGCGGCCTTGCCTCCAAGGTTCAGTCCGGCGTTGTACGCGTCCGGGCCCATCCCGTCGTCGAGCGCGTCGAAGGTGCGCTGTTTGAGGCGGGCGTGGTCCAGGAGGGCGTCGTCGTCCAGGTCGCGGTAGTCGCCCGCGTGGGTCTCGGGGATGACCATGACGTGGCCGGGGTTGTACGGATAGTTGTTCAGGAGGACGAACGACCGGGGCGAGCGGGCGACGACCCGGCGCTTGCGGTCGCGGTCGCGGTTCCCCCCGGCGAAGGCACAGAAGACACAGCCCTCGACGTCGTCGTTCCCGCCCTCGCGTTCGACCCACTCGATGCGCCACGGGGCGAAGACGTGGTCCATGGCCGTTCCTGGCGGGGCGAACGCAAAACCACTTCCGGGCGAAACCGACGCCGCGGTGAGTCTTCANNCCCGGCCGTCCGCGCGTCGCTCCCCGCCGACCGGTCCCGGATCGCTCTCCCGGCGGATCTGTCCCCGCGCGGTCCGGCCGGCATCGACGCATCCCGGGAGTTGGCCGCGGTTGCGGCGTCCGGGCGCGGGCCAGTCGCGCCGGCGTTCGCCCCGTTCGTGCCGGGCGCGGGTTCCGGGGTCGCGTCGGTACCGGGCTCGGCGGGCGTCTCGGCGTCACCGGCCGTTTCCGCGTCGGCTTCCCCGCCCGACGGAGCGCCGCCCTCGCCGCCCGGCGCGTCGCTCTCGCCCTCGCTCTCGGCATCGGCCGACTCGTCGGCGGTGACGACCTCCTGGCAGGTCGGACAGAACTCCTCGCCGTCGTAGCGGAAGATGGGGTCGCCACACGTCTCGCAGTGGGCGTTGGTCATCGTCGCGCCCTTCAGGAGGAGTTCGCTCATCCGCTCGGTCGACTCCCGTTTCTCCTGGTCGCGCTCGTACTTTTCCCGGAGGCGCTCGCGCTCGGCTTCCTCGTCGAAGTCGCTCATACCCGCCAGTGGCCGCCCAGGAGCAAAAAGGCCGTCGCCACGCCCACGGGAGCGACAGCGTCCCACCCCGCGGAACGAGGACGCTGTCTTCGACGTTCGTCGATCCAGAATGTGGCGACCGACGGACCGACCCCGGCGGTTTCGAAACCCTTACGCCGAAACGTGGGAGAGATTGACGTGGTATGACGAAGGTCAGCATCATCGGTGCGGCAGGCACGGTCGGGGCGGCAGCGGGGTACAACCTCGCGTTGCGCGACGTGGTCGACGAACTCGTCTACGTCGACATACCGGACCAGGAGGACGTCACCGTCGGGCAGGCGGCCGACGCGAACCACGGCGTCGCCTACGACGCGAACACGAGGGTCCGGCAGGGCGAGTACGAAGACACCGCGGGCTCGGACGTCGTCGTCATTACGGCGGGGATCCCCCGCCAGCCCGGCCAGTCCCGACTGGACCTGGCCAGCGACAACGCCGGCATCATCGACGACATCGGCTCCTCTCTCGCCGAGCACAACGACGACTTCGTGACGGTAACCACCTCGAACCCCGTGGACCTGCTCAACCGGCACCTCTACGGGACGGGCGAGCGCGCGCGCGAGAAGGTGGTCGGCTTCGGCGGCCGCCTCGATTCGGCGCGGTTCCGGTACGTCCTCTCCGAGCGGTTCGACACGCAGGTCGGCAACGTCGAAGCGACGATCCTGGGCGAGCACGGCGACGCGCAGGTCCCGGTCTTCTCGAAGGTGCGCGTCGACGGCCGCGACCCCGAGTTCTCCGACGACGAGAAGACGGCGATCCTCTCGGACTTACAGGAGTCGGCGATGAGCGTCATCGAGCGCAAGGGCGCCACCGAGTGGGGGCCGGCGACCGGCGTCGCCCACATGGTCGAGGCCATCCTCCGGGACACGGGCGAAGTGCTGCCCGGTTCGATGGTCCTCGACGGCGAGTACGGACTCGAGGGCGTGGGCCTGGGCGTCCCGGTCAAGCTCGGGTCCGGCGGCGCCGAGGAGGTCGTCGAGTGGGACCTCTCGGACCACGAGCGCGAGCAGCTCGACGAGGCGGCCGACAAACTCTCCGAGCAGTACGAGAAGATAGCCTGACTACCGACTCGGAGGACCGTCCGGGAGTTCGCCCCACTGGTCGCTGTCCCGGGACTCGATCGATTCTTCGGCGACGCGTTCCCCGAGCAGGGACGCCCACTCGCCGACGTGTGACTCGGATCGCTGTGTCATGTGAACCACCGTGGGAGGCGTATCGCCGCGAGAAACTATAATGATTGTGCCTGCTGTCGGGTCACGGGAACGTCGCCCCCGGGTGAACGCGGGATGCAGTCGGTGGGAGACACCGAGCGAGTCGGTGGAGCGGCGGGCGGTCATACGGTCGGTTGTACCGCTTCGCCGGTATTTCGCCGACCGATCCGACGAAATCCGGAGATCATTTGTTTTCGGCACCACATCGCAATAGCGGCGGTTTCACGCCCCGGAACTGGCGTCTGAGGAATACCCGGCGGTAACGAGTCACAACAGTCAGTATCAGTCGTCGCCGTCGTGCCAGGCCTCGGGCACCTGGATGCTGTAGCGCCCGTCCTCCTGGAGGGCGATGATATACTCCTCGCGGTCGTACAGTTCCATCAGGTTGAGTTCGTACTGGCCCGGTTCCACGACGCGGATGCTCTCGAACTGCTCGTTGAGTTCCCGCCTGAGTTCGGCCAGGTCCGGCCGGTCGGCCGTCTCGGAGTCGGGTTCCGACACCGCAGTCCGGGAGTCGTCGGTACCGGCGGTCGGTTCGGGGACGTCCTCCTCGGTCGCGTCGGTGCCCGGGTCGTCGGGGAGGTCCCCGGTCGTCGCGAGGCCGCCGCGAGCGTCCGCCTGCGCGGCGTCCTCCGCGACCGGTTCGCACTCCGCGACGATGATGTCGTCCTCCGGGTCGGCGCTGCCCGGACCCGACTCGCCCTCGGGTGGTGCATCGGCCGACTCCCCCGCCGGACGACGGGCTGACGTCGCGTCGGAACCCGCGGACCCGCCGACGAGGTCACGGACGGTCGCCGCGGCGGATCCGACCCGGCGGCTGACCGCGTCACCGGACCGTTCCCCGGACGCGTCGGAAGGCTCGCCCGGGCTGGACGTGCCGCCGGAACCGGGGCCGTCGCTCGCCGACCCGGAGCCGTCGAACCCCTCGGGGCGAAACTGGAACTTCGTGCCCGAACAGTCCGGACAGCCCGACAGCATCTCCTTGGAGCCGTCGGCGAACGTCCGACCGCAGTTCGTGCACTGGTGGGGCATCCTACTTGCGCGAGACCAGCGCGCTGATGAGGGTCTCGTCCTTGTGGAGCGTCTCGATCTGGTTTGCCGGCCCGATCACGGTGAGTTTCTTGGTCTCCTCGCGGCCCATCAGCCGGCCCAGCAGGCTTGAGTCGTCGGCCTGGGACTGTGGGTACGTCTCGATCTCGATGCCGTTGAACTCGTCCGGGCTGATCTCGGTCATCGTCACCTCGATCAGGCGGGATTCCTCGTCGGGCGTGAGTCCGGCCTCGAGGATGACGATGTTGTTGTCGCGGACGCCGTCCAAGATCATTCGGATCTTCTCCATGGTCGTCTTGCCGTCCATGCGCTCGGCGCTGATCAGGTCGATCTGGACGCCGTCGCCGTCGTCCGGGTGTTTTGCTTCCGGCATCTCGATCACCCGAAGTACTCCGCGATCCTGTCGTACACTTCGTCCATGTTGTCACCTTCCAGCGCCGACAGCGGCGTCGTCTCGTGCTGGGGGAAGGCGTTGCGGATCCGCTTGACGCTTGCCTCCTCCAGGTCGATCTTGTTCGCGAGTATCAGCACGGGAAGCTCCTGGCTCTCGATGATGCCGATGAGCATCGTGTTGACCTGAGTGAACGGGTCTTCCGTGGCGTCGAGTACGTAGATGACGCCGTCGACGTCCTCCCGGAGCCAGTGCATGGCCTCGGCGACGCCCTCGGTCGCCTCGCGCGACCGGCGGACCGCGTCGTCTTTCTCCATGTCGTGTTCCAGGAACTCGGTGTAGTCGACCTTCGTCGTGACACCGGGCGTGTCGACGATGTCGATGGTCACTTTCTTCCCGTCGCGTTCGATCTCGACGTTTTCCTTGCGCCGCGCGCGGCGCGTCTCGTGAGGAATGTGACTCTCCGGCCCGACCGCGTCGCCGGTCCAATCCCTCGCGATCCGGTTCGCGAGGGTCGTCTTCCCGGCGTTCGGCGGACCGTAGATGCCGATACGCTTGGGGTCCTCTTCGGAGAACAGCGTCGATGCCGCCCGTGAAATGCTGTCTTTCAGGTTCGTGAGCAGTCCCATCCTATCCTCCGCGCCGTGTGGCGCTTGTCCCCGAACTCCCGTCCCGATTCACTTAAGCCTACGTCAGACATATATAAAAATAACTATATATTAGGACGTGATTCGGCTGTTTGAGGCGTTCAAGACCCCTCTATTCCGAGTCGCTCCCGGTAATGTATACGGATAGTGATGATATGGGCGGGGACCGTCAGTCCTCCTCCGGAGCGGAATCGGTCGGACGGGGCTGGTCGGACAGGGTCGGTTCCACTCGGCTCGAGGGGATGCCCGGCGGGACCCGGCCGGAACCCCCCACCCCTCTGTTTCAACTGGAACGGGCGGAATCGGTGGGGTGGGAACGGGAAGCAGAGACGTTCCGGGAACCCGTGCTCCCGAACAGCCGATGGACATATGTCCGCTGAGAATCTAAATCCAGTATAGAATGACTCCCAGGCATTTTTCTCGTTCTAGCCTGCCCATACCTCCACATATCTCTAGTGCTAGAAAACAAACCCGTAGAAAACAGTTTTTTCGCAGTATGGATATAGTTTGGGAGTATAGGACTTAAATCTTTCTCCGTCTAGCCAGCAATCCACCCCTCCCCCCACCCCCTCTCGTTCCGCACTCCACCCGAAACGAAGGGGTTGGGGGGTTCAGTCTCGACCGGCTCGAGCCCGTATCTTCCGTCGGGAACCTCCGATCCTCGCCCTGCTCCCGGCACCAATATCGCTATTTTTATATTTTTCCGATGAGAAATTTCCGCCGCTGACCGAAATACTTAATATCTATACAACCACGGGTTCTTGTGGTTCAACTGGACGCCCGGGATTCGCCAGATATGGTGGACGGCGGTGAATTCCGGGCCCTGAGTCGCGCTCGTCGTGTGCGCGGCTCGCTTTCCACTCGAAACGGAGGGGTACGAATCGGAGCATGACTGACGAGAACGACGCGGATCAGGACGCGACACTCGACTCGGACCGGTTCGTCGACGGCGAGGAAGCATCCGACCCGTCCCCGGGTCCGGGAACGGAATCGGGGACCGCCGGCGACAGTGTTCCCGGCGTATCGACGGATATCACCGACGGTGACCTCGGGGACGGGGAGTCGCTGCTGGACGACGTCGTCCTCGAGGAGATAGAGAGCGCCGATGGCTCCGACGAGGCCTCCCGGGGGCTGTTCGACGACCTCCTCGAGGGCGAGCCCATCTTCGAGAACAAGGAAGTCCTCCGCCCCTCCTACACCCCGCGAAAGCTCCCCCACCGGGAGGAGCAGATCAACAACATGGCGACGATCCTCGTCACCGCGCTCCGGGGTGACACACCGTCGAACATCCTCATCTACGGGAAGACCGGCACCGGCAAGACCGCCAGCGCGAAGTTCGTCAGCGAAGAACTCGAGTCGACCTCCGAGAAGTACGAGGTGCCCTGCGAGGTCGAGTACATCAACTGCGAGGTGACCGACACGCAGTACCGCGTGCTCGCCCGGCTCGCCAACAAGTTCATCGACAAGAACCACGAGGTGATCGACGACCGCCTCGCGGAACTCACGGACCTCCGCGAGCGCGCTCGCGAGGACCGGACGGCGCTGACCGACACCGAGTTCGCCTCCGTCGAAGCCGTCACCGAGCGCATCGAGAGCCTGCGCGCGGACAAAGCGGACTTCGAGCAGGTCCCGATGACGGGGTGGCCGACCGACCGCGTCTACAGCAGTTTCTTCGACGCCGTCGACTACCACGAGCGCGTCGTCGTGATCATGCTCGACGAGATCGACAAACTCGTCGAGAAAAGCGGCGACGACACCCTCTACAACCTCTCGCGGATGAACTCCGAACTCGCCTCCTCGCGGGTTTCGATCATGGGCATCAGCAACGACCTGAAGTTCACCGACTTCCTGGACCCCCGGGTCAAGTCCAGCCTCGGCGAGGAGGAGATAGTCTTTCCGCCTTACGACGCCAACCAGCTTCGGGACATCCTCACCCACCGCGCCGACGTTGCCTTCGAGGACGGCGCGCTGACCGACGACGTCATCCCCCTCTGTGCGGCGTTCGCCGCCCAGGAACACGGCGACGCCCGCCGGGCGCTGGACCTCCTCCGGACCGCGGGCGAACTCGCCGAGCGCGACCAGACCGATGTCGTCGACGAGAACCACGTCCGCAAGGCCCAGGAAAAGATCGAACTCGACCGCGTGATCGAAGTCGTGCGGACGCTCCCGACCCAGTCGAAACTCGTCCTCTTTTCGATCGTCACGCTCGAAACGAACGGCGTCAACAACATCAACACCGGCGAGGTCTACAACGTCTACCAGCGCCTCTGTGAGGAGATCGACGTCGACATGCTCACCCAGCGCCGGGTGACCGACCTCATCTCCGAGTTGGACATGCTCGGCATCGTCAACGCCGTCGTCGTCAGCAAGGGCCGCTACGGCCGTACCAAGGAGATATCGATGTCGGTCCCCATCGAGGAAACCGAGGCCGTCATCATGTCGGACTCGCGGCTCTCGGACATCGAGGATACCCAGCCGTTCGTCCAGATGCGGTTCGACAGCGACAACTGACGCCCTCAGACGCCCGTTCCGTTCACCGCGACGCTCGGACCGCGCCCGCCCGGGCCGAGACCGGTCGCGCCCGCGGCCGCCAGACAGCGCTCGGAGCGCAGTCGGATACAGCCCAGAAGCGGGACCCTGACCTCGGCGGTGCCGACGACCCACGCGGGTTTGACCGGGCCGCTCAGGTCGTCGACCTGGTCGTAGCGGGCGTTGGCGTCGCCTTTCGTGACGAACCCGCCGTGGGGGGCTGGACAGTTGGGCAGCGCCTCGCCGGGCGTCCCGCCGCAGGCGTCGTAGCGTCCGATGGCCTGTTTGTCGGCCTTCTCGTACCAGTTCTCGCTCTCGTTGACCCAGAACATCGCGCGGTGGATGATCGGTGTCGTCTCGCCGTTCCCGCGGGGTTCGTAGACGATGACGTCGCCCTGTCGCTGGAACTTCCGGTGATCGGCGTCGGTGGTCTCGCCGGCCCGCGCGGTCACGACGCCCGTCCCCTCGTGGGCACCCTCCCCGGGGAAGCGGGTCTCCTCCATGACGAACACGAGGTCACCGGTCTGCATCTGCGGAGTCATGCTCGGGCTCTCGATGGCGACCATCGGAGGCCACACGCCGCTGACCGCGAACAGCAACGCCCCGACCAGCAACACCGCCACCGCGCTGTTGACGATGTCGTACGCGAACGTCCGCCAGTCCAGTTGCTCCTCCTCGTCGTTCGTGACGTCGCGGACCTCCCGCAGTTCCTCGGTTTCGCCCCCGGTTTCGGTTCGAGTTTCGACCCCGGTCGCGTCGACCATCCCGCGGTCGGCTGTTCCCGCCCGACCGGCCTCCCCCGTCTCCGGTGAGTTGTCGGCAATATCGCCGCCGGAGCCCTCCGGAGACCGACCGCCGGGATCCCCGCTTTCGCGAGGGCTGTCGTCGCCACCGTCCGGGAGAGCACCGTCGTCGGGCGGGCTCATTGCCGATACATTGGCGGAGTCGCGGTTTGAATGTTCTGACTGCCGGCGTGTCGCAACCGTTTTGCTGGCCGCCGCCGAGATACGACCGTGTCCCTGGAGACGCCGGTCCGCGTCGCGAACGAACTCGCCCGACGGGGGTACAACGCCGACCCCGAGGCGGTCACGCTCATCGCGGGTGCCACGGACCCGGCGGCGGCCCTCGAACGCACACTCGAAACCGTCCCCGAGGAGGCCGTCGTCCTCACCGCCGACCACGTCACATCCGCCATCGAAACCCGCTCCAGGACCCCCGGTTCCGGGGTTCCCGCCGACGCCCCCGACCCCGACGGACCCCCTCCCGAGGACCCCGGAACAGACCCCTCCGTTTCAGGTGGAACGGACGGGCGAAAATCGCCTGACAGCGAGGTCAACTCTCCAGTCGAAACGAAGGGGGTCGCGGGCGGGATTGAGGGCGGGTCGAGCGTCGCGACGGCGGGTTCGACATCGGATGGACAGGGCGACCAGGCGGCCCGCGGGGAGCGCGGAGGCGGCGATGTCGAACTCCCCGAGGAGTTTTCGAGCACGGGCGTCGGGGAGTACGAGGACTTCGTCGCGGTGTTCCGCGACCGGTACGAGAAGCTCTCGAAACTGTTGCGGTCGCGGGTCAACCACCGACCGACCCGCGCGCTCGACGCGATGGCGGGCAACAGCGAGGCCGCCCTCGTCGGGATGGTCTCGGACATCCGCTCGACCGCCGGCGGCCACTGGCTGGTCGAACTCGAGGACACGACCGGCACGTTCCCCTGTCTCGTGATGAAAGACCGGGAGTTCGCGGGCCTCGTCGACGAACTTCTCCTGGACGAGGTGATCGCGGTCGAGGGCAACCTCGCCGACGACGGCAACATCCTCTTCGTCGACGCGATGCACTTCCCCGAGATCCCCCGCACGAACTCCCCCTCGACCGCCGACAGGGAGGTGGCGGCGGCGCTGGTCAGCGACGTCCACGTCGGCAGCCAGGAGTTCACCGCCGACGCCTGGGAGCGGTTCGCCGACTGGCTGCACACCCCCGCCGCCGACCACGTCGAGTATCTCCTGATCGCGGGGGACATGGTCGAGGGCGTCGGCGTCTACCCCGACCAGGACGAGGAACTGGACATCGTCGACATCTACGAGCAGTACGAGCGGTTCAGCGAGCACCTCAAGTCGGTCCCGGGGGACATGGAGGTCGTCATGATCCCGGGCAACCACGACGCGGTCCGCCTCGCGGAACCCCAGCCGGCCTTCGACGAGGAACTCCGGGACATCATGAGCGCCCACGACGCCCGCATCGGGGCCAACCCCGCCACCGTGACCGTCGAGGGCGTCGACGTCCTGATGTACCACGGCGTCTCGCTCGACGAGGTGATCGCCGAGTTGCCCGACGAGAAGGCCACCTACGACGAGCCCCACAGGCCGATGTACCAGCTCCTCCGGAAACGACACGTCGCCCCACAGTTCGGCGGGAAGACCCGGCTCGCCCCCGAGGAGGAGGACCACCTCGTCATCGAGGACGTTCCCGACGTCTTCCACGCCGGCCACGTCCACAAGCTCGGCTGGGGGAAGTACCACGGCGTCCTGACCATCAACTCCGGGTGCTGGCAGGAGCAGACGGCGTTCCAGGCCAGCATGAACATCCAGCCCGACCGCGCCCACGCCCCCATCGTCCGCCTCGACACCCTCGACCTCACCGTCCGGGACTTCCGGTAACAGGTGGACCGTTCGGGTGATTAGTATAGTACTCTTACAGAACAGGCGATTCATTTTTGACAGTCCCAAAACCGACCATTTTGCGAACCGTTCTGCGAATGCCTAACTCTGTGATTGTCACACGCAAACGAGCCGACTTCTCTGAAGTGGAACCAAATTTGAGTTAGCGCCCCGGCCAGCGATCACGAATTAATAAACTCTGTGTCGATACGAGTGTCTAACTCTAATTTCGGGGAAGGTATTTTGAGTCAGGCGTGTTTTCGGGTGAGTAACTACAGTGCCCACCGAGGAGCTACCCGAGCAGGCACCGGGCAAATACGTCCCGTTCGG
Source organism: Halobacteriales archaeon QS_5_68_33 (assembly GCA_003023785.1). Classification (GTDB taxonomy): domain Archaea; phylum Halobacteriota; class Halobacteria; order Halobacteriales; family Haloarculaceae; genus QS-5-68-33. The sequence goes on along the minus strand of PXRS01000074.1, from coordinate 1,373 downwards.
ACAGCAGTCGTACTACCTTCCGGAAGAGTTGCCGCCGTCGCGTGAGATCGAACTTGGCCCGGGATTTCACGAGACGCTTCAGGACGCGATTTACCAGCTCGGTCGACTGGAGGGAATCAGCGAAGAGACGGACGCGAGTCCTATCGTCTACACCTCCTTAGTGCGGCGTGAGGCCGTCGAGTCGGTCCTCATCGAAGGAGCGGACCTCGAACTCGAAGACCTGTTTCGCCTCTCGGACATTGACCGTGGTGAAACGACCACGGATCTCCGCGAGGGGTTGAACTACGAGGAAGCAGTTAGAGAGGGGGCGGATCGCGTCGTCGAAGCCGGCGATATATCTGTCGAGTTAATCCATAACTTCCACCAGACGATCATGGCGGGCGTCCGCGACGAGGGGGGTGAAACCGGCAGATTCCGGTCACAGCCGGTACACATCCCGCCACCTGAGCCCCATCGCGCACCGTTCATCCCGCCTGCCCCTAGTCGTATTCCCGGGCTCATGGACAACCTCGTGACCTATATCAAGCAGGGCGGCCCCTACCACGACCTCGTCGACCTCGGAATCGTCCACTACCAATTCGAGACGATCCACCCCTACGGCGACGGGAACGGTCGGCTCGGTCGGCTGCTAATCACGCTACAACTCATCCAGCAGGGGTATCTGAGCGATCCCTACCTCTACCCGAGCGCGTACTTTAACGAGCACAAAATCGAGTACGTCAAGCTACTGCGGGCGGTGAGCGAAGACGGTGCCTGGGAGCAGTGGCTTCACTTCTTCGTTGACGGTCTCCGCCAGCAGGCCGCTGACGCGGTGGCGAGGACCGACGAACTTCGCGGATTGCGCCAGGAGTATGAAGCGCGGTACGGCCACGAGAAGACTGCGACCGACCGCCTCGCAATGCGCCTCTTCCAGTATCCCTATGTGACGACCAACGACGTGAAGGAACTGCTCGACGTGTCTCATCAGACGGCCCGGAACGCGATTACGGAGCTGGAAAAAGAGAATGTGCTTCAGGAGACAACGGGCAAGGAACGCTATCAAGAGTTCAAAGCGGTGGACATCTTCGACATCCTGACGCGGTCGTTCGAGAGCGAGACGTAAGCAGCGGATCTGAGTTAGCGCAGAGTGGAGTAACCTGCTGGTATATATGACCAGTGGATTGAGAGGGATTTAACCCAAATTTATTCCCAGAGTATTTTAGTTAGATTGTTCATCGGTTGACTAATTCAACCGAGTGGGTGGCACTGTCTGGTCGAGGGAATTTGAGAAGTGAGCATCTGTACAGAACGGTCAAGCACTCACGTCAGCGGCGCGCGGTCCCCGAGGACGAGCAGCGCGAGGCCGACGAACGCGGCCAGCGGGTAAACGGGGT
>PXRS01000073.1 GCA_003023785.1 Halobacteriales archaeon QS_5_68_33 | reverse complement strand
CGCCGCGACCGACCTGCTCGAACTCGGGCAACGGCGCCACGACTATCTGACTCTCCTCGCGTCCGGCCCGTGTCACAAGCGGGACCTCATCGACGACCTGGAGGCCTCCCGGTCGACGGTCGACCGGGCCATCGAGGCGCTCCGGGACCGCGGGCTGGTCGCGCGCACCGCCGACGGCGCCTGGACGGCGACCACGAAGGGACATGTCCTGAAAGAGACCGTCGAGCGGACCTGCGAGGCCGCCGCCGCCATCGAGACGGCAGGCGACCTGCTCGAACACCTGCCCTGCGACGAACTGGTCCCGCCGGCGCTGTTACAGGACGCCGTCGTCGAACACGCCGACGGACCCACACCGCTGGCCATCGCCCAGCGGGTGCTGGACAACTTCGCCGCGGCGGACTCGGTGCGCGGATTCGCGGCCGCCGACCACGAGACCGGCATCAAGGACCACGTCTTCGACGGGGTCTTCGGCGACGAGACCTTCGAACTCCGTTACGTCGTCGAGGAGCCCCTGGCCGCCGAGATGGCCGCGGCCCCCGACCTCCCGTTCGCCGACCTGGCCGACGCGCCCGACGCCACGGTCTCGGTCTACGACGGGTTGCCCTTCGGCCTCCTGCTGGCCGACGTCGGCGACGAGACCCGGATGACGGTCGTCGGCTACGACGACAGCGGCGTCGTCCGCGGGCAGATCACGACCACCGACCGCGGCGCCGTCTGCTGGGGCGAGGATGTCTTCGAGAAGTACCTCGCCGCCGGGACCGACCTCGGGGAGTGGACCCCGACCAGCGAACCCGCCGGGTCGGGCGAACCGGTCGACTGACGGCCGAAGTCCGCGGCGCGGGCTACTCCTCCCAGTACTCCTCTTTGAACCCGGGCGTCCCGAGTTCGTGGAGATCACGGGAGACCTCGCCGACGCCCTCCTGCAGTCCCTGGTGGTATTCGACGAGGCGTTCTTCGAGTTCGGGGTGTTGACGCGCGAGGATCTGTGCGGCGGTGAGCGCGGCGTTGAACGACTTGCCGGCGTCGACAGCGGTGATCGGCGCGCCCTGGGGCATCCCGACCACGGAGTCGACGGACTTCTCCTGGACGGGCACGCCGATCACGGGAAGGGGGTAGGCGATCGAGGCGGTCATGTTCGGCAGGTCGGCGGATTTGCCGCCCGCGCCGGCGATGATCACGTCGATGCCGCGGTCGGCGGCCGTCTCGGCGTAGGCGGACATCAGTTCGGGCGTGCGGTGGGCCGAGACGACGAACGTCTCGAACGTGAACCGCGCCTCCGGTGGGTCGGCGTAATCGGTCTGCTCTCGGAAGCCCAGTTCGTCGGCGAGCGCGGCGTATGCGCCGGGGCGCCTGCCCTTGCCGCCGGCCATCGTCGGGAGGTCCGAGTCCGAACCCATGACGATGCCCGCGTCGGGTGTCGCCTCGTCCGGGCGGTCCATCGCGGCCTCCTCGTGTAACTGGTCGATGAGCGACTGGACGGAGTCGGCTGTCATACCCGCCACTGCGGGCGGGGCCGACGTAAGCGTGGGCGGTTCGGGCCGGGACGCCGGTACAACCGGTTTCGGCCCGTCCCGGAGGGCGTTGTCGCTCGTGAGACGATTTACCTCTCTTTCATGCTGTCGGACGCGAGCGACGGCTGTTTCGGTGACTGTCTCGGGGTCTTCGAGACGCACGTCCCCGACCGTCGACGCGCACGTTCACGTCCGTGTGTCCGACAGTAGCACGTTCACGTCCGTGTGTCCGACAGTATCACCATGTGGACGATGGCCGTCGTCACCGACCGCTTCAAACACGAGGGGGCGGCCGGAGGGGACGACGCGCCGACCCGTCCGGAATCCGACGCGAACTCGACGGGATCAGCCCTCGAACGTGAGTCCGTCGCGGAGTTCCCGCACGCTGTCGAGCAGGTAGGGACGGTCCGCGCCCTCCTCCCCGACGAGCGTGACGTGGCCCATCTTCCGCAGGCGGTAGACCTCCCGCTTGCCGTACCAGTGGAGGTGCGCCCGCGGGCGCTCGAAGACTGCCTTTTCACCCCGCAATGTCGCGTCCTGGCGCGCCTCGACGTCGCCGAGGATGTTGGTCGAGACGGTCGGCGCGCGCCGGCCGGTGTCCCCGAGCGGGCGCCCCGTGACCGCGCGGACGTGCTGTTCGAACTGCGAGGTGTGACACCCCTCGATGGTCCAGTGCCCGGAGTTGTGCGGGCGGGGTGCGATCTCGTTGAGCAGTATCTCGTCGTCCGCGTCTTGCGACCCCCGCCCGCTCGAATGTGTCGAGTCGCTTCGCGACTCGCCAGCCTGGAACAGTTCGACGCCGAACACGCCCCGCCCCTCCAGCGCGTCGAGGACGTCCAGCGCTACCTCGCGAGCGCGCTCGCGGACGGTCTCGTCGGCGCGGGCCGGCGACACCGTCTCGCGGAGGATCTCCTCGCGGTGGATCGTCTCGGTGACGGGGAAGGCATCGGTCTCGCCTTCTTCTCGCGGGCCGCGGGACGGCTTCGCCGTCCCGTTCGAGGCGGCTTCGCCGCCTCGCCGCCCGCTCGAACGGTCCGCGGAGCGATGCTCCGCGCTGCCCTGGCAGGCCATCACCGCGAGTTCGCGCTCGTAGTCGACGAACTCCTCGACCATCGCGTCGCCGCCGACGGCGTCGAGGGCGCCCGCGGCCTCGTCCGGCGACTCGACGGGGACGTTCCCGCGGCCGTCGTAGCCGCCCGTGCGCGCCTTGAGCATGAGCGGATATCCGAGTTCGTCGCCGGCGGCGCGGACGTCGTCGACAGTGTCGACCGCCCGGAACCGGGGGACAGGGACGCCCGCGTCCCGGAGGCGGCGCTTCTGGACGAGTTTGTCCTCGATGGTCCGGAGCGTGTCCGGGTCCGGATGGACCGGCACGTCGAACTCCTCGGCCACCGATTCCAGCAGGTCGGGGTCGGCGAGTTCGATCTCGAAGGTGAGATAGTCGGACTGTGCGGCGAGTTCCCTGATCGCGTCGGGGTCGTCGAAGTCGCCGACGACCTGGTCGCGGGCGACGGGCGCGGCGGGGGCGTCGGGCGTCGGGTCGGCGACGACGACCTCGACGCCCAGCGGCGCGGCCGCCTCGGCGAGCATCCGGCCGAGCTGCCCGCCGCCGACGACCCCCAGCGTCGGTCCCGGTGTCGAAAGCGTCATCGGCCGTGGATCGCCCGCGACCCCGAATAAGCGTGTCCTTCCGTCCCGGTCCGGCGGGTCGGTCCCTCGGCGGGCAGTTCGTCGGGCCCGCTGGGCATCCGGTCGGCGTAGTCCTCGTGGACGAAGAACGTCGTCGGCGTGTCCCGGACCCGGAGGAGGTACGTGTGGGGTTCGTAGCCCGGGAGGGAGTCGCTGACGTTGGCCGCGACCGACTCGCGGGCGACGACGACCGCCGGCGGCGAGCCGGCCGCCGCGAGGGTCGTATCGAGCGCGGTAGCGTCGACTGCACACTCGACCTCGACGTCGCTTTCCGCGACATACCACGGCAGCGGGAGGGCGTTAAACCACCTGAGACACCCGGGTCTGCGCGGCACCGTCGGCGGGCCGCCGTCGACGAAGTACTCCCCGTAGAAGACGACGTCCGGGCCGCCCGGGGCGGCCCCGGCCTCGTCGAAGACGTCCATCACCGGGCGGATGTCGCCCGCCGGCTGGGCGTACTGGACGAGGTGGTTCCCGTCGGTCTGCGGATCGGCGTAGACGGCGCCGAGGTTCGCGCCGGCGACCTGCCCGACGACGACCACCACCGCGAAGACCGCGAACGCGAGCGTGGTGTGGTCGGCCGCCGCGACGGCCTCGGACCCCCAGCGGACCAGGCGGGCGAACCCGACGGCCGCGGGGATGGCCAGCGCGACGACGGCGTTGACAGTCGCCCACGGCGCCTTGATGTCGGTCACCAGCGGGTAGCCGAGCACCGAAAAGAAGCCCCAGTAGAACCCCACCTGGACGACGGTCGTCGGTCCCCCGCGCCGGTAGCGGTCGGCGACGAACCCGACGAGCGCGAGCAGCGAGAGCGCGAGCGCGCCGTGGCCCATCGTCCGGAGAAAGTCGCCCATGTACGGGATATAGGAGTGGTTCTGGTGGCCGCCGCGGATCCACGACCCCCACAGGTCGGCCCAGGCGCCGCCGGTCGAGAGCCACAGTATCTCGGAGGCCAGTCCCGGGTCCTCTATGGCCTTCCAGAGGCCGGGCCCGTCCGCCGTCCCCGCGCGTGGCGCGTAGAAGAACACGAGCGTCGCCAGGAACTCGACGGCGGCGACGGCAAAGACGGCGAGGTGGCGCCGAACGAGGCCGGCGGCACGCCGGACGTACCCGCCCGCCAGGACGAGCCACTCGCCGTCGTACTCGCGGTCGTGGAGGAGGCCGTGGTCGACGGCCAGGGTCGCTGCGCCGAGCCAGCAGACCGGGTAGAGGACGGCGTTCTCCTTGACCGTGAGCGCCAGGGCGAACGCAGCGACGCCGCCGAGGAACCACCGGCGGCGGCCGGTGTCGACGGTGGCGACGAACGTGGCGAAGGCGGCGAAACAGAACGCCGCGACGAGCGGGTCCCCGCGCATGAACCGCGAGTAGTAGAGCAACGCGGGGTTGAAGGCGAGAAAGCCCGCGAGCGCGGCCACCGCGAGGTCCGAGAGGCGTTCGCGGAAGAGAAGCGCGGCGAGCGGGAGGAGGCCACCGACGACGGCAACGACGAGGCGCATGCTGAAATCGGACGTTCCGAGGACGTCGAAGACGACACGGTTGACGTGGTGATGGAAGGGGCCGTGGATAATGGGGCGGTACTCGACGTTTCCGGTCTCGATGTAGCGGGTCGTCCAGTAGACGACGCGGGCCTCGTCCCAGTGGGCGACCCGGGCGCCGAGGTCGTAGAGACGGGCGACCACGGCGAGGACGGTGATATCGAGGACGACGACGTGGACGGGGGCGAGGCCGAACCGTTCGAGGAGGGCGGTGGCCCGGGCCCGGAGCCACCCGGCGTCGACTGTCGCCATTGCCGTGGCGTGTGACCGGGTCCCTTAGAACCCTTCTGGTCTGTACAATCACCGCTAGAGTCACAGCGTGAACGATCGTCGCCGCACTGTCTCCTCTGGTGTCGGTCCGCCGTCGACCCACCTTCGGTAGTTCTTTTACGCGGGCTGGCAACCTCCGGACATGGTACGGCTCGGTCTGGTGGTCGCGCAGTTCGACAAGGTCGGGACGGTCATCGACGGGATGACCGAACACGCCCGCGAGGCCGCCGACGAGCGCGGCGCCGAACTCGTCGCCACGGTCGAGGTGCCGGGCACCTACGACACGCCGCTGGCCGCCGACCGCCTGGCCCGCCGGGACGACGTCGACGCCGTCACCGTGCTCGGCGCCATCGTCACCGGCGACACCGACCACGACCAGGTCATCGCCGACGCCGCCGCACAGGGGCTGACCGACGTCAGCCTCGACCGGGATACCCCGGTGACCTTCGGGGTCATCGGCCCCGACATGAGCGCGGCCGAGGCGCGCGAGCGAGTCGAGTACGGCGCGCTCGCCGTCGAGAGCGCCGTCGACCTCGCAGGGGAACTGCCGGAACCCGACGCCGGCCCCGGGCGCTGACCCGCCGACCGGACCGAGACGGACGACCCGATACAGGACACAACAATGGACTTCGCAGCACGCGTCGAACGGATAGAACCGAGCGCGACAGTCGCGATAAGCAACAAGGCCTCCCGACTCGAAGCCGAGGGGGCGGACGTGGTCGACCTCTCGATCGGCGACATCGTCGACTTCGACACCCCCGAAAACGTCAAAGACGCCGCCACGGAGGCGCTCGACGCCGGGCACACCGGCTACACTCCCTCCAGCGGCATCCCCGCGCTCAAGTCGGCCATCGTCGACAAGCTTCACGCCGACGGCCTGACACAGTACGGCACCGAGAACGTCATGGTCACGCCCGGCGGCAAGCAGGGCCTGTTCGAGGTCTTCCAGGCGCTGGTCGAGGGGGGCGACGAGGTCGCGCTGATCGACCCGGCGTGGGTCTCCTACGAGGCACTGGCGAAAGTCGCCGGTGCCGACCTCACCCGCGTCGACACCACGGGCTACGACTTCGCGCTCGAACCCGCGCTGGACGACCTCGCCGACGCGGTCTCGGACGAGACGGACCTGCTCGTCGTCAACTCCCCGGGCAACCCCCACGGGATGGTCTACTCCGACGCGGCCCTCGAGGGCGTCCGTGACCTGGCCGTCGAGCACGACATCACCGTGGTCTCCGACGAGATCTACAAGGAGATCACCTACGACGGCATCGAGGCGACGAGCCTGGGGTCGGTCGACGGGATGGCGGACCGGACGGTCACGCTCAACGGCTTCTCGAAGGCCTACGCGATGACCGGGTGGCGTCTGGGCTACTACGCCGCGCCCGAAGAACTGGTCGAGCAGGCGGGCAAGATCCACGGCCACTCGGTGACCTGTGCCGTCAACTTCGTCCAGCACGCCGGCGTCGAGGCACTGGAGAACACCGACGAGGCCATCGAGGAGATGCGCGCCGCCTTCGAGTCCCGCCGGGACACTCTCGTCGAGTTCTTCCACGACCACGGCAAGGACGTCGCCACGCCGGAGGGCGCGTTCTACATCATGCTTCCCGTCGGTAATGACGACGTGGCGTGGGCCGAAACGGCCGTCGAGGAAGCCCACGTCGCCACCGTTCCGGGGAGCGCGTTCGGCACGCCCGGCTACGTCCGACTGGCCTACGCCAACGACGAGGCCCGCCTCCGCGAGGGTGTCGAGCGCCTCGCCGAGAACGACCTGCTCTGACCGAGCGGTCGTCAGAACGTTTCGGTTACGTTCTGCGCCGGTACGGAAGGCGGGTCGATGCGCGGTCGCGACCGCGGGAATCGCGAGTGGACGGGCGAGGCCTGCCGGCAGGGAGCGAGCGGGAGCAACGCCAGCGTCGACGCCGCGAAGTCCACGGTCGAACGCCTCGCGGGACTCCGCGGGCGGTTGCGCGACGGTGGAAACGCGGCAGAGCGAGGAAAGACGGCGTGGGCCGGGGAGAACTCGTACGGTCGGTTGGAAGTGGTTTCCGGCTTTCGTCGAATCGGTCGGCGAAATACCGGTAAATCGTGACAACCGACCGTATCAGCCCCGCTTGTCGAGGATCCGGTCGACGATGTCGCCGGTCGAGAGCAGCGCGTCCTCGTAGTCGGGGTCGTACGCGGAGGCCCGCCGGACGGTACAGTCGATGTCGCGCTCGGCCAGGGCGTTGCGGATCCCCTCCTCGTCGTGGTGCTGGTCGAACCCGAGCGCGATGACCTCGGGGTCGAGTTCCTCGATGGGGACGAAGATGTCCTCGGGGTGGCCCAGTCGCGCCTCGTCGACGGGGTCGAGGCCGGCGACCATCTCCCGGCGCTGTGGCCCTGACACCACGGGCGTGGCCTTGTGCGTGACGTTCTCCGAGCGGGCGACGATGACGACCAGGTAGTCGCCCATCGCCGCGGCGTCCCGCAGATAGTGGCGGTGTCCCGGATGCAGGAGGTCGAACGTCCCCTGGGCGACGACGACGCTGTTGCCGTCGACCGGGCCGGTCGCCCGCGCCGGGTCGCCACCCGACCCGTCGTTCCTGCCCCCGGCAGCGTCGTCGCTCATCGCCACCCCCACCCGCCGTCGTCCTCGTCGTCGCCGTCAGCGCGAGCCTCCTCGTCGCTGTCGCCCCATCCGCCGCGGTCGGCGGGGTCCTCGCGGCGGTCGATGCCCTCCTCCATGAGTTCCCGGTCGATGTCCTCCTGGGTGAAATCGAAGAACTCGTCCTCCGGGAGTTCGACGTCCAGCACGTCGAGTTCGATGGGGTTGCCCTCCCTGTCGAAGGCCCGCCAGTCGTTCCACCCGTAGGGCGCGCCGACGATGATGTGGACCGTCCCGCGGCCGAACGTCTGGAGGTCGGCGTCGCTCGGTCGCAGGACGCCGTTGGGGTGGGAGTGGACCGACCCCGCGGCGGTCCGGTCGTTGGGGATCATGTTCGTCTTCACGGTTGCGCTCATCGGGTCGGACTCCGTCCCCGGGATGACCAGCACGTCCGTGAGGACGGTCCCCTCGAAGTCGTAGCCGAGTTTGCGGGCGTCCTCGCCGCGCAGGAAGCCCATGTACTCGTCGGGGTGGGCGTCCTCCGAAGCCTCCAGAGCGAACTCGAGCGCGGCCTCGGCGATGCCGACCACCTCGCCCGAGCGGAACAGTCCCATATGCGGAACTGGGTTCTGACCCGTTACAAGCGTTCCGGACCATCTTTTTCGCCGGGGGGTTTCCTCGCGGCGCTACGCGCCGCTGCGGGAACCCCCCGGCCAAAAACATGGGTGAAAAAGCCGCCTCCGGGGACTTCGCCCCCTCCGGCGGTGAACCGCGCGCCTGCGGCGCGCGGACGTTCGTCGAAACTAAGGGTGTCTAAGGGTGTCGCAGAACAGTTTACAAGGTGACTGATTTCAGGACCCCCGGAGATGAATCACCTGCACAGTATGCGCGCGTGGGTATTGTTGTGACTTTTACTAAATTTGGGTTATATTAGTAGTTTATGTGGAATATACGGAGTGAAAAGGCTATATTTAGATTGATATTTTATCCCCATCAGTTTCAAAAACGCAATCATCTCTTTGTGATGCTATGATATTCATATAACACGTGACCAATAATGGAAACAGACGACATCACATCCGCGGAGGAATTCACCCGTTGGTGTACTGGATTAGCACCGTATGCCTTCGAGGAAGTCGTAGCAGAGTTAATCCAGCAGACCGGGAAAGACACTGAAGTTACACCGCGATCTGGGGATGGTGGTGTTGACGTAATTGTATACGAGGTGAGTTCGGGTTCTTCCAGTTATTCAAGTGATGTTGATACACTCGTAGAAGTGAAGCAGAAGAGCGGAAAGTATTCTACAGTGGATGCAACTCCGCTGGAGAAACTCGTTGAGATTGCTCCGGAGTACGATCCGAATCGACTAATGATCGTGACGACAGCGAAATTTGGTGGACCAGTTACAGAGAAAGCTGATAAGATCGATAGCTATGACGTTGAACTGGTTCACACTGATGAACTGTACGAAAAGGGGAGCGAAGAGTTAATCTCAAGATTTCTTAATGAGTATGAGTCTCATCCCGGACGGAAGAACTGGTGGTGACGAGGTAGATCGAAAAATATCCTAATCTAAAGATATTTGTATACAGCACGTCGGTCCTGACAAACACTAGTAGATGGAGCCATTGCGTGTTACCTCAATCCTCTGCAGATCACGGTAACCAGCGAGGGTCCAAGACGTGCGATCTCGATCTAGAACCCCGAGTGTGACCTCTTGGACCGTCACAAGGCCGGGAGCGACCCGCCGGGACTCTGGTTACATCCTTCTGGTCGGACGCCCCCAGAGCAGGGGCTGACGGAGCGAGACGGAAACAGATGGGTCGCTGACTTCCCGACCGATCGGAACCGCGTTTTCGGTGATTTTAGATGTGGGACGTGGACGTACGCTTCCGACGAAGAACTCCAGAACGAGTATCTAGTGTGGGACGATTATCGGATCGACGGCTATCTCGAACCCGGGACGTACCGGTGGGAAGAACCCGAGATAGAAATCACTGAGGATTCAGAACCAGTAGGAACATTCAGTTGGGGGTTTTCGGTGACGCTCGAACAGATGAAATACTGACGCGATCCATCTCCGATTTCTGCATTCCTCGTCCTGAGCGGTGCAGTATACGGAGATTTTGATGAAACCAGACTCTAGTCGATCTGATCTTGCGCCCGACGGACGATCCGGATCCGCCGCGACGGCGGATCAATCTAATTAATTTACCAGAGATAACCGATAGCTGACGTCGTTCACTAGATTTCAGTTTCCCTTTAGAAGAACGTCAAACGTCGTTCGCGACGGGGGGGTCTTCCGCGCAGACCTCAGCGGGCTGGACCCGATCGACGGGTAGCGTCGTCCGTCCCCCGAGAGGGGTGCGGGGCGATCCAGTCCGTGTAGCATCTATGGTAGAAGCCTTGTTGAACCCCTCTGTCGGTGCTACGTCTTAGAAACTCTGCTGAACAGAACGCGCGAATCTGACAGTACGGAATCGTAATCTTCCCCCTGCTCATTTATGACTGCTTTTCGTACGTGGCGTATGAGTCGCGTCCACACATCGCGGTGGGACTCGCTTCAACAATGGAGTCCGACCCTCTTTCTGGTCGGCGGAGGTCTGTTGGTCGGCCATACAGCGATGTCCGCTGTTCACGCATTCACTGATATCCCCACACCCCCGGACGCTTTCGTTACCACTGGTCATTTCGTCGCGCTCGTCGGATTACTCGGACTCTATCCCGTGCTTGCCAACGGGACGCGCAGGCTGGCATGGGCCGCTGCCGCCGCAGGTGCAGTGGGGCTCCTGAGCTGGTTCGTGATGACCGTCACGCGGTTCTTCGAACTCGTCGGGATCGTCTCCTCACTCGGCGACGCGCTCCCGGAGCCTTTCTTCCTCGTCGTGCTCGCCTCGACGATCCTCACGTACGTCCTGTTCGGCGTCGCCACCCTGCGTGTCGATAGTTCGTGGACCGTTGGGCTCCTCGTACTGGCCCCGGGGGGCCTCACTACTGCTTTGGTCGTCGACTCGGCCCTCACCGGCGTATCCGCCCTCGATGGGATGTTCATCGGTGGGGGACTGGCCCTGTCCATGCTGGCGCTGGGATACACGCTCCGAACGTGGAACCGTCCGACTGACCACGTCGCGGCAGCCGGCGACGTGACCGCGGGGTGAGACGCCATGTCTGACACGAGCCGAATCAGGTCCGATCGAAAGACCAAGACTGGGCCCTCCGGCGAACACATATCCGAGGTCTTCGGGCTCCTCGGGAACGAGACGCGGCTGAACATCCTGCTGGCGATTTCTGAACATCCTGCTGGCGATTTGGGAGAAGCAGGTCCCGCTTGCAGCGGACAACACCGTGCCGTTCTCCCGACTCTTCGAGCGAGTCGATTGCGATGACCGTGGGACGTTCAGCTATCACCTCGAACAACTCGAAGGGCAGTTCATCACTCAGCACACCGAACGCGGGGGTTACGAACTCACGATTCCCGGGCTGAAACTGGTCCGGACGATCATCGCGGGAACAGGAGTGAAAGACGCTACGCTTGAACCGACCAGTATCGACCAGCCGTGTCCGTTGTGTGGTGCTCCGACGGAGATCGCATACCGAGAGGGTGTCATGTTTCTCACCTGTACCGAGTGTGAGGGAGTAGCGCCCGGAAAAGCAGATATCGAAAGCGTGCTGCTCGGGAACTATTTCGAACCGGCGGGGGTGGATGACAGAGCACCCGAGGAACTGCACGCTGCGAGCATGGCCGCGTCAGTGCGACGCGCGCGGACTCTCTTCAACGGGCTCTGTCCGACCTGTTCGGGGCCGGTCGCGGGGCGTCTTGAGTGTTGTCCGAACCACGAGCCGACCGGTGACTGTGAGAACTGCGGGCGGCTAATCGGAGCGTGGGCACACTTCGAGTGCCGGATTTGCA
>PXRS01000072.1 GCA_003023785.1 Halobacteriales archaeon QS_5_68_33 | reverse complement strand
GAGGAACCAGCCGACGCGGGTCACGCGCGGGTCGACACCGCCGCGGTCCTCCTCGCTGAGTTTCGCGCCCGTCCCGTCCTCGGCGTCGGTCACCATGCTCCGGAACTTGTAGACGGTGAACGTCCCCCCGAACTCCGCCGTACGCTCCTGTGCGTACAGGAGGGACCCCGGGCTATCGAGTTTCACCGCAAGGGCGATCGCCAGCACGACCGGCGACAGGGCGAGCAGCGCCGACACCGAGAAGGCGACGTCGAAGGCGCGTTTGGCCACGTGGTCCTGCCAGTCCCACGGTTCGAGGTCGATCTCGACGATGTCGCCGCCGCCGATCCCCTCTGTCAGGACGCTGTCGGCGTGGTCGCGGTGGACCTGGGCGGTGACGCCGTGCTCGTAGCACTCCGCGAGCGTCCCGAAGAAATCCTCGCGGTCGGTCTCGGTGAACGCGAGCAGGGCGGTGTCGACGTCGTGCTGGACGAACACCTCGTCGAGGCGCGAGAGTCCCCCGAGATTCGGGAGCTCGTCGAGTCGACTCACCGCCGTACCGCCGTCGGTCATCTCGGGCGCCCTCATCTCGTAGCGTTCGTCCGTCGCGTACGAGGAGGGCGGCGAGACGTACCCCAGGATCGGGACATCCGTCGAGTCAAGGATGGCCGCCACCGCCTCGGGGTCGTCACCGACGATGACCGCCCGCGACCGGGTGCTCGGGCGTCGCCTGATGGAGACCATCCACGCCGGGAGGACGACCAGCAGGACGGCCGTCGTGATCATCAGCGTCGACCGGGGTAGCCGGAAACTGTAGTTGTAGTAGCCCAGCGCGGCGAGCGCGACCATCGCCAGCAGGACACGCTTCTGCGCGAGCAGGATCGTGTCGAGGATCCGCCGCGGCCGCGGCTTGAACACCGGCCACATCGCGGCCAGCGAGACGGCGAGCGTCGTTGAGACGGCGCCGCTCAGTTCGCCGTTCGAGAGTACCGCCGGCGCCGGCCGCCCGAAGTAGGGGACGAGGCTGAACGCCTCCTGTACCGCGGTCAGGTTGGCGATCCACACTGCGACCGCCGCGAGCACCGCGGTTCCCGCGACGCTCGTGACTCGATACCGCCACCTGGCTGCCATCATCGATCAGGCGTAGTCCGAGGATATAAGGTCTACGACACGTCTGACGCACGCGAGAAAACGACTCATACGGCCGGTTGGAAATCAGTTCCGGATTTCGTCGAACCGGTCGGCGAACTACCGGTCAATCGGCACAACCGACCGTATAATCTCCAGCAACCGGGCCATCCGGTCCATCACACCATCGTCGCGGGGACGCTCACCGGCCGCGACCCGGTCGACCCGGTCTCCGACGAGGACCTGCAGGTCGTCGAGACCGAGCGGACGGTGCTGTGACCGGGGCTGGTCCCGCCGTCCGGGGGAGAGGAAAGCGTCTTTTCCCGTCCGTCCCACGGGTCGGGTATGGGACTGCTCGACGGGTTGAAGTCGGCGCTGGGGCTGAAAGCGGAGGCCGACGCGGCCCGGGACGCCGACCCGGAGGACCTGTTCGGGATGAGCACCGCTTACCTGACGATGGAGGCCGACCTGGGCTACGACCCGGCGGAGACGGCCGCGCTCTGTTTCTCGGGGGTGGACAGCACGGACTTCGAGGAGACGGTCGAAAACGTCGAGGCGATCCTCGAAGCGGGGGAGGTCGAGACCGGTACCCGGGCCCGGTTCACCGAGGACGACCACGGCTACGAGTGGGTCGTTCTGGCGGACGAGGACCCCGAGGACCTGGTGACGAGCATTCACTTCGCCGCCGACGAGTTCATCGAACGGGGCTACGGGTCGCGGCTCCTGGCTGCGGTCTTCGGCTTCGAACGGAGCGACCAGCGCGCCTACTGGATCTACTCGTTCCGCCGGGGCGCTTACTACCCCTTCGCACCGAGGGGCGACCACGAGCGCGCCAGCGACGCGGAGTTCAAACTCCAGAGCGTCCTCGACGGCGAACTCTCGGTCGAATCGAACAAGGAGTACTGGTACCCCCTCTGGCCCGACCGACCCGGCGGCCACCCGTGGGAGTGACGACCGGGAGCGTGTTGCGCCGCTGACGCCCTGTTTCCGCCCGCCTCGGCCGAGATGCCGGTCGAGGAAGCCGTCGACCAGCGCCGGGACCGCCGGACGCTCCATCGCCTTTCAGGGTTCGGACGCGAACGCGTCGGGTCCGGCTTTCACCTCGCGGTTTCACTTTCACTGCGGTGTTAACGAGGGTTTATGTAACGGGGGGCACAACGCCGTGGTATGGCGACAGAAGACCTCGAAGACCTGCCGGGCGTGGGCCCGGCGACCGCGGAGAAGCTCAGGGAAAACGGGTTCGACGGCTACCAGGGCATCGCCGTCGCGTCACCGGGCGAACTCTCGAACACCGCCGACATCGGCGAGTCGTCGGCGGCGGACATCATCAACGCTGCGCGCGACGCCGCCGACATCGGCGGGTTCGAGTCCGGCGCGCAGGTGCTGGAGCGACGCGAGCAGATCGGCAAGCTCACCTGGGGCGTGAGCGAGGTCGACGACCTCCTGGGCGGGGGCGTCGAGACCCAGTCGATCACCGAGGTGTACGGCGAGTTCGGCGCCGGCAAGTCGCAGGTCACCCACCAGTTGGCGGTCAACGTCCAGCTCCCCAGCGAGCACGGCGGCCTCGAGGGGAGCGCGATGTTCATCGACAGCGAGGACACGTTCCGGCCCGAGCGGATCGCCCAGATGGTCCGGGGCCACGACGACGAGGTGCTGGAGGACACGATGGTGCTCCACGGCGTGGCCGAGGAAGGCGAGGCCGACGCCGGCGACGAGGACCTCATGGAGGAGTTCATCGAGGTGTTGCTCGACAACATCCACGTCGCGAAGGCGTTCAACTCCAACCACCAGATCCTGTTGGCCGAACAGGCCCAGGAGATCGCCAGCGAAAGCGGGGACGAGGAGTTCCCCATCCGCCTGCTCTGTGTCGACTCGCTGACCGCGCACTTCCGCGCCGAGTACGTCGGCCGCGGTGAACTCGCCGAGCGCCAGCAGAAGCTCAACAAACACCTCCACGACCTGATGCGGGTCGGCGACCTCCACAACACGGCCGTCGTCGTCACCAACCAGGTCGCCGCCAACCCCGACTCCTTTTTCGGGGACCCCACCCAGCCCATCGGCGGCAACATCCTCGGGCACACCTCCACGTTCCGGATCTACCTGCGCAAATCCAAGGGCGACAAGCGCATCGTGAAACTCGTCGACGCGCCGAACCTCCCCGACGGCGAGGCGGTCATGCGCGTCGAGGAGGACGGCCTCGTCGACGAGTAGCCCGGTCGACCGCCCGGACCTCGCCGCTCTCGCTCGTCGCGTCCCCTTCGCCGGGGCCACAACACACTTGGAGCGGCGCGCCCAATCGCGGGTATGGCGATCACGCTGTACCAGCTCGACGGCTGTCCGTACTGCGAGAAGGTGGCCGACCGCCTCGACGAGGTCGGTCTCGACTACGACACCGAGTGGGTCGAGGCGATGCACTCCGAGCGCAACGAGGTAAAACGGGTGTCCGGCCAGCGGGGCGTCCCCGTCATCGTCGACGACGAGACTGGAGTCACGA
The DNA here is from genome assembly GCA_003023785.1 of Halobacteriales archaeon QS_5_68_33. GTDB lineage: Archaea > Halobacteriota > Halobacteria > Halobacteriales > Haloarculaceae > QS-5-68-33. The sequence goes on along the minus strand of PXRS01000072.1, from coordinate 9,460 downwards.
TGGCCGAGTCCGACCGCATCCTCGAATACGTCGACAGCACGTACGCATAGGAACACACGTGGTCACAAGCGCCGCCGGCCCGCGTTTCAACAACCGACCGTATCACTCCTCGGGGTCGAAATCGAGCGCCGCCGAGTTGATACAGTAGCGCTTGCCGGTCGGTTCGGGGCCGTCGTCGAAGACGTGGCCGAGGTGGCCGCCACAGGTCGCACAGACGACTTCGGTGCGGCGCATCCCGTGGCTCGTGTCCAGGCGCGTCTCGACGTTGCCCTCCTCGACCACGTCGAAGAAACTCGGCCAGCCGTGGCCGGACTCGAACTGCTGGTCGGTCGCGAAAAGCGCCGTCCCACAGCCCGCGCAGGCGAACTCGCCGTCCTCGTCGACGTCGATATACTCGCCGCTGAACTTCGGTTCCGTGCCCCGCTCGCGGAGGATCCGGTACTCCTCCTCTGTGAGTCGCTCATGCCACTCCTCGTCCGTCGTCGGGACGGCCTCCGCGCGCTCGTCGGTCGCGTCTGCGTCGCTCATACCCGGAGATGGGGCTCCAGCCGGAAATACTGTCTCATACGGTCGGCGAAATACCGGTAAATCGGTATGACCGACCGTATCACCGGCGGGCACCCTCGCGCCGAGTACGCCGTGTTCCCTCGCCGGTGGATTTTTATATTACCTGTGGTTATTCCGGGACATGGAACTGCCGACGCCGGCGGACCTGCGGGAGCGCCGGAACGAACTGGGGCTGACCCAGAGCGACCTGGCCGAGCGGGCCGACGTCTCCCAGCCGCTGATCGCCCGCATCGAGGGCGGGGACGTCGACCCGCGGCTCTCGACGCTGCGGCGGATCGTCAACGCCCTGGAGGAGGCCGAGGGCGGCATCTTGCGCGCAGAGGACCTGATGAACTCGCCGGTCGCCAGCGTCGAACCCGACGACTCCGTCCGGGCGGCCCAGGAGCTGATGGACGAGCGCGGGTTCTCCCAGGTCCCGGTGATCCGCGACGGGACGCCCCACGGCCTGATCGGTCACTCCGACATCCGGCAGCGCTCCGAGTCGGCCGAGGCCGAAAACGTCGGCCACCTGCCCGTCGACGAGGTGAAACACGAGTCCCACGCCGTCGTCGAGCCCGACGCCACCATCGACGAGATCAACGACTACCTCAACCACAACGACGCCGTCCTCGTCGTCGAGGCCGGCGAGACGGTCGGGATCATCACCGAGGCCGACATCGCCGCTCATATCAGTTGAACGCCGGCGGCCGCGGGGCCCGGCCCGAAAGCCGCTATTCCCCGGCCCCGTCGGTCTCCGCTTCGTCGTCGACGACGGCCGCGATGTCGGTGGTGTTGGTCTCGCCGAAGCCGGCGCTCAGCACCCGCGTCAGGGCGTCCTCGACGCGTTCGTCGGTCTCCTCGTATGCGTCGGGGTCGACCTCGACGACGAACCCCGTCGTGATGTTGGGTGCGGTCGGCAGGAAGAGCACGTCCCGGCCGTCCTCGGTGCGCTTGCCCGTCTTGAACGCCGTCATCCGGAGGCCCTCCCAGGTTTCGAGTTTGACCGGGGCCTGGAGGTCGTCCGTCCCCGAGACGACCGTCTCGACGGCCATCTTCGAGGCGTTGTACACCACCCGCAGGCCCGGGATCTGGTTCATCACGTCGTCGAGCGTCCCCTCGATGACGTCGCCGAAGGTCGTCCGCATCAGGTAACCCAGCGAGAACACCAGCAACACGAAGATGACGAGCGTCAGGAGCACCCGGATCGGCGTCCCGAGGTCGTAGCTCACGGCCCCGACCGTCACCGTCACGTTCTCGACCGGGAGCGGAACGCCCGCCAGCGCCGAGTAGAGCCAGAGAATGATGTAGGCCGTCACCAGCAACGGCACCAGAATGATCAACCCGCTCGCGAAGTCCCGCTTCCACGTGGCCGAACTCATCTACCTCTACCTGTCACCGCGGGACTAAAGAGCGTGTTCCTTCCGCCGCCTCTCGCGCCCCGCCGGCGCCGTCGGTCGGGCGCCCCCGGGTCGAAGGGGGCCCAACCCGCGCTCACCCGCCGACCACGGCCCTGAGCGCGAACGTCGCGTTCTCCGTCCGTTCCACGACGCGCCGGTAGAAGTAGGAGAGCCACTTCTCGCCGTAGGGGGCGTACTGCCAGACCGCCCGCCGCCCGGCGAGTTCGACCTGCGCGTCCTCGCGGACACCCATCAGCATCTGTATCTCGTAGGGCGTCCCGTGTTCGTCGTGCAACCGCGCGGCCTCGGCTATCATCGCGGGGTCGTGGCTCCCGACCGCGATCCCGTCCTCGAACGCCTCGAACGCGTACGCCAGCAGGTCGCGGTACTCCCCGTCGACCCGCTCTTTCCCCTGGTAGGCGATTTCCGTCGGGGGGTCGTAGGCACCCTTGACCAGCCGGACCTTCCCCGGCAGGCCCGCCAGCCGTTCGAGGTCCCCGCGGGTCCGCCTGAGGTTGGCCTGCACGCAAACGCCGACGTTGCCGTGCTCGCGGGCGTGGTGGGCGTAGGCGGAAAGCGTCGCGTCCGTCGTCGTGTGGTCCTCCATGTCGAGCCAGACGAACCGGTCGTGGGCGGCGGCGTGCTCGACCACCCGCGCGAGGTTCTCCCGGAAGACCGCCTCGCTCACGTCCAGCCCCAGCTGGGTGGGTTTGACCGACAGGCGGGCCCGCAGGTTCGTGCCCGAGAGGTCCGCGAGGAGGTCACAGTAGGCGGCGACGTCGGCATCGGCTCCCTCGCGGTCCGCGTAGTGTTCGCCCAGCAGGTTGAGGATGACACCGACGCCCTCGTCGTTTCTCTCCCGGACGTGTTCCAGCGCCTCGGGCACCGTCTCGCCCGCGACGAACCGGGTCGCGATGGGCGGTATCACGTCCGAAAGCACTGCCGCGAGAAATAAATACATACCGTCGAATCGCGCCGCAGTCGGTCGGTCGTCACGGGCCGGACGGTCCGGATCCCGGGCGATTAAGAGCCGCGGGGGTCAGAGGCCGGGTATGGACCCGGTCGCGGTCGTCGGCACGGCGCTGTGGGCGATGCTGCCGGCATACGTCCCGAACAACGTCGCCGTCCTCACGGGCGGGGGCCGACCCATCGACGGCGGGCGCACCTGGGGCGGCCGGCGCGTCCTCGGCGACGGGAAGACCTGGCGGGGCACCGCCGCCGGCACGCTCGCCGGCGTCGCGCTGGCGCTCGGGCTCAACGCCGTCGCCGACGCCGCCGGGACCGCCTTCGGCGTCACGCCCCCCACCTTCCCCGTCATCGCGGCGCTCGGCCTGTCGCTCGGCGCGATGTGTGGCGACATCGGCGCCTCCTTCCTGAAACGCCGGACCGGCCGCGAGCGGGGCGCGCCGTTCCCCGGCGTCGACCAGCTCGACTTCGTCGTCGGCGCGCTCGTGCTGGCGACCCTGCTCGATTTCGGCTGGGTGGCGGACACCTTCACCCTCCCCGTTCTCGCGGTAGTTCTCGTCACGACGCCCCTGCTGCACGTCCTGACCAACGCCATCGCCTACGTCCTCAGGTTCAAGGACAAACCCTGGTAGTCCGGCCGGGCCCGGCCCGGCCTCTCCTGGCCCCTCCTCGGCCTCGACACCGACGAGTTCGTACGGTCGGTTAGTGGGGCGTCAGAACGGCGTGAGAACACGGCAACCAGCGCGCGGTCGGCGGGCAATAGCGCAAGCGGTCGGCAGTGGGGGGTGCGTCGGCGGAACCGGGCTTACATCATGCCGCCCATGCCGCCGCCACCCATGCCACCCATGCCGCCACCCATGCCGCCGCCCATGCCACCGCCGGGGGCGCCGCCTTCCTCCCCGTCGCCGGCCGTCGAGAGGTCGCCGGCCGCGATGATGTCGTCGATCTTCATGACGAGGTTGGCGGCCTCCGTGGCGGAGGAGACGGCCTGTTCCTTGGCGTGGGCGGGTTCGACGACGCCGGCCCCGAACGTGTCGACCACGTCGCCGGTGTAGACGTCGATGCCCGCGTGTTCGTCGCCGTCCTCGTGGGCCGCGCGCAGGTCGACCAGCGCGTCGATGGAGTCCAGCCCGGCGTTTTCCGAGAGCACTCGCGGGACGAGTTCCAGCGAGTCGGCGAAGGCCTCGACCGCGAGCTGCTCGCGGCCGCTGACGGAGTCGGCATAGTCGCGCACGCGGCGGGCCAGTTCCACCTCGACGGCGCCGCCGCCCGCGAGCACGCGACCGTCGGCGACAGTCGAGGCGACGACGTCCAGCGCGTCGTTGATCCCGCGTTCGAGTTCGTCGACGACGTGCTGGGTCGAGCCGCGCAGCAACAGCGTCGCGCCGTGGCCGCTGCCCTCGACGTGGAAGCGCTCGTCGTCCTCGTTGCGAATCACGGAGCCGTGGCCGACGTCGTCGGCGCTGATGGAGTCGATGTCGGAGACGATGCGGGTCCCGAGCACCTCGCTGAGGAACTCGATGTCGGACTTCTTGGCGCGGCGGATGGCGAGGATGCCCTCGCGGGCCATGTAGTGTTCGGCCATGTCGTCGATTCCCTTCTGGGTAATGACGACGTTCGCGCCGGCGTCCTTGACGTCCTCGACCATCTCCTGGAGGCGCTGTTCCTCGCGCTCGATGAACTCCTGGAGCTGGTCGGGGTCGTCGACGCTCAACTGGGTGTCGGCCTCGGCCTCGTCGACCTCGAGGTCGGTGTCGAACAGCAGGACGCTCGCGTCCTCGACGGTCTTGGGCATCTTCGCGTGGACGGGGTCCTTGTCGACGATGCCGCCCTCGAGGAGTTCGGACTCGCTCGCGGGACGCCCGGCGTCCTTGTGGATGTTGAGGAACTCGAGATCCGGGACGTGCGAGCCGTCGTCGGCCTCGACGGTGACCCGCTGGATGGCCCGCATGACCAGGTCCGTGAGGACCTCCTTGTTGACCTCGGCGCCCTTGCCGGTCATGGACGTGCCGGCGACGCTCTTGAGGATCTCCTCGTCGTCGGGGTCGACCGCCGTGGCGACCTCGCCGACCTCCTCGCGGGCCTTCTCGCTGGCGAGGTTGAACCCCCGGATGATCGACGTGGGGTGGATGTCCTGGTCGAGCAGGTCCTCGGCGTTCTTGAGGAGTTCACCCGCGATGGCGACGGCCGTCGTCGTCCCGTCGCCGGCCTCGTCCTCCTGGGTCTCGGCGACCTCGACGATCATCTCGGCCGTCGGATTGTCGATGTCCATCTCGGTGAGGATTGTCACGCCGTCGTTGGTGACGGTAACGTCGCCGAGCGTGTCGACGAGCATCTTGTCCATCCCCTTCGGCCCGAGCGTGGATTTTACCGACTCGGCGACTGCCCGTGCGGCCGAGATGTTGTGCGACTGCGCGTCCTGGTCTTTCATCCGCTGGGAGTCCTCGCCCAGAACGATCATGGGCTGACCCTGCATGCGCTGCTGACTCATGTTCGTCCGGGAGTATGAATGTGCTTCTATATAAATATGCGTGTTCGCCTCCGAGGGCCCCGCGGCCGGTCGCCCACCGAGTTACCCGCTGAACCGCCACAATGCGCCGCCTCTCGTCTCCGTCCGTGTGCCGTGTTACCAACGATGCCACGCCCGGATGTGACCGGTTTTATATATCGGCGTCGGGGGCGCGGAGCCCGCCGCCTCCGCGAGACCCGCGCCGAGGGCGTGGCTCGTCGACGCGCCCGGGGAGTCCGCGCCGGGCGTCACTTGATGACGTCGCGGTCGCTCTCGTCGCCGGTGACGGCCAGCACGTCCCCGTCGATGCGGACGTGATACTCTCCGAGGGTGAACGAGACGGATACGTCCCGCCCGTTCGAGAGAAGCCCGTCCAACGCGTCCACGCCGATGTGGTCGTATAATGTGACCCCGATCGCCGCCGGTTCGGTTCCCTCCAGGTCGGCTACCGCCTCCACGATGGCGATGCTGGGGTTCGTCTTCCCCCAGTCGTACTGCTGTGAAACCGTGACCCCGTTGACCCCGCTCTCGGTCGTCATGGCTCTTCGTTCGCACGCGGGACATAATTAACCGCAGGAGAGTTCTCCGAGCGAGAAAACGCCCGCCGTTCGGCCGCACGCGAGCGGCTTCCCGGCCCCCTGAAGTCGATACACCGATAGGTCGAGCGCCCTTACGACCGACGATGACGGCGACGCGCGACCGGGCCGTCCTCGGCGGGATGGTGTTCGCGGTCCTGCTCGCTCAGGTGTTGCTGTATCCCGGCGTTGACGCGCTCGTCGACGCGCTGGGCGCGGAGACGGCGCTCGACGCGAGCACCTGGTTCCTCGCCGCCGAGTTCGCCGCCTTCGTGGTCTTCGCCGGTGTCTGGGGCGCCATAAGCGACCGCGCCGGTCGCCGGACGCCCTTCATCGCGGCCGGCGCGCTCGGAGGCGCTGTCGGCTACGCCGCGCTCGCCCTGGTGCCCGGCCGGGCGGCGCTGTCCTTCGGCGCCGTGCTCGGTCTCCGTGCGCTCCAGGGGGCCACGACGGTCGGCGCCTTTTCGCTTGCGGTGACGATGTTAATGGACATGGAGGGGGGCCACGGCCGGAACATGGCCGCTGCGGGCGCCGCCATCGGCGCCGGGACCGCGCTGGGTGCCCCGCTCGGGGGGCAGCTCTACGAACTCGGCCCGACCGTTCCGCTGTGGGTCGCCAGCGCGCTCCTGCTCGGCGTCGCCGCCCTCGCGCTCGTCGTCCCCGACCGCGCCCCCGGCGGGCGCCGCGACTCGCTGGCTCGCGCTGTCGCGAGCGTTCGGTCGACCCCCGCGCTCTCCCTGCCCTACGCCTTCGGCTTTCTCGACCGGTTCACCGCGGGCTTTTTCGCCCTGGTCGGGACGCTGTACTTCCGGACGGTCTTCGGCCTCGACCCCGGGACGACCGGCCTCCTGCTCGCCTGTTTCTTCGCGCCCTTCGCCCTTCTACAGTACCCCTTCGGCGTCCTCTCGGACCGGGTCGGCCGAACGGCCCCCATCGTCGCCGGGTCGGCCTGTTACGGCGTCGGGGTGATCGCGGTCGGACAGGCGTCGACGGTCCCGCTCGCGGCGGCCGGGATGGTCGCGGTCGGGATGCTGGGCGCGCTGATGGCGCCGGCGACGATGGCGCTGGTGACCGACCTCGCGGCCACCGACGAGCGCGGCGTTGCCATGGCCGGGTTCAACGCCGCCGGCAGCCTCGGCTTCCTCGCGGGCGTCGTCGTCGGCGGGACCGCCGCCGGCGCGTACGGCTACCCGGCCGCCTTCCTCGTCGCCGGCGGCCTCGAAGTCGCGCTCGCGCTGGCGACGCTCCCGGCCTTCCTCCGGCTCGACGGGCCGCCGACGCTCCCGTCGATGCCCTCCAGACACGACCGCGCCGCCGCGGTGACCCGCCGGTCCGTCCCGCTGGCCGCCGTCCCGTTCGTCGCGTCACTGGTCTCGATATCGAACGTCCAGCGGGCGCTCGGCGCCGGCGGCGGCGGGGTCACGTTCCCGTTCCCCGCCGGCCTCCCGACGCTGTGGACCTACGTCTCGCTGCCCGGGGTTTCGGCCGGCGGCATCGGCACCGTCACCGGGCCCGGGCCCGGGGCGCTCGTCGCCGCCCTCCCGCTCTTTCTCGTCGGCCTCGTCGTCACGTCGGCGCTCGAAGCCGGCTTCCTCGGTGTCCTCGACGGCCGGATCGGACCCGGAGATGCCTCTTTCGCGAAGCGTATCGAGCGGTTCACCCTCCGGATCGTCGGAGTGAACCTCGTCCGGGTGGCCGTCGTCCTCGCCGCGCTCCCGTTTCTCGTGTTCCCGCCGCTGGCGATTCTGGTTGTCCTCGCCCTCGGATATCTCACCTACGGCCTCCCGTTCGTCGTCGTCACGCGCGACGCCGGAGTCCTCCCGGCGCTCGAACGGACTGTCGGATACGCGACCGACGGCGGTGCGTACGCGACGTTCGGGTTCGCCCACCTGTTCGCCGGCGCCATCGCGTCGTTCTTCCTCTCTGGTCTGGTACGGAACGGCGGCCTCCCCGGTATCCTCTTCGGCGCGGCCGTGGTCGCCGTCCCCGCCGTCTTCATCGCCGCCTACGGGGTGCTCGTCTTCCGTGACCTCGGCGGCAGGAACGAGACGGCGTCCGACCGGGGCGTCGGACCCGGATCCGCCGTCGCCTCCTGATCGAGATCCGACCGCTGTCGGCCCAAAGAGTCATACTGCCGGCTGTAAGTCTGTCAAGAATTTCACCGCCCCGGGGCGGCGAATATCTTCACGAAGTCACAGCCGGCAGTATCACCCACGGTGGCGAGCACACGAGGTGCTCGCCGTGTTGTTCGTGGCAGTGCGGCCCTTCGGGCCGTTCCGGGGCTGCGACTCGCGTGCTCGAATCCCAGTCGTCGGCGTTTCGCGACTGCTGGCTCCCTCGTCGCTACGCTCCTCGGTCGCGTTGCAGTCGCAGAAGACGCCAGGACTGGGATTTGAACCCAGAATCCCATACGGGAACACGCTTTCCAGGCGTGCGCCTTACCAGATTCGGCCATCCTGGCCCGCGCCCTCACGTAGCAGGGTCTGCCGGTTAAGCGCTTTCGTTCTCCGCCTGGAGTCGCTCCTGGAGCGTGTACGTCGAGACGCCCGCCAGGACCGCGACCAGCGCCGCCACGCCGAACTTGACCGCGAGCGCGACCCCTTGGTCGGTGAGCAACTCGTACCCCTGGATCAGTACTAGAAAGGAGAGCCCGCCGATAACGCCCCACAACAGGCTCGCCTTTACCGTCGACGCTGGCGCTGGCATGCCCTCGCCGTTCCGGGTCTCCCCGGGAGAGCCGCGTTCCTCCCGGCCGTCGTCTGTCTCGGCGTCGTCCGTCTCGGCGTCGTCTGCCTCGGGGTCTTCCGCCGCCTCGCGGCCTTCCTCCGGTTCGCTCATTCAGGCCGTCGCGACGGCCTCGATCTCGACGCCGACGCCCTTCGGAAGCCCGTCGACGCCGACGGCGCTGCGGGCCGGCGGGTCCGCGTCGAAGAACGTCTCGTAGGTGTCGTTCATCGCGTCGAAGTCGTTGATGTCTTCTGGGGAGACCGTCATCTTGAGCACGTCGTCCATCCCGGCGTCTGCGGCCGCCAGGACCGCCTCAACGTTTTCGAGGGTCTGCTGGGTCTGGACATCGATGTCGGCGTCGTCGAGCAGGTCCCCGTCCGGCGTCAGGGGGATCTGGCCCGCCGTGAACACGAGGTCGTCGGTGCTGACCGTGCGTCTCATACCTGGAATCGGGTCGCCCGCGCCCTTAAATATGGGCGCGAGCCTGTCGGTCGTGCTTTCTCTATCGAACTCATCGACGGGTCCACCGCAGACAGCGTGAAAGCCCCCGCCCTCTGCGGTCCCGGGACTCGCTGCGGTCCTCGGTCGCGTTGCTCCCTGCGGTCCTTGCGTCGTCCGGGTTCCCGCAGAGGGCGGCCCCTTTCAGTCCCGCCCGCCTGGACTGTCTAAACCGGGCGGGACTGAAAGAGGCGGGTCGTTCGAGATGCGAGACAACGCAAGCACCACAGCGAACGAAGTGA
>PXRS01000071.1 GCA_003023785.1 Halobacteriales archaeon QS_5_68_33 | reverse complement strand
CGAGGGCCTCGCTGCGCTCCTCACTGCGTTGCGGTGCTTGCCTCGCCCGTCTTCCCGGAGCCAGCGGCCCCTTTCAGTCCCGCCCGAACCCACTTGCTCCGCTTTCGCTCCGCAAGTATGGTGGGGCGACGTCGTATTGCGATTTTTCCGGATTCCCGATTCTGAAGCAGGGAGGTCAACGCCTCGTTGTCGTCCCCGGTGTGCGATTCGAGTGCAAGTAGACGTGGCAGTCTCTTAAAACTTCACTCCGATGAGGGCGGCGCGTGTAGTTCGGGTTACCTCCGTCAACCGTCCATGCACCGGGGTTTCTACGCTCCAGCAATTCTCTTCGGCGACGCTCCAGCGCGACCGAGGTTACCAACTCCTCTCACGGGGTTCTCTATTCGTTTGACCGCCAATCCTCTTCCAAAATCCCATAACAGTGTAAGTCGAGGTACTGCCCCTCATGGAAGACGTGATTCCGAAGAGTCCCTTCGTGAACGAATCCAAGTTTGTCGGCCAGACCACGCGAGGATTGGTTGGGGTGGAAGATTCGAGCCGTGATTTTGTTAATCGGCAGGTGGTCGAATCCGTAATCAATCACCAACCGGCAGGCTTCGGTGGCTAACCCCTGCTGTTGGGATTCGGGAGCCACATAGCAGGTGAGTTCAGCGTTCCCCCAGTTCTTGTCAACGTCTACGAGCCGAACTCGGCCTACCGGTTCTTCATCACGGCAGATGAGTAATGCGACTCCTGTATTCTGTTCCTCAAATCTGTTTTCCACCTCAAGTTTACTACGAGGTCCGGGAGCGCCGAACCCCTGCCAGAGTTCCGGATTGTTAATCATCTCATGGAGAAAGTCGATGTCCTCCTCTTCGATTGTTCGGAGGGTAACGGACTCTCCACGCAAATACTCAACACCGGGCATGCCCGCACCTTTTCAGTAACGGAAGAAATAGATTGGGTCGAGTTGATGGAACATGGTTACAACTGTCCCCTGTGACGAACTGCACCCAAGCCAACTCTACATCAGCGCACAGAAAATGCGAGACGTGGTGGAGTGGTTTGACTTCGATGACCCCGCGCATGACGCTCTCCCGACCTATATTCTCGATGGAGACCTGACCCTCTTAGACGGGCATACTCGTGCGTTTGTCGCATACCTCGGTGGTGTGGACTCGCTACGAATCCAAGAATTAGATGACTCCGACACGGAGGAATTGAATCTTGAGTTGTACCGAGAGTGCCTTGACTGGTGTCAGGAGGAGGGTGTGACCGACCTTTCCAACCTCGTGGGACGAGTAGTGAGTCACACGACCTATGAAACGAAATGGATTGACCGATGTCACTCCTCGCCTCATTACGAATAGTTAGATTAGAATTACATCTACAGACTCGGTGGCAGTGGCAACCAGCCGCCCCCTTATTGTCACTAAACCGCAACTCTTATGCCAGTAGACGTTGTTGACTTTGCTGAGGAGGAAGTCTTCTTCGAGGGCATCTCGTTGTTAACGAGAGTCGTCCCTACGGTCGTTTCTGGCGCTGTACTGCGGGGATTCCCGTAGCGCGTGCCAGTCGAGTGTAGCCGCCCACGGAGAGCCACCGCTGCGTCGCGTTCTCTCCTCGCCCCTCACGCCCCGACGAGACACATCTTCGGGGTTCAACAACGCACCTATGTCAACTGTCACTCACGACGCTGACCAGCGCATCGTCCGCCAGCAATTCTCCGAAGACCCCGCCCGGGAACCCCACGAGAGACAGTCGCACCGCCCCGCACTCGCGCGAACAGTCGTCCGCTCAGGCGACCAGGTTCGCTTCGCTCACCGCGAGCGCGCCTCGCCCTTTCAGTCCACCGGAAGACTCACTCCGTTCGTCTTTCGAGCCCTGCCTCACTTCGTTCGGCAGGACACCAGGGCCCGCACTGCGATCGCCCCGTGACCGCCCCGCACAGCAGACGGCCTCACACCTCCCCAACCCCTTGCGCTTCTCGGGCCTGCGGCCCTGCGATGCTCGTCCCTCGCGCGATGTCGTCCTCGCGCATGAAAGCGCGAGACAGCGCGCGCCGATACTGACGTCGGGTGAGCGAGAGACACCGTGGAAGTCGAGCCCGCCGAACGACGACGAAGGCCCCCCGGCCGTTCGCCCGTTCAGGTCTCCTCGACGTGGCGGACCTCGCTGGCGATGCCGCGCGTCGAGCGGACCATCTCGGGGCCGGACATCCCCGCGCGGCCGACGCCGAAGGCGCTGGGGCCTTCGACCACGACCTCGTCGCCCACGCGGATCGTCTCGTCGGCGTCGACGACGCCCGGCGCGAGGACGCTCCCGTGTGGCACGAAGTCGTCGATCGCGACGCGCTTTGTGGGGACGTCGCTTTCGACCCAGCGGTGGGCGCCCGCGAGCGTGAACGCGAGCGTCCCGTAGTTGCGCGTGACGACCGCGAGCTGCTCGCCGTCGTCGTCGTGGGCCTGCAGTCCCGGGTGGCTGCCCCGGACCCGGAGGCCCTCGAAGAGGTCGTCGCCGGCGCCGGGGCCGAACTGGTAGTCGGCGACCGCCCGGACGGTGTTGTGCTGGCGCTCGCGCTTGCCGTACTTCAACTCGCCCTTCAGTTCGGTTGCGAGGTTGCCCAGCGAGTCGCCCGTCGTCGGGTGGTCCGCGACGGTGTAGGTGAACTCGCGGTCCAGGGCGTCCTCGACGCGGTCCGTGATCGGGCGGTAGTCCTCGGGGACGTGGGCGATGACCTCGGGGTAGTCGTTGCGCCGGAGGTAGCGTTCGAGGACATCGGCGACGAACTCGACCTCGTTCGCGCTCCAGTGGCCGGTCACCACGGAGTCGTAGTGCTGTGCGGGGTAAGTGAGTTCGAGTTCCTGCGGGACGACGCCGATGGGCGACGTGACGGAGACCTTGTGGGCGCGGTACTGGACGGCGTCGTGGAACTGCCCGTGGCTCCGGGAGTCGCCGTAGGGCTTGCGCGCCGAGCAGGGCACGACGACCAGCGGGTGGTCGAAGCGGTTGCGGTAGCGCTCCGTGACCCGCCGGGCGAACCGCTGGATCTCGACCCTGCGGATGGTGTCCTCGGTCGCGGCCGTCATCTCCGCTGTCCGGACCAGGGGCGTGCGCTGTTCGAGGTAGGCCCACTCCCGGTCGAGGCGCCGGACGACGGCGGTGAGCCACTGCTCGTGGCGGGCCTGGCCCTCCAGATAGTCGCGCAGGCGGCCTTCCCGAACCCGTCGGCGGGCGGCCCCGAGCGCGGCGGCCAGCGCGTGGACGTTGTGTTCGGCACACGCTTCCCGACCGAACGCCTCGCGCCCCCGCTGGCAGGCCGGACACGCACAGGGGAGGCCCTCCAGGTCGTTGAGGAAGGCGTGGCCGTCGGTCGTCAGGTAGTGGCCCTCGGTCCCGCGGACGACCGCGCGGTCGGCGTCCACGAGGTCGACGCCGGCGTAGACCAGCGTTGCGACGTTGGCGGGCGTCGCGACGCCGGGCAGGTAGAGCGCGCTGTCCGGCGGGACTGACTCGCGGACGCTCGTGACGGCGTCGACGAACGCGGCGGCGTGGCCGACCAGCCCCGCGGCCCCCGAGAGGACGTACGCGTCGGCGCCGTGGTCGGCCGCCGTCTCCCGGGAGATGACGGCGGCGCTCGGGAAGTCGACGTCCTGCGGGTCGGGCGCAAACGCCTCCTGGACTGCAGCGGGCGTCCCCGCGGGGAGCGCCCGGTGAGGGAGGACCGTCAGTCTCGACTCGTCGCCCGCGGGCGGGTCGCGGTCGGCGACCCACTCGCTGCCGGCGTCGGCGAGGACCGCGCGGGCGACCCCGGCGTCGGGGCGGTCGACATCGCCCGTCCCCGGGTCGGTGCCGTCGTCGCCCGCGCCCGCATCGGCGTCGGCGTCGGCATCGGCGTCAGCCACGAGCGCGGGGGTGGACACCGGCGACGCGAGGCGGAGTTCGCCCCGGCGTGCGGCCCCGTCGCGCCCGTGGACCTCGAAGTAGTCGGTCACGTGCCTCCGGTCGGGGGGCGGGCGAATGAGGCTGTCGACTCGGTCCGGCCGGTCGCGGCGTCGGGGCTCGCGCCGAGGCTAGCCGCGCTACGCCACCTGCCGGCGCTCGGTGATGGTCATCGTCTCCCCGTCGGAACTGACGGTCGTCTCGATGGTGATCCAGCCGTCCTCGCTCTCGATGGCGACCGCGTCGCTTAGCCCGAGGTCCACGCGGGTCGTGTTGGTCGCCGACTCGCCGGCGGCGAGGTCGCCGATCGCCCGCTCGCCCGTCCAGACCGGGTCGCCGTCGGTCCCGTTGCCGGCGTAGATCCGCGTCTCCACCGTCACGTCCGATGCCTCGGTCGACTGCTGGTTGGTTACCGTCGCAGTCACGTCGCGGCAGGTGCGCCCGCACTCCTCGATCCGGTCGACGGTGAACCCGAAGGGGCGCTCGGCCGCCGTCGCCTCGTCGGTTCCGCCGCTCCCGGTCGCGTCCTGGCCCGTCGGCGCGTCCGGGGTCGCCGTCGCGGTGGCCGGGCCCGCGTCCGCACCGTCTGACCCGTCCGACAGTCCGACCGCCGACGGGAGCAGACCCGGAACGACGAGCACGCCCGCACCGACGACGGCCACGGCGAAAACGACCGCGACGACCAGGAGTCGCCTGTTCACGGCCGAACCCTCCGTTTCCCGTCGCCCGGACGCGTCGCCGGGCCCCCGCAGTCGCGGGGACGGTATCCGCCGGTCCGTCCGTATGCCTCCGCCCGTTCGTCCCTGTCGGGCCGTTCCCTGTCGCCCCGTTCGGCTGCTCGGCGCTCGCGCCCGCCGCGGTGCCCCGGGTGGTCCCCGGTCGCCCCTCGTGGGTCAGTCATCACGTGTCCCTACGAGGGAGATGGAGACGTATAAACCTGAGTCCGTGGCCGCGAATTTGGCCGGATTTGCTTCGATTGTGACCGGCCAGGGCCGACCGAAGCCCGCACGAAACGGTGGTTCAAGTGCACGGCCGACGTAGGAGCGGGTGATGACGGATCCCCCGGTCGAGCACCCGGTCGTGCTCTTCGATGGGGTCTGTAACCTCTGTAGCGGGAGCGTCCGATTCCTCGTCGAGCACGACTCCGCGGCGACGCTGCGGTTCGCGCCCCTCCAGTCGGAAACGGCACAGGACCTCCTCGACGCGGTCGGCCGCCACGACTACGGCTTCGACACCATCGTTCTCGTCGAGGGCGAGGAGTGCTACACGAAGTCCGACGCGGCGTTGCGGATCGCCCGCCACCTCGGCCGGCCGTGGTCGCTCCTGTGGGCGTTCCGGTACGTACCCCGCCCCTTCCGGGACGCCGTTTACGACGCCGTCGCGTCCTCGCGGTACGCGGTCTTCGGCCGGAAGGACCGGTGTATGGTCCCGACGCCGGAGACCCGCGACCGCTTTCTGGAGATGGACGCGATGGCCGACGCCGAGCGCGACTGATTCCCGGCCGGGACCCGTCCGGCCGGTCGTCGGTCTCATACGGTCGGTTGTGACGATTTACCGATATTTCGCCGACCGGTTCGACGAAATCCGGAACCGAGTGACAACCGACCGGACGAGCCGACCAACGGGGAAACGGGACGAAGCGACCGGGACCGTCACTCCGTCGTGACCGCGTCCGACCGCTCTCCCCCCGACGCGTCGTCGCCCCGGGGGTCGGAGCCACCGAGCGTGAGCGGGTCCCCCTCCCAGGTGACCTCCAGGCGGTGCCGGGAGAGGTACGGTGCGAGCGCGTCCCTGGTGACCACCCCTCGATAGGTACCGTCGTCGACGACCGGGAGCAATCCGACCCCCGCATCGCGCATGCGGTCGGCCGCGAGACCCACGTCCGTCGAGGGTGACGTCGTCACGACGGGCGCCGACATGTACGAGTCGACGGACGGATTCTCGCCGCCCTCCGCGACGACGGCGACGACGTCGGACTCGGTCACGACGCCGACCACCTCCTCCCCCGATGAGACGACGAGCGCCCGGACCTCGGGTTGACGCAGGCGCGTCGCCGCCTCGACGGTCGACGTCTCGGGCGGAACCGTGGGCGCGTCAGTCACGAGCGAAGAAATCGAGACCTCGATCATATGCGACGGCTCTTCCGACGACGTATAGTGTTGTTCCGCATACACCTATGAACCCCTAGTAGCAATTTATCATGTTTCGAGGGAGGGAACCGGCGAGTTGGCGACGGTATCCGGATATCGTCGATCGATCAGGGCGGTGGCCCCGTTCGGCGAGCCCGGACGGGAACTCGTGCTCGTCCCTGTGGAGGACGGGCCACACTACAGGAGTCGTTCGCGTTTCCGGCGCGCCTCGTTGGCGGCGTCCTCGCGGCCGTCGACGTCGGCGAGCGTCTCGACGGCCTCCAGGGTGCGCACCGAGTCGTCCAGAAACGAGAGGACGTCGCCGGGATAGGCGTACAGCATGTAATCGTCCCCCATCACGTCGACGGCCGCATCGGGGCCCATGCCCGACTCGCGCAACTCCAGCAGGTAGCGGACGAACTTCTCCTCGGGATGCCCGCAGTGGGGGTTGGCCTCGCAGTCACAGTCCATGAAGTCCTCGGCGAAATCGAGCACCCGGTCGCGGGTCGCCTCGTCGAGTTTCGCCAGGTTCTCCCCCTGGAAGAGCACGTCCATCGTCGCCCCCGAGAACGCGCTTCGCGGGAACGACGTCTCCAACTGCGAGGCGATCTGCTGGTGGTTCTTCACGTAGACCTTGTCCGTGATAGCCACGCCTGTCGGTGCGAAGGACGCTCGCACCTAAATATCTCCCGGAGTACCCGAGCCGTAACGTATTTGAATTCGAGTCGGGTACGTATAGATGCCCTAGTCAAGGCGTGTCCGAGCTGGGGTAGTGGCATCCTTTGGGCCTGTGGCGCCCAAGAGGCGGGTTCGATTCCCGCGCTCGGACTATATCATATATCTTACATTTATCGACTTCCCACAGACCCCTTTCCGGCGCGAGTATAGGCCGATAGATCGCTTTGCTACGGTGTGATAGTTTCAGTTTCTCTGTGGACGGATCAAGTTCAAGTCCCGTAGCGACAAGAGTGTGGGTATGGGGGAACACGAGTGTCCAACCTGTGGTCGCACCTTCGAGAGTCAGCGGGGGGCCGGTATTCATCACAGCAAGATCCACAAAGAGGACGGCGGCAAAGAGAAGACCGAGTGTGAGATCTGCGGGGCGGAGTTCGAGTACTATCCGTCGGACAAGAAAGGGCTGTTCTGCAGCGAGTGCGTTGAAACGGAGGAGTGGCGTCACAGACCCGACGTCGACGGCTCGAACAACCCGCGCTGGAAGGGTGGGAAACGCGAGTTCGAGTGTGCGGTCTGCGGTGAAACGTTCGAGCGGTATCCGAGCGATGCCGCCGGAGAGGTCGCCGTCTGCAGCGAATCGTGTCGGTGCGAATGGCTCTCCGAGGCGTTTACCGGTGATGGCCACCCGAACTGGCGCGGTGGAGGCAACGAGGCCTACGGGACAGGATGGGCGGCGACCCGCAGGGCGGCCCTCGAACGCGACGACTACGCCTGCGTTCTCTGTGGCACCGACGCCGACGACCTCGGGCGGAACCCGGACGTTCACCACATCGTCCCGGTCAGAGTCTTCGTCGAGGCCGACGGCCAGGACAGGGCGGACGCACACGACCTCGACAACGTCGCGTCGCTGTGTCCGGGCTGTCACCGGCGGGCGGAATTCGGCAACGTCCCGCGGAACCGCCTCCGTCGGGCCGTCGGCGCGCGGTAAGCGGGACCGCGGCTACCCTTCCCGAAGCGCCTCGGCGATCGCCTGTACTTCCGCCTTCCGGAACGAGCGGTTCAGTCCCTCGGGGTCGTCGCCTTCGTGTTCGCCGATGGAACGGAGGATGCCGGCGCGCATCTGCGCCTTCGAGGGCAATCCACCGGACCCGAGGTCGTAGTCGACCGCCTCGCAGATGGCGGCGAGAGCTTCCTTGGTGAAATCCGAGGAGACCTCGCGTTCGTACCGGCCGACTTTCACACGGATCTCGTTGCGGAGCGCGTGGACGGTCGGTGGCATGGCCGACACGTCGCGGGGGGCTGTTGTGTGCGTTCCGGTCCGCGCGAACCCCCGGTTGCCAAAGGCTTAATCCGGGACCTCAAGAGGGGTGGGGCATGACCGAACCTGCCGCCGAGGCCGGGGACCGGCCGACGGACCTGCGCGTCGAGTACGAGGAAGCGCCGGAGAACGTCGACCTGACGGCAGTGCCGCGGTTCTCGTGGCGGGTGGCGACCGACCGTCGCGGGGCCCGACAGGTCGCCTACCGGGTCGTCGTCGGCCGGGAGCGCGAGCACGTCGCCGCCGGGACGGGCGGCCTCTGGGACTCCGGGCGCGTCGACGCCCGGACGGCGACGGGGGTCGAGTACGACGGTCCCGCGGTCGGGGCGGACGAGACGTACTGGTGGTCGGTAACGCTGTGGACCGACGCGGGCGAGACGGCGTGGGCCGACCCCGCGGCGTTCGGGACGGCGCTCGCTCCCGAGGACTGGCGCGGCGAGTGGGTCGCCTATCAGCCGGGGGGCGGGCGACACGAACGGCTGACGGAGTCGGTGGCGCGCTCCCGCCGACGAGGACGGGGGAGGCGAGAGCGACGACGACGCGACCCCTCCGTGGGTGCAGGTCGACCTCGGCGAGTCGCACGGGGTGGCGGCGGTCGACCTGCATCCAGCCGACCCCGTGACCGTCGTCCGGACGCCCTCCTCGTCGCGGTGGGCGCCGGCGACTACGAGTTCGCCGTCGAGTGAGTCGGGCGCGGCGGTGTCCACGGTTCTCGGCGCGCCCAAGAGTTAGGAGGGAGTCCCCCGAGAGTCGGGACATGGTGCTCGACCCGCACACGCACGCGTGGGGGCCGCCGAGCGAGGCCCACCCCTGGGTGAACGGCCCCATCGTCGACATGGTCGACGGGTTCGACGCCCACACGGTGTACACGGCCGACCGCCTCCTGGCCGACATGGACAGGACGGGGGTCGACGAGGCCGTCGTCGTCGGCTACCCCATCTGTGACTGGACGGACAACTGGTACACCCGGCAGGTCGCCGCCGAGCGCGACCGCCTCTACGGCATCGTCATGCTCGACCCCTTCGCCGACGACGCCGCCGCCCGCCTCCGGGAGTGCATGGCCGTCGAGGGCGTGCTGGGCTTCCGCCTCGGCGTGGCCTGCCCGTCCGACCGGATGTGGGAGACGTTCGACCCGGAGGTGTCGTGGCTCCGCGCGGCCATCGAGGAGACCGATTTCTGGGCGGCCGCCGTCGAGACCGACGCCGTCGTGCAACTGCTCCCGGACCACCGGCAACTCGACCAGGTGCTCGCCCTCGTTGAGGCCTACCCCGAGTTGACGTACCTGGTCGACCACTTCGCCCACGCCGGACCGGAGACGCCGACCGACGAGGGCACGTTCCCCCGCTTTTCCGAACTGGCCGAGTACGACGGCGTCGCGGTCAAGGTTTCCGAGATGGTCCACGCGTCCGACGGCGAGTTCCCCTACGCCGACATGCACGACCACGTCCGGTGGCTCGTCGAGGAGTTCGGCCGTGAGCGCGTGGTCTGGGGCTCTGACTACCCCAACGTCAGCGACGAGGCGACCTACGGCGAGTCGCTCCGCTGGGTCGACCACGTCGAGGGCCTCTCCGACCGCGACCGGGAGTGGCTGACCGGCCGGGCGTTCCGCGAGCACGTCGGCCTCGGGTGACCGGCCGCGATCGACTGCGTTCGTGCGAACTGACCGCTGCATATGCTATCAGTTCATATATGTTTCGATGCTTTTGCGGCAGACTGCGCCGTGACAAATTCGTCGGCAACCTATCTCCTGAAGCTTTATACACATCGAGAAAATACGATACGACGTAATGGCTCAAAGCGTTCTCGACCGCCTCCGGAATCGCCTCATAAACCGCTACGGTCAGGACAGCGAGTCGGACTGTTGTGGCCCTCGTATCGAAGAGGTCCGATCTGATTCGGAAGCGGGCGAATCGGACAGTTGCTGTAAATGACCCGAATCGGAAACTCACGATATGACTGAAACCGAATCACCACCGGACGACGCCTACAACGCACTCGACCGCCTCTACGATGATCCGGACGAACGAGTCGCGGCCCTCCAGGAGGTCAAACCACCCGAGCAAGATGTATCCGGTCAAGAGTCCGTCTTCAAGGCACTTGGGAACAAAGACCGACTTCGCGTTCTCGGCGCACTCCGTGAATCCGAGCGCTGCGGCTGTGAGCTACAGGTCGTCCTCGACGCACCACAGTCGACAGTCGCCACCCACCTCCGGAAACTGAAAGACGCAGGGTTGGTCAAGTCCCGGAAGAAAGGCAGATGGAGTTACTACCGTATCGCTGACACCGCCGTCTTCGAATTGCTCGAACTCGCCTCCGCAGTTCAGGACGGCACCTGAGAATGCTCTCTCCCGGCCTCTCCGACGCACTCCTCGACTCGTGGAACTACTTCCTCCACCTTGCAGTCCTCCTCGTCCCCCTGTTCATCGGCGCGTCCTTCCTCGTCGGGCTCGCCCAGGAGTATCTTCCCCCGGAAAAAGTCGAACGGAAACTCCGCGGACACGACGAAGGCACCGGCAACGTCGCAGCCGCTGGTCTCGGTGCAGTAACGCCGTTTTGCTCCTGTTCGACCGTCCCTGTATTAGCAGGGCTGCTTCAAGCAGGCGCACCGCTCGGGCTGACGTTCTCGTTCTTGCTCGCATCGCCACTGGTCAACTGGATCGCCGTTCTGCTGTTGCTCGGGCTCTTCGGTGTCGAGATCACCGTCTGGTACGTCGTAATCACGCTCCTCGCGGCGATCGTCGGTGGAATCGTCATCGGTCGGCTCGGGCTTTCAGGATACGTGAAGGACGTCCGAATCGGCGGCGACCGGGGACAAACGGTTGCTGTGGACGGTGGAGCAACCGCTTGCTGTGCCGCCGGAACGACGACGCCGACAACGACGCAGAGAGACCACGTCAAGACTGCGGCCCACGAAGCGTGGTCCTTCTTCATCGATACGCTCCCATACATCGGCGCACTTATTCACGGTGCCATCCCGGTTGAACTCCTCCAGGCAGTCCTCGGGCCGGAGAACCCGCTTGCGGTTCCGTTGGCCGCGCTGGCAGGTGCGCCGGTCTACATCAGTCTCAGCGGAATGTTGCCTATCGCGGCGTCTCTCAGCGAACAGGGAATCGCCATCGGAACCGTATTGGCGTTTGTCATCGGCGGGGCCGGGGTCAGTATCCCCAATCTGGTCCTTCTAAACAAGTTGTTCGAGCGCAGGCTGTTGCTCGTCTACGCGGGAACCACCGTTACGATAGGCGTGTTCGTCGGCGTCGTGTTCAACTTCCTCATCGCCTGATCAGTGCCATCTCCGTTTGATACGGTCGGTCGTACCGATGTACCGGTATTTCGCCGACCGGTTCGACGACGTCCGGAACTGATTGACAACCGACCGTATCAGACCTCGGGTTCGATGTAGACCTTGCGGACGCTCTCGTTGGTTTCCTGGAGGGCGTCCTCGATGGCGGTGATGCGCTCGTCGATGTCGCCGGTGGGGATGCCGGGGGCGAACTCGACGTCGGCCGTGACGACGACGCGCTCGGGGCCGAAGTAGACGGTGCGGAAGTCGACGACCCGGTCGACGCCGTCCCAGCCCTCGACGACCTCGCGGAGGCGGCCCTCCTCCGAGGCCGGGAGGCTCTCGCCGAGGATGAGCCGCTTGTTCTCCCAGGCCAGCGCGATGGCAAAGCCCATGAGCATGACCCCGATGAGCAGCGCCGCGGCGGCGTCGAACGCTTCGATGCCGGTCTGCTGGG
The DNA here is from genome assembly GCA_003023785.1 of Halobacteriales archaeon QS_5_68_33. Classification (GTDB taxonomy): domain Archaea; phylum Halobacteriota; class Halobacteria; order Halobacteriales; family Haloarculaceae; genus QS-5-68-33. The sequence goes on along the minus strand of PXRS01000071.1, from coordinate 17,148 downwards.
TGAGGGTGATGCCGACGAGCGCGAACACCAACCCGGCCAGGGCGATGGTGTCCTCGGTCAGCGCGGTGAGGGTGGTCACGTCGCTGGTCTTGCGGAACGCCTCCCCGAGCCCGTCCCAGTCGTTTGCTTCCATCTGTCGTGACATCTCCGCGTAGGCCTTCTTGAACGCCCAGGCCTCGAAGACGATGGCGCCCAGGAGGACGGCGTAATTGACGAAGACGGGGTCGAACCCGAAGGAAGGCTCGTAGACGAACCCGAGGAACTCGATGGAGCCGTGGGCCTCCTCGTGGCCGCCGCCGGTCAGCTGGTTGTAGCCGTGTTTGGCGGACTCCCAGCCCGCGATGCCGAACAGAAGCATCGAGACGACGAACGAGTAGAAGAACTGCGCCTTGCCGTAGCCGAAAGGGTGGCGGCGGTCGGCCTCGCGGCTCCCGTAGCGGAGGCCGACCAGCAGGAGGACCTGGTTGCCGGTGTCGGAGATGGAGTGGTAGGTCTCCGAGAGCATCGACGGGCTCGCGGTCAGCAGAAATCCGGCGAACTTCAGCACCGCGATGGCGCCGTTCGCGACCAGCGCAGCCAGGACGACCGACCTGCTCCCTGCCATTGGCAGTGTCCTCGCCCGGCCACGGCAAAACGCTTGTCCTCGCCGGCAGGTCGGCGGGCCGGTGGCCACGACGGCCGGACGGGTCGATGCCGTCGACGGTCGTGACCGTTTTGTCGCCCGGGGGCCTGGGACGGGTGTGATCGTCGCCGTTTCGGACACCCACGGCACGGACGGCCACCGCCTCGAAGGCAGGACGCTGGCGGCAGTCAGGGAGGCGTCGCTCGTCGTCCACGCGGGTGATTTCACGACGGAGGCCGTCCTCGAAGCGTTCAGGGCCGAAGCGGGGGGTGACAGGGACGGGGGCGGCGACCTCGTCGCCGTCGCGGGCAACAACGACGACGAGCGGGTGCGCGCCCGGGTGGGGCGTCGCCGGACGGTCGAACGAGCGGTCGCGGTCCTGAATCCCGGGAGCCACGCCGACCCGCGGTGGAACCGTCCGGCACACGCGGAACTCGAGCCGACCGCGGAGGGCCTGAGCGGTCGCCTCGTGACGCCGGACGGCGAGGGACTCGAAACCTTCGCCGTCACGGGGCGTGAGTGACGGCCGGACGGGCCGGCGTGCACCTCTCGCTACTCCCCGTCGTATAAAGGAAGCGGCGAAGACTCAAACGACCGTTTGACTCTCCCGCGGGTCCGGGCATGCGCGCACAGTTCCGTCCATCACTGTCGACACGTGCTCGTCATCGCGGTGACGTGATCGATACTCGCGCGTCGAGGTGACCGACGCCCGCCGGCGTCACCCGCGGAGGTACCACGCGAGGAAGCCGACGAGCAGGACGGTGGCGCCGCCGAGGAAGAAGAGCAGTCCGGGCGGGAGACCGGCCGCGGCGTCGGCGCCGGCCGGAGCCCCGCCGAAGAACCGGCCGAGGCCGCCGTCGGCGACCGCCTGGACGACGGCGCTGGCGAGCGCGAGGATACCGAACCCGCCGAGCAGGCGCGTCAGTGCCGTCCGGATGCTCGTCGACTCGTCCCGGTCGCCGGCGAAGATGACAAGCGGCTGGTCGGCGGGGGCGTAGACGTCCATCTCGCGGCCCTTCTGAGAGTAGGCGGTGTCGACGACCCGGACCGCGCCCGCCGCCTCGAGGTTCTCGAGGTGATGCTGGGCGTTCTGGAGGCTGGTGTCGACCCGGTCGGCCAGTTCGGCCGGCGGGGCGGGTTCCTCGTGGAGCGCACGGAGGAGACTCCGCGCGGTCGCGGCGGAGAGCGCCGAGAGCAACTCGTCGGCATCGTCGCTCTCGACGCCGACCACCCGCGGGTCCGCGTCCGCCGCGGTCGCGTCGGATTCGGAGGGCAGCAGCGACATCCGGTTCGAGTTTTCCGTCGGGAGGATATCAGTTTTTTGACCTCCACAGGGGGACCGGAACCGACGCCGGCGCCGTCGTCGCGACCCGAACCGCCCGTCGACCCGCTCGCCGCCGGTCCCGAAAACCTATTATCGGCGACTGGGTAGCCCGGGTATGCTCCAGATCGACGTCGACCCGGTCCTCGTCGGCATCGTCGTCGTCCTTCTCGCGTTCATCTTCCTCGTCTACCTGTTCCTCCGCCGGACCGTCACCGCGTTCAAAGAGGGCATGCAGGGGAAGTGACGGCCGGCGCTGGCCGGTGGCCCGCCCGCCGCCGTGCTCGCCGGCCCCCTCCCCGCTCATACGGTCGGTTGTCACTGTGTCCCGGTGATTCGCCGGGCGGGTGAATCCCGGAAATGACTGACAACCGACCGTATCAGGCCACCGCCCGTTCGACGCGCTCGATAGCCGTGTCGACGTCGTCGGCGTCGACGTCCCAGTGGGTACAGAAGCGGACGCGGTGCTCGCCGAAGGCCACACAGCCGACGCCCTCGGACTCGCAGGCGGCGACGATGTCCTCGGCGGGGTCGTCGGTCCCGACGACGACGATGTTCGTCTCGGGCGTCGGCGTCGACAGTCCGGGGATGTGGTCGAGGGCCGCCGCCAGTCGTTCGGCGTTGTCGTGGTCCTCGGCGAGGCGATGGCGGTTTTCGAGCGCCCGCAGCCCCGGCGCCGCGATGACGCCGGCCTGGCGCATCCCGCCGCCCATGAGCTTCCGGACGCGGCGGGCGCGCTCGATGAACTCGGCCGGCCCGGCGAGCATCGACCCGACGGGCGCGCCCAGCCCCTTCGAGAGACACGTCATCACCGTGTCGACCTCGCGGGTGATCCGGCTGGCGGGCACGTCCAGCGCGGTGGCGGCGTTCCGCGTCGACCCGCTCGGGCGCGATGGCCGTCCCGCCCTTGCTGTTGTGCGTGTTCTCCAGGGTGAGCAACCCCGTCCCGGGACGGTGGCCATCGGCCGCGACGTGGGCCTCGCGGACCTGTTCGGGCGCGAGGACGCCCCGACCGTCGCCTTCGACCGGGCGGGCCTGGAGCTGTGAGTGCTGGGCGAGCCCGCCCAGTTCCCACTTGTAGACGTGACTCTCGCGCTCGCAGACCGCTTCCTGTCCGCGCTCGGTGTGGGTACGGGCCGCCACCTGGTTGCCCATCGTCCCTGACGGGACGAACAGTGCGGCCTCCTTCCCGAGGACGTCGGCCACCCGCTCCTGGAGTTCGTTGACCGTCGGGTCCTCACCGTAGACGTCGTCGCCGACCTCGGCGTCGCGGGCGGCCTCGCGCATTGCGTCGTCGGGCCGCGTGACCGTGTCGCTGCGCAGGTCGATCATACATCGGGATCGGTCTCGGGCCGGATATACCTGACCCGACGGCGTCGCTTGCGGCCAGATCCCCTTCCGTGTTATGCGGTACCTCGTCACAAATTAACATTTCAGTGCCCCGCTCCTCGTCCCGGGTATGTCGCGTCTCGAGGCCCACTACGAGACCGTACGCGAGCGCAACGGCTACGACGAGGTAGCGGGGATCGACTGGCTCGACGACGCCGGACTCGACCGGCGGTTCGTCGCCGTCGACGGCCAGGAGACGGTCGCCGCGGCCCTCGACCGGGAGACGGTCGCCTGCATGGGCGTCGGGATGACCGGCCCGCCCCACCTCGGGACGGTCGGACAGGTCCTGACGGGAGTCGAACTGCAGGCGGCAGGGCTGGACGTGCAGTTCGTCATCGCGGACCTGGAGCCCTACCACGGCGGCGCCGACCTGGAGCGGGTCCGGCGGCTGGCCGAGCGCTACCGCGAGTTCGCGCTCGATGTGGGGTTCGACCCGAAGCGGGGGGTGCTGCGCACCCAGGAGGCGGCCCGCGAGGTGATGCACACCGCCGAGTTGCTGGCGCCGTACTACGCGCCCGAGCGGTGGGACGACGAGGGAGACGACGGCGAGGAAACCGCCTGGAATCGGGCGGTCCGGGAATTGTACGAGGGCGCCGCGGACGGATCGGACAGCGACGGGCCGACCTCGGAGGCGGCGAGTACACACAGCGCGCTCCTCCACGGTGCGGACTTCCTCCACCCGCTGTACGCACAGGGGTACGAGCAGGTGGTCGTCACGCTCGGCGTCGACGAGCACGGGCTGACGCCGTGGAGTCGCCGGTTTCGCGACGCGGCGCCCGTCGAGGGCGCCATCGCGGGGCTGCACACCCGGATGGTCTCCGGGTTCGGCAACACGCCGAAGATGTCGAAGTCGGTCGGTGCGGGGGTGTCGCTGAACATGAAACCGGCGGTGATCCGGGACCGGTTCGCGAGTGCCGGGGGCGGCGGGGACCCGTCGGCGTCGCCGACGTTCCAGGCGATGTGTCTCGCCTCGCGGTATGAAAGCGGGGAGTTGGCCCGGCTTGAGAGGGCGTGCGCCGAGGGGGGTGGGGCGTGGGTGGACGCGCGGCGGGCGTACGCCGACTACGTGGTCGAGTTGGCCGAGCGGTGGCAGTCGACGAAGTGAGGCGAACCTGAGCCGGAGGTCAGATCATCGCCGCTTGCTCGCTGGCTGGAGCAGTCGCGACAGAGATCACTCGCTGAAAGCCCTCGACCCGCTCGCGGCCGCTGGTCGGGATATCCTCACTTCGTTCGGATAGAGCCCGACCAGCGACTCCCTTGCAGCGCGAGCGGGTCTCGCCCTTTCAGTCCGCCAGGAGAGCAAGCTCTCCTGAGCCCGCGCTCACTTTGTTCGCGCGGACGCCAAGAAACCCACCGCACAGCACCGCAGACGGCCACACACCTCCCCAGCCGACTCGCTCGCTCGTCCCTCGCACGACTCCATCGCGCGCATGAAAGCGCGCGACAGCGCGCGCCGACGTGGAACGCCGCGGTGGGCCACCCGCTATCGTGCCAGGTCGAGTCGCTCGTACTGGCTCGCGGGCGCGTCGAGGTGGTCCAGCGCGTCCACGAGCAGCGAGCGCATCCTGTCTTCTTCCTCGCGACCCTCGCCCGCGAGGTCGGTCTCCTGTTCGGGGTCGGCGCTCACGTCGAAGAGCATGGGGTCGTCGTGACGGCCGGTCGCGTACGTGCTCCAGCGCCAGACCGGGCTCTCGGTGTAGGGGAGGAACTCGCCGGCCTCGGCGTCGAACTCGGGTTCGCGGGGCTGGAACGGGCCCAGCGCGTTCATCATCTCCGTCGAGTGGCACGCGGCGTCGACCGATTCGTCGCAGGGGTGAAGATACGTGTACTCGCCGTCGGTGACGTTGACCGACGACCCCCAGTAGCCGTAGATAGCCCGGTCGCGATGTTCGTCGCGCTCGCCGTGCAGAAGCGGCGAAAGGCTCCGACTGTGGCGGTGGTCGGCCTCGACGCCGAGTTCGTCCAGCATCGTGCCGTAGAGGTCGACGGCGCTGGTGAGTGCATCGACCCGCTCGTCGGCGCGGGCGGCGTCGGGGTGGTGGACGAAAAGCGGCGTGTGGACGAGCGTGTTGTACATCGGGGCCTGCGGTTTGCCGACCCAGCCGTGTTCGCCCAGGTAGTGGCCGTGGTCGGCGGTGACGACGACCATCGTGTCGCTCCAGGCGCCCGTCTCGTCGAGCGCGTCGAGGACCCGCCCGAACCAGCGGTCGACCATCGTGACCTTGCCGGCGAACTGCGCGCGGACGAAATCGAGTTGCCGGTCGGTGAGTTCGCTCTGCCCGCGGTCGACGCGGCCGTAGTACGGCCAGTTGACCAGGTCCGAGTCCGTCGGGTCCTCGTCGGTGTACATCGAGGCGTAGGGTTCGGGGACGTGGAACGGTTCGTGGACGTCGAAGGAGTCGACGTAACAGAACCACCGGTCCCGCTCCCGGTTGTCCCGGACCCACTGGGCGGTGGCGTCGAAGACCTGCGGTGCGAAGAAGTCCGACTCGTCCTCGAAGTCGGCGACGTTGCGGGCGTACTGCGCGCGGTTCATGAACCCCACGTCGTCGGGGTCTGGCGACCCGCGGGTCGTCGACTGTGCGAGGAGCCTCTCGTCGGGGCGGCGGGGGGCGGTCCGCCACGCGTCGTACTCGTGGCCGCGGACGAACTCGAAGCCGTTGAAGTCCTCGAAGTAGCCGTGACTGCCGTGCTGGAAGTAGTGGTAGTGGTCGGTCACCAGCTGGGTCGCGACCCCGTCCTCGCGGGCGAGGCGCGGAAGCGTGTCGTCGAAGGGTTCGACCGGCCCCCAGGGGCGCCAGAGGAACTCCCGGGTCCCGGTGAGCCACTCGCGGCGGGCCGGCATACAGGGAAGACTCCCCGCGTAGTGGGTATCGAAGACCGCCGCCCGCTCGGCGAAGCGGTCCAGGTTGTCGGTCTCGACGTCGAACTCCACCCCGATCTCGGGATACACCTCCAGGAAGTGGCGGCTCAGGCTGTCGATAGAAACGAACAGGACGTTCATCGGTCCGCCTCCGGGAGGTGCGCGGCAAGCAGGTCCGCGTGGGAGTCGGCGACCGCGACGGTCCCGTCGACGACGAGAAACGCCTCGCTGTAACAGGTCCCACAGCGCTGGAGACAGCGCCGTTCGTCGACCGCGACGCCGCCCGCGTCGTCGGTGTCGGCGTCCCGACCGGCGCTCGCCTCGGCGGCGAGTCGCTCGCGCGTTTCCCCGCTGACGTTCCGGAGACAGTACTCGACGGTCTCGGCCATGGACCGGTATCGGGCGAGAGAGTGAAAAAACGTGGGTGCAGACGGCCCGGTCCCGGGTCATACGGTCGGTTGTACCGATGCGGAGGGCTCCGGACGACGAAACCGCTATCCCGCGCGCGTCCGAGGTGTCGGGTATGGACCCACGCGTTCGCGAACACGCCGAGACGATCTGCAACCATTCGGTCGACCTGCAGGCAGGCGACAGCGTGGTCATCGACGCCCACCCGGTCGCCGCGGACCTGGTGACCGCCCTTCACGAAGTCATCGCCGACCGGGGCGCCAACCCGCTCGTCGTCCAGGAGCGTCTGGGCAAGCGCTTCCAGCGCGCGTTCCTCCGCACCCACGACGGCGACTTCGAACTCCCGTCGCACGTGATGGCGCTCTACGAGGAGATGGACGTCTACGTCGCGGTCCGGGGCAGCGACAACGTCACCCAGACCAGCGACGTCGACCCCGAGACCCGGTCGGCCTACGCCCAGGCCACCCAGGAGTTGCTCGACGAGCGCCTCTCCAAGCGGTGGGTGCTCACCCAGCACCCCGCGCCGGCCAACGCGCAACTCGCCCGGATGAGCACCGAGGGCTACGAGAACTTCGTCTGGGACGCCATCCTCCGGGACTGGGACGAGGTCCGCGAGTTCCAGGCCCGGATGGTCGAGATTCTGGACGGCGCCGGCGAGGTGCGCATCGTCTCGGGCGAGACGACGGACGTGACGATGAGCGTCGCCGGCAACCCAACGCTCAACGACCACGCCGAGCGCAACCTCCCCGGCGGCGAGGTGTTCACCGCGCCCGCTCCCGACTCCGTGGCGGGCGAGGTCCACTTCGACAAGCCCCTCTACCACCAGGGTCGGGAGGTCACGGACGTCCGTCTCGAATTCGAGGACGGCGAGGTGGTCGACCACGCCGCAGCGAAGAACGAGGCGGTCCTGACCGGCGTCCTGGAGACCGACGAGGGCGCCCGTCGGCTGGGCGAGCTGGGCATCGGGATGAACCGCGCTATCGACCGGTTCACCTACAACATGCTGTTCGACGAGAAGATGGGCGACACCGTCCACATGGCGCTCGGTCGGGCCTACGAGGACACCGTGGGCGAGGGCAACGAGCGGAACCAGTCGGCGGTCCACGTCGACATGATCGTCGACATGAGCGAGGACTCATACATCGAGGTGGACGGTGAACGCGTCCAGGAGGACGGGACGTTCGTCTTCGAGGAGTGACCGCCGGGTCGGGACCAGCCGACGAGCGCGCCGAACACGGCGCGTTCCTCGCCGCCTCCTCCGTACCGTCGCTGGCGCGGCGCGGCCCGTGAAGGTCGGGGGTGGTGTGTGACAGCGACCCAGGATCGCCGGTCGTCACCGCCCGCTACGACCGGGGCGTTCCCGCGCCGCGGTCCCGGCCGCGGGCCAGCGCCCGTTCGGGGTACCACACGAGCGCGAAGTCCTGCGGGCTCGGGAGGGAACACGCCGCCCACCCGACGGCGGCCGCGGCGACAGCGGGGTTCCCGAGCGCGAACGGGTCGGCGGCGGCCCCCAACGGTACGAGCACGAAGGGAGCGACGAGACAGAGCGGCGCCACGGCAGCGACCCGGAGGCGCCACGGCGAGAGACGGTCAAGCCGCCCGGTCGGCCTGACCGTCGCCAGCCGACCCAGCCCGCCGGCGGCGGGCGGGTCCGTCCGGTCGGGGAGGAACGTGATGGTGCAGGGAACCGAAAGGAGTCGGTAAGCCAGGGCGTGCGCGAGTTCGTGAGCGGTCATTCCGGCCGCGAGCGCCGCCAGGAGCGCCACTCCGGCGGCAGCGAGTTCGACCGCGGACACCGACGGCATTGTGTGACGATACCGCTGGATATGCTTGAACTTACCGGTGGGCCACGGTTATTCAGACGACCTTACCCGGTCGACTGCGGGCGGCGGCACGACGACGGACTGGACCGGACTGTTTGGGCGAGTCGGCCGATATCGCGTGCGGATACGACGAGCCTATTCCGAGGTCTTGGAAATAGCCACGATATAACAACCCGTGTAGACGCTCTGACGTCGTGTATGGTAGCACCACTGGCTATCCCGACGATCAGTTCGCTCACTCAGGCAGGGTCGTTCGTCCCGCTGCAGCTCGGCGGCGACCTGCTCGGGCTCGCCGTCCTGTTCCTGATCCTGGCGCTCGTGGCCGCGGTGCTCGGTGCCCGAGGCGTCGCTGGCCTCAGCATGGATATCGCCAAATGGCTCGTCATCATCTTCGTCGTGCTGGCGGTAGTCACGTTCTTCCTCTGAGACGGGCGTGACCGGCCGCTCGGCGGTCCGACCACCGGCTGGAACGCCGAAGAGGTAAGGTCCGGCGGTTCCAGGGGCCGGTATGTATCTCGGAGACCGGACCTGGCCGGAACTCGGCGAATACTTCGCCGACGAGTCGCTGGCGCTGGTGCCGCTGGGGTCGACCGAACAGCACGGCCCCCATCTGCCGGAGTCGACCGACCACCGCATCGCCGAGGCGCTCGCCCGCGAGGCCGCCCGACGGACCGGCTTTCTCTGTACGCCCACCATCAATATCGGCGTCAGTTCCCACCACCGCCAGTTCCACGGCACGATGTGGGTCGACGCCCCGGTCTTCCGCGACTACGTCGAGTCGCTCACCCGCAACCTCACCTACCACGGCATCGACCGCGTCGTCTTTGTCAACGCCCACGGCGGTAATGTCGCGCACCTCCGGGAAGTGGGCCGCCGCCTGCGCGACGACGAGGTCGCTTACACCGTCGAGTGGATGTGGGACGAGTCCATCCCCGGCCTCGTGGACGAGGTTTTCGAGCACAACGGCCCCCACGGCGGCCCCAAGGAGACGGCGATGATGCTCCACATCGCCGACGAACTGGTGCGGGAAGACCAGTTCGAGCGCGCCCGCGACGAGGGGATCCGCGACGTCGAGAACTTCGATTCCCGGACCCACGGCTCGCGGACGTTCTACGACGCCATCGACAACACCGCGAGCGGCGTTCTGGGCGACCAGACCGGCGCGACCCGCGAGAAGGGCCGGCGGCTGTTCGAGGCCGCCAGCGACCAGCTCGTGCACCTGGTCGAGTGGCTCGACGACCAGCCCTTCGAGGTCCTGATGCCCGAGCCCCACGTCCGATAGCCACTGTCGTGGATCGTTTCCGGATCGCGCCGATCCCGGGTCGGCGTGTACCGGTCACACGTCATACGGTCGGTTGTAAATCATCTCCGGATTTCATCGAACCGGTCGACGAAATACCGGTAAATCGGTACAACCGACCGTATCACTTGTCGTCGAACGGCGACCCGGCGGCCTCGGGTTCGCTCCCTTCCTGACTGATGATGTTCTCCCGCCCGACCCGGAGTTTGCTGACGTCGCCGTTCTCCTCCATCTCCGAGAGCACCATGCTGACCTTCGATTTCGACCAGTCGGTCGACTCGACGATGAGCGCCTGTTTCATGCGGCCGTCGTTCTCCTCCAGGATGTCGAGGACGACCTCCCGGTCGGTCAACTCCGCGGTGGCCTCCTCGGCGGTCTCGACCCCCTGCTCCGGCATCGGTTCGACCTCGGCACTCCCGGACTGTGCCTCCATCGCCTCCTCCGCCGCGGTCTCGGCCGACTCGCTCCCGAAGGAGGCGAGCAGGCGGTCGACCAGTTCCGAGAGGCCGCCCTGCCAGACCGCGACCGCGGCCAGTCCGAGCGCGACCAGCAGGACGACGGCCAGGAACATCCCCCCGATGCGGCCCGTTCCCTGCAGGACGCTGTTGCTGTGCCAGGAAGCCGGAGCAGGTCCCGTAGCGGCCAGTTGTATCGTGTCTACCACGTGTTCCCCCGGCTGTGAATACACCGAGTAGTGACGACGGACGGCGGTCAGGCCAGACCCGCCGTCGGGATGGCGGACTGACTGAACACGCCCGCGACGTCGAGGACGGCGATCAGCACTGATGTCACGAGAATAGACACGAACGATGGGTCGAGGTGTGTGTCGCCGTGTGCGTACAGGAGGCGCTGTGCGAGTTCGCCGACCAGTCCCCCGAGGAGTCCGAGGGCGGCGGCGACGGCCAGCGCGATGGCGGGGTCCACCCCAGGGAGCGCCAGCGCGCCGATGCTCGCCGGGAGCGCCATGTGATGGGTCACGGGAAGCCGGTCGACGCCGGCCGCGAGGACCAACAGCGTCGCGAGAGCCAGCCCGAACGCGAGGTAGTAACTCCCGGTTTCGACGGCGAGAAAGCCCGCGAACAACCCCACGACGACGCCGAGCAAGCCGACCGAGCGCCACTCGTAGTGGTCCGGGAGCCAGGGCTCGACGACCGGTCGGCCGGTCATCGATTCGGGTCGACTCCCGTCGCCGGCCATGCGGCGCGTCCCCTCCTCGTAGGGCGTCATGTCGAGCATGTCCGTGGACAGCGACCCGACCAGCGGGTAACCGAGCGCCAGTCGGTGGAGCAACCCGGTGAGGACGACGCTCACCGCGACCGGTTCCCAGGGGAGGCCGAACCGGACGGAAATCCCCGTCAGCCAGTAGCCGACGACGCCGAAGACGCCGCCGACGACGAGGACGTCGGGGCGCGACCCCAGCGGGAGGGTGACGTGTTTCGCCTCGTAGTAGTCGAAGTCGGTATCGAGGTAGCCCTTCCGGGCCGCGTAGGCCGTGGCGGCGACGCCGCCCGCGAACGCGACGTGCGGGCCCAGCGGCGGTCCGAGACCGACGAGCGCGGTCAGCGGGTTCGACCCGGCGGCCGGCGGCGCGCCCACGAGCGGCCCCGTGGTCCCGGGCGTCACCTCCCCGAGGACGACGACGGCGCCGGCGAGCCCGAGCGTCTGCATCGCCCCGAGCGCCGCGCCGAGTGCGCCGCCGGCGAACGCGGCGAGAAGCACGTGAACGGCCAGCAGCCCGGCATCAGCGGGCACCGCGACCACCTCCGGGGATCAGCGCGAACGCGGGAGCCATGTGTTCCCGTGAGTCCGACCGTGCAGTTAGTACTACCGACCCCGGGACAGTCACCGAAACGGTGGCATCACCGGCGTCGAACGGCGGCCACGCCGGCGAGCGGGAGGCCGACGACCACGGCCAGCGTGCCGAGGCCGCCGAGGGGACTGCCCGAGCTACCGCCGACGGACTGTGCGACCGTGGCGGTGGGCGTCGGCGTGGCGCTGTCGGTCGGGGTCGACGGCTCGTCGCCAGACCCGCCGTCGGGGGTCGCCGTCGGCGTCGTCTCACCGTCGCCGCCCGTCGTCTCGTTGCCGGCCGTTTCGTTGCCGGCTTGCGGTCCGGCCAGCACCTGTCGTTCGAGTTCGACGGTCGTCGGGGAGTCGTCCTCGCCGATGACCTGTGCCTCGCTGACGTTCGCCGTGCCGCTGAAGCGGTAGGCGTAGCCGCTCTCGTTGGTCGTGAGCCCGGCCGTCCGCACCTGGTAGGCGGTGTCGGCCCGCACCTCGGGGTCGGTGTAGCCGTCCTCGGGTCCGAACTCGTCGTACCCGGTCGTCGAGTACGGTACTGTCACCGAGAACTGCCCGTCCTGGTCGGTCCGGGTCCGCTGCCGGTAGACGAACGTGGTGTTGCTCCCGGGCACCAGCATCCGGACGGCTACCTGAACGGTCCGGTTCGCCGGTCCCTCACCCTCGATGGTTCCCCCGGGGACGCGCTCGAACACCTTCACCCAGTTGGGCGTCGTCGGGTGGATCTGCTGGTTGACCTGCCGGTTGATGCCGCCCTGGCCGACGAACCGCTGCTGGAAGGCCCCCTGACTGACCTTCTCCATCGCGAGCTGGGTGTACCGCTGTGAACTGAACGCCGTCCGGTCGCTGGTGCCGACCAGCCGGTAGTGTTCCATCGCCGGAACGCGCTCCTCGGGGTAGCGGCCGACGCCGCCGACCTGCGAGGAGCCGTCCTCGCGAACGTACTGGCGGGCGGCGCTCATGTTGTCGAACCGCTGGATCCCCTGGCTCACCGGGATGGAGCCCTGCCCGACCGATTCGCGCTCCCAGTCGAGGACCACCGGTTCGGGTTCGATGGCGCTCCCGTGAAAGTGATACAGCCGGATGGCCGTCGACTCGTAGTAGGGCTGTTTCTGGCGCTGGAACCGGCGGAAGCTGTTGCCCTGCCCGACGCGGTAGAACAGCGGTTCGTAGTAGTCCGTCCGTTCGACGTCGTCCTTGAACGCGAACGGGGCGAAGTACTTGCCGTTGATGTTGATGGGCTGGCCGCCGGTGGCGTAGAGACGCTCGGTCGTGGCCATCTTCCAGTCGACCATGACGTAGCGAGTCTGGGTGCCCTGGCCGTCCTCCAGTTCGTCGAGGACGCCGTTGGCTTCGCCCTCGCTCCGCGACAGCAGGAAGTTCGCGGCCCGGTCAGCGCCCTGCTGGAAAGGGTTCGCGGTCGGTATCCGCTCGCCCATCTGGGTGATCCAGTGGCCGTAGTCCCACCAGGACATGACGCCGTAGAACCCCTCATCGTACTCGAAGTCGTCGGTCGCCTCGAACGTCCCGTAGAAGGGCACGTCGTTGCCGGCGCCCTCGAGGTTCCCCTCCTCGGGGGTGTTGTCCTGCATCCACGAGAGCGACTCGTTCCAGACGATGGGGTCCTGTCCCGGGCCCGGTCCGTTACTGCCGCCGGCGGCCTGGACGGCGAGGACGCCGGAACCCGTGACGACCAGCGGCGCGAACACCACGACCACGATGGCGACGATACTGACGACCTGATAGGTCTGGATGTCGTCGATGTCCTCGAAGAGGCTCGCGAAGTCGGCCAGCGACGCGATGGTGTAGCCGACCATGAGCGCGACCGTCACGCCGAAGTAGTAGTCGAACCGCCGCTGGGTCAGCGTCGCCGCCAGCATGAACACGGTCCACAGCGCCAGCAGAACCAGGTCCGAGCGGGCCTTCGTCAGGACCTGCCTGACGGCCAGATAGAGGACCCCGGCGATCGCGATGAAGTGCGTGAACCGGTAGCGCGAGTAGAGGTCCTCGAAGGGGAGTGGCTGGGCCTCGCCGATGGTCGCGGCGCGCTCGTTCACGCCCAGCCCGAGCACGCGAAGCACCTGGCTGACGAGGAAGTCGAAGAGGTTCGGCAGGACGAGCGCCATCAGCCCCGCCAGCACGACGACGATCCCGACGACCGCGACCGGGTACTGGTAGTTCCGGGTCTCGCGGGTGTCCCACTCCCGGGCCAGCCACGCCATGAAGACACAGCCCGCGGCGACGGCGAATGCCATGCCCGGCTGGAGCAGGCTGTAGCTCGTCGCCCCGATGTCTATCTCTTCGAGCGGCGCCAGCGCCAGCACGCCGGTCGTCAGCATCGAGACGGCGCCGACGATGGCGACGGGTTCCGGGCTCTCGCCGTGTGCCTGCAGCGAACTCAACTCGACGAGGTAGTAGACCCCGAGGATGCCGATGAGGAAGACCCCCGGCGCCCACGTCCAGATGTAGACGGCGGTCGAGACGCCGGCGACGACCGCCCACCCGATCGGTCGCCGGACGGCCGCCACCTCGCGCTCCCGGAGGAGTTCCCAGACGGGCTTTTCCTCCTGGGCGACCGAGACGGCGACCATCGTCGCCAGGATCGAGACGGACATGAAGAGCACTTCGGCGATGTGGTGGTCGGCGAACCCGACGGTCCCGCGGGAGACGAACGTGCTCGCGGACGTCGCGAGGACGCCGACGGCGACGATACCGGCGAAGCGGCCGGCGGCCCGCTTGCCGATGTAGTAGACCGGGATGGCGGTCGCGACGCCGAAAACCGCGGGGGCGAAGAGCACGACCATCCGGACCGTCTGGTCGCTGGGGTTGCCGAGGCCGACGACGAGCGCCGCCGTCGCCATCAACTGGTCGAAGACCGTCCCGAACTGACTGGAGTGGGTCCCGAAGGGGAAGTACGTCCAGGGGTCGAACGGGCTCGTCCCCGGCCAGTTCCGGACGGTGTAGCTGACCATCCGGTAGTGATACCAGGGGTCGTTCCCGCTGTAGTAGATCCTGTCGCCGACGACGAAGTTGTCCCACTTCCGCGCGCGGGTCCAGAGCATGAACGCGAGGAGACCCAGGAGCGTCGGGATGTGGTAATAACGCTCCAGATACGGGAGCAGATCCCCCGGCTCGTCGATCTCCTCGATGCGGCCACGCCATTGACTCATTGGCCGTGGGAAGTCCCAACGCGCGCATAAGCCTTGTCATCTCTCGGTGTCCCGGAGATCGCTCGCCCTCGGTAGACACCTCGTCTGACGGGTTTTGAGGCCTGCAAGGGGGGCTCACGACCGGCGCCGAACACGCTTCGTTGGCGGCCGAAACCGCGCCGACGCCGCCCGGGACGACCGGTCGCCGAGACGGAAAACATATCCTGTCTCCGTGGCGAGCAGGGGTATGCGCGTGTCGGTGGTCCTCTGTGAGCACACGATGGACCGCTACGACGACGTGGTCGAGGCCGCCGAGAGCGTCTTCGACCAGACCCACGACGACGTCGAACTCGTCCTCGTCAGCGACGGCAACCCCGACGTGTTCGAACGCTTCGAGGCGGAGTTCGGGCATCGCGAGGACGTCCGCACCCGCTGCAACGACCGCAACCGCGGCCTGCTCGTCAGCCGCAACGACGGCGCGGACGTCGCGACGGGCGATATCGTCGCCTTCCTCGACGACGACGCCGTCGCCCACCCCGAGTGGATCGAGCGCCTCGTGGCCGCCTACGAGGACCACGACGCCGTCGCCGCCGGCGGGAAGATGGTCCCCATGTGGGTCGACGGCGAGCCCCGCTTTCTCCCGGCGGAACACTACTATCTGATCGGCGCTACCCACCGCGGGTTCGGCGACGGCGTCGACACGCCCGGCGAGGTGCGCAACACGAACGGCTCGAACATCTCCTTTCGCCGCGAGGTCTTCCTGGAGCTGGGCGGGTTCGACGCCGACATCGGCGGCCGCAAGGGCGACGCGAACCTCCAGGGCGGCGAGACGGAGCTCTGCGAGCGCCTGCACGCCGAGTACGGCCGGGGCGTCCGCTACGTTCCCGAGGCGGAGGTGGCCCACAAGGTGTTCGATTACCGGACCGACCCGCGGTGGCTGCTGGACCGCGCGTTCTGGCAGGGCTACTCCAAGCGCGGCATGGAGCAGTTCGTCGCCGGCTCGGGCGACGAGGAGTCGGCGTTTCTCGGCCGCTTGCTGGGCGAGTTCGTTCCCGGTCGGACCCGGAACCTCCTCACCGACCCGGACCCGGTCGAGGCGAAACAGCTGTTCTGGCTCCTCCTGTTGACCGCGACGGTCGGTCTCGGTTACCTCTACGGCATCGTCAGGTGGGGCTGATACGGTCGGTTGTCAGTCATTTCCGGGATTCACCCGCCCGGGAATCACCGGGACACAGTTACAACCGACCGTATGACACCCCGATACGGCCCCGGAACCGCGCCCCGGTCCGGCAGCGTTAAGCGCCGGCCGGCGCGACGGAGTGACGATGGCGGCGTTGCCCGACGTCTGTGTCGTCACCCACCCGCTTTCGGACGCCGGCGAGAACGCGACCCGGAGCCTGCTGGACGTCCTCGGCGCGGTCACCGGTGTCGCGCTCGTGACGGCCGACCTCCCGGCCGACTCCGAGATCCGCGACCGCCACGAACTCGTCGAACTCACGCGAGCGGGGACGGGCGACTCCGTCCCCGTCGCCGCCGCCCGCTTTCTCCTGAACCAGCTGCGGATGTGTCGCGTGATCGCGGGCCGCGACGAGGATGTCGTCCTGTTCTACGGCGCGACGGCCTATCTGCTGCCGGTCGTCGCGGCCCGCCTCCTGGGAAAGACGGTGCTCGTCGAACCCCGCGGGGACGTCCCGCTGACGCTGCGCATCCAGTGGGAGGCGGACCTCCCCGACCCGGTCGCACGCGGGCTGGCCGGGCTCGTCCGGGCGCTCGAACGCGCCGGGTTCGCGGCCGCCCACGGCGTCGTCACGTACACGCCGGGGATGGCCCGCCAGCTCGGGCTCGACCCCGACGCGACCGACGTCTACCCGACCGGCGCCCGCTACGTCCGGACCGACGAGTTCGACGTACGCGTCCCGTTCGCCGAGCGCGAGCGCCGGGTCGGGTTCCTGGGCCGCCTCGACGAGGAAAAGAACGTCCGTGAACTCGCCGAAGTGGCGAGCACCCTGCCCGCGGACACCGCTTTCACGTTCATCGGGGACGGCGACCTCGGGGAGTGGCTCGAACGGGAACTCGCCGAGGAGATCCGAACGGGGCGCGTCGAGACCCGCGGCTGGGTCGACCACGACGAGGTGCCCGCGGAACTCAACCGCCTCCGCCTCGTCGTACTGCCCTCCGAACCCACGGAGGGGCTGCCGACCGTCGTCCTGGAGGCGCTGGCCTGCGGGACCCCGGTCTACGCGACGCCCGTCTCGGGCGTGCCCGACGTCGTCCGCGAGGGCGAGACCGGGTTCCTCATGGACAGCACCGACCCCGCGGCGGTCCGCGCGGAACTGCTCGCTGTCCTCGACCGCGAGGACCTGAACGGGGTGAGTGCGAACGGCCGGGAACTGGTCGAGACCGAGTACAGTTTCGAGGCCGCGAAACGCCGCTATCGGGACATCCTCGGTGCGTTCGGGTGACGGGGCCGTCC
>PXRS01000070.1:26598-47125 GCA_003023785.1 Halobacteriales archaeon QS_5_68_33 | reverse complement strand
TTATAAACGACCCTGAAAGGCCTGATTCTTGCGGTCGAACGGGCGGGCCTACCGCGTGGACCCACTCGTGAACGGATGGGGTTCCGCTAATGTTCCGTGCCATACGGTCGGTTGTAAATCAGTTCCGGATTTCGTCGAACCGGTCAGGAAGTACCGGTCAATCGGTACAACCGACCGTATCAGTCCCCGTTTTCGTCCTCCCCGCTGACAGTGACCTGTGCCGTCTGGAGCACCTTCTCGGCCATCACGTAACCCGGGCGGTGGACCGCGTCGATGGTGCCCTCCGGCTGGTCGCTGTCGACGCGCATCAGCACCTCGTGGGTATGGGGGTCGACCTCCTCGCCGGGTTCCGGGTCGACGACGTCGACGTTCTCCCCTTCGAGGACGCGGTCGAACTGCGAGAGCGTCGTCTCGACGCCGCTCCGGACGTCCTCGGCGTCGGCCCCCTCCTCCTCCTGGTCGAGCGCCCGAACCAGGTTGTCACGTACGTCGAGCAGGCGCTCGACGAGGTCCTCGGTGGCCCGCTGTTTCTCCTGCTCGCGGCGCTTCTCCATGCGCTTCTTGTAGTTCTGGAAGTCCGCTTGCTTGCGCTTGAGTTCGGACTCCAGGTCCTCGATCTCGTCGTCGCGCTCGTCGAGTTCCGCCTCGAGTCCGTCGACGCGTTCCCTGAGCGCGGCCAGTTCCGTCGCGACGGTCTCCGGGTCGGAGTCGGCGACGCGCTCGACGAGGTCCTCGTCGGCGTCCCCTTCGGGGTCGGTCGCGTCGGCCTCGCCGCCCTCCGCCCCGGTAGCGCCGGCGCTGTCCGCGCCAGTGTCGGTCGCCTCCCCCTCGCCGATTCCGTTCTCGGCACTGCCGTCGGTCCCGTCACCGGCGCGGTCGTCGCCGTTCTCGTCGACCGCGTCGGCGTCGGCGGCGTCCTGCTCGCTCATACGCGAACGGAGGCCGCGAATCGACAAAAGGGTTGAGAATCCGACCGCGGCCGATTAAGTCCCCGCGCCGCCTACGGTCGTCCGTGACCGTCCGGCTCGCGTTCGAGGAGGGAACCATCCGCGTCGAGGGCCTCGCGGATACCCCCGGCGCTCCCGAGGCCGCCGACCTGCCCGGCGTCGAGGTCGACGACCGCTCGAAGACCGCACGCGCCCCGGCCTACCGGTACGCCGCCCTCCGCGCGGCGCTCGGCGAACGCGGCGTCGACTGCGAGGACCGCGTCCTCGACCTCCCGGACCTCGCCCTCGCCTCGGCCTACCGGTTGCGAGAGTACCAGCAGGACGCGCTGGACGACTGGCGCGGCACCGACGACCGGGGCGTCCTCGAACTGCCGACCGGCAGCGGCAAGACGGTCATCGGCATCAAGGCCATCGAAGCGCTCGGCACGCCGACGCTCGTGGTGGTCCCGACCATCGACCTCCTGAACCAGTGGCGCCGGGAACTCGAAACCGAGTTCGCGGTCCGCGAATCGGGCGATTCACGGGCTCGTCGGGCGTCCCCGACGTCCGACGGTGTCCCGGTCGGGCAACTCGGTGGCGGCGAGCAGCGGGTCGCGGACCTGACCGTCTCGACCTACGATTCGGCGTACCTGCGGGCCGACGAACTCGGCGACCGGTTCGGGCTCGTCGTCTTCGACGAGGCCCACCACCTCGGCGGCGAGGGCTACCGCGACATCGCCCGTCTGCTCGCCGCGCCCGCCCGGCTGGGCCTCACCGCGACGTTCGAGCGCCCGGACGGCGCCCACGAGGCCGTCGAGGGACTCGTCGGCCCGCTGGTCCACCGCGTCGCCGTCGACGACCTCGCCGGCGAGCACCTCGCGGCTTACGACATCAAGCGGATCGAGGTCGACCTGACCCCCGAGGAGCGCGAGACTTACGAGCGCCGCCAGGAGACGTTCACGGACTACCTCGCGAAGTCGGGCATCCGGATGCGTAGCGGCAGCGACTACCAGGAACTCGTCAAGCGCTCCGGGAACGACCCCGAGGCCCGCGAGGCGCTGCTGGCCAAACAGCGCGCTCGCGAGGTGATGATGAACGCCGAGCGCAAGGTGACGGAACTCGCGAACGTCCTGGACCGCCACCGCGAGGACAGGGTCATCGTCTTCACCGCCTACACCGACCTCGTCTATCGGCTCTCGGAGCGGTTCCTGATTCCCGCGATCACCCACGAGACGGGCGCCGAGGAGCGCCGGCGGATCCTGGAGCGGTTCCGCGAGGGGGAGTACTCCCGGGTCGTGACGGCGAACGTCCTGGACGAGGGGGTCGACGTGCCCGACGCGAACGTCGCCGTGGTGCTCTCGGGCAGCGGGTCCGAACGGGAGTTCACCCAGCGCCTCGGCCGGGTCCTCCGGCCGAAAGACGACGGCGGTCGGGCAATCCTCTACGAGGTGGCCTACTCCCGTTCGCCGGCACCAACGGCGGCTTCGCCGACGGGGTCGTGGCCCTCGATGACTGCCTGGCCGTCCATGTAGGGACGGAGCGCTTCGGGAACCGTGACGGTACCGTCCTCGTTCTGGTAGTACTCCAGAACGGCGACCATCACCCTCGGGAGGGCGAGGCCGGAGGCGTTCAGGGTGTGGAGGTACTCGGCGGATTCGTGGCGCTCGGGGCGGTAGCGAAGGCCCGCACGCCGGGCCTGGTAGTCCTCGAAGTTCGACGCAGAGGAGACCTCGAGCCACCGCCCACCTTCCTCGGGGCCGTGGTCCATGTCGCCGGCGGGCGCCCACACCTCCACGTCGTACGTCTTGGCGGAGGCGAAGGTCAGGTCGCCGCCACAGAGCGTGACCACGCGGTAGGGCAGTTCCAGGCGGTCCAGCACCGCGGTGGCCTCCGCGACCAGCCCTTCCAGTCGACTGTAGCTCTCCTCGGGACGGACGAAGTTGACCAGCTCCACTTTGTTGAACTGGTGGACCCGGACGATGCCTCGCGTTTCGGTGCCGGTAGGCCTGGTGTTTGATGGGGAGGTCGTCGTCCAGCAGGATCTCCTCGCGGTACATGTTGGTGACGGGGACCTCCGCCGTCGGGCAGAGCCAGAGGTCGTCGTCGTCGTAGTCGTCGTGTTCGGCCCCGCCGATGCGGTAGGCGTCCTCGTTGAACTTGGGGAGTTGGCCCGTCCCGCGCATCGACCGCGAGGAGACCGGGATCGGCGGGAAGACGTCGGTGTAGCCCTGCTCGCGGTGGACATCGAGCATGAACTGGACCAGGGCGTGTTCGAGGCGGGCGCCGTCGCCCTGCAGGAAATAGAAGCCGCCGCCGGAGACCTTCGCGCCGCGCTCGGAGTTGAAGATGTTCAACTCCTCGCCGAGGTCGTAGTGGGGAACCGGGTCGGCGGGGGCGTCGTGGTCGGCGAAGAACTCCCGGCGGACCTCGACGTTGTCGGACTCGTCCTCGCCGGGTGGAGTGTCCTCGTGGGGGACGTTGGGCAGTTCGAGCAGGCGCGCTTCGAGTTCGTCGTCGAGTTCGTCGGCGCGCTCCTCGACGCGGTCGATCTCGGCTTTGAGTTCCTGCGAGCGCTCGATGGCTTCCCGGGCGTCGTCGTCCTTGCCCTCCTGTTTGAGTTCGCCGATGCGACTGGAGATCTCGTTGCGCTGGCGGCGCAGGTCGTCGCCTTCGGCCTTCAACTCGCGCCACTCCGCGTCGAGTTCGAGGATGGCGTCGAGGTCGACGTCGTCGTTGTGCCGGAGATCGAGGCCGTCGCGGACGGCCTCGGGGTTCTCGCGGACGAAGCGCCTGCGTAACATGGACGCCGGTTCTCGACGGACGAAAGTAGGCGTGTCGGTCCCGTGTGATGCGGTCGGTTGTAAACTTTTCCGGATTTCGTCGAATCGGTCGGCGAAATACCGGTAAACCGGTACAAGACCGTACGAGGGCGTGTCGACCGCAGGCCCCCGTCTGACACGCGGCGCTCCCGGACCGACGCCCTGAAGGGCGGCCATCCGAAGGAAGGGTATGAACGACCCCGCGACGCTCGACGTGGACGGCCGCACGCTCGCCTACGCCGAGTACGGCGACCCCGACGGCACTCCAGTCTTCGGGTTCCACGGGGTGATCGGGTCGCGGCTGTTCTGGTCGCTCTGTGACGACGCCGCGACCGACCGCGGGATCAGACTGGTCGCCCCCGACAGGCCCGGTTTCGGCGGGTCGGACTTCCAGCGGGGCCGCGAACTGCTGGACTGGCCGGTCGACGTCCGCGCGCTGGCCGACCACCTCGGGATCGACCGCTTCGGCGTCGCCGGCTTCTCCGGCGGCGGCCCGCACGCGCTGGCCTGTGCCCACAGTCTTCCCGAGCGTGTGCGGGGCGTCTCGCTCGTGAGTGCGGTCACTCCGCCCGAGACCCGCGACCACGCCGACCCGTTCAACGAGGCGGTCCTCGACGCGACGAAGTCGGTGCCCGGCTTCTCGGCGGCCGCGTTCGCGCAGTCGGCGTGGCTTGCCGACAACGCTCGCCCGTGGTTCGAGGCGTCGCTCGTCGGGACGTCGGCCGCGCCCGACCGCGCAGTCTTCGACGGTCCCGCGGGCGAGACGCTCTTCGAAGACGCCGCCGAGGGCTTTCGCCACGGGTCGCGGGGGTCGGCCCACGACCTCCCGCTCGTGGGGAGCGACTGGGGGTTCGACCCTTCGGAGCTGTCCCACTGGATCGACATGTATCACGGTCGTGCCGACGAGACGGTGAACCCGGACCTGGCACGGGCCTTCGGCGACCTGCTCTCCGACGTGGACCTGTCTCTCACCGACGACGCCCACTACTCGACGTACGTCAACAACCGCGGGGATGTCCTCGAATCGGCGCTGGCCTGATACTGTCGGACACAAGTGATGCCACCGCTCCGGTGACTGTTTCGGGGTCTTCGAGATGCATGTCCCCGAACGTCGACGAGCACGTTCACGTACTTGTGTCCGACAGTATGAGACGGCCGGTTGTCAATCGGTTCCGGATTTTCGACCGTCTCATACGGTCGGTTGTAAGTCATTTCCGGATTTCGTCGAACCGGTCGACGAAATACCGGCAAATCGTTACAACCGACCGTATCACTCCTCGCGCTCGCCTTCGTCCTCGCCCCGGCCCGTGAGTTCGTCCAGCCGTTCGAAATAGGCCTCGCGAGGCACCTGATAGAGGTCGCGATAGTCGATTTCCCCGTCGGCGAACCGCTGGGCGAGGTCACGCGCGGCGGCGGCCGCCTCCGCCCGGGTGTCGTAGGTCTCCCTGTCGGCGTTCACGTCGGGTTCGAGGTAGAGCGTGACGTACCACGGGTCCCCGGGCCGGACGTTACGGCCGGGTTTGCGCCGGCGCTTGCCCTTGGTCACGTACACCGTCGGCATGCACGGCGCCGGGAACGCGTCCCCGTCGAAGACGTCGGGCCTGAACACGAGCACCGCTTTCAGGTCGCTCCCGGTCCAGACTTCCCAGCCCTCCGGCACCGTCCCGTCGTCCATACCCGCCCCTCGACTCGCGCGTCCATCAGTCCCACGGTCGCACCGCACACCCGACCATACTTAAAGGAACGTCGAACCTGCCGGCGTGTGACACCGTTACGATCGCCCGCTCTACGGGTATTTTTGCCGGACGCCCCCGGGATGAAAGCGGGTAATTAGCCCCCACCAGGCGAAGTCTTTTATAGTTGTAGGACTCGTATAATAAATAGTATCGGTGGCTTTCCCGCCCGTACGCTGGCGCGGCCGTCGGGCTCACGGTCCGGTGGTGGCGTGGTTACACATGACAGGCGTTCGCACGGTCCGATACCCGCGGCGGTCCCCGCGCGGAGCAGCGAGCGGCGGATCGGCGTGTACCCCGCGTCGGGCAGCTAGCCGCCGAGACGCGAGTCCGCGACGCACGGTCGCAGCCGCCAGCCGGAGTGGCTGGCGCCACGATCAAACATGAATGACACGCACGACACCCTGGCGGAGTTGAGTCGAGAGTACCGGGACGCCATCCCGGCGGACCTGCGGGAGTACCACACGTTCGGGTGGTATCTCGACGAACTCTACAGCAACCCGAAAGTCGCCCGCAACGCCCACCAGCGCGTTGCCGACATGTTCGACTACTACGGCACCGAGTACGACGAGGACGACGGCGTCGTCGAGTACGAACTCGCCTCGGAGGACCCCGTCAACGACGGCGAGAACACCTTCTACGGACGGGTCATCCACGAGGCCATCCACGAGTTCGTCAACAAGGTGAAATCCGGCGCCCGCGGGCTCGGCCCGCAAAAGCGCATCAAGCTCCTGCTCGGGCCCGTGGGGTCGGGCAAGTCCGACTTCGACCGGCAGGTCCGGCGCTACTACGAGGATTACACCCGCCGCGACGACGGCCGGATGTACACGTTCCGGTGGACGAACCTCTGTGACGTGATCCCCGACCAGGACCCCGCCGACGACGTCGTCCGCTCCCCGATGAACCAGGACCCGATCGTCCTCCTGCCCCAGGAGCAACGCGACCGGGTCTTAGAAGAGATCAACGAGGAACTCGACGCCCCCTACACGATCCGCAACGAGCAGTCGCTGGACCCCGCCAGCGAGTTCTACATGGACCGGCTGCTCGCCCACTACGACGACGACCTGCAGGCCGTCCTGGAGAACCACGTCGAGGTGATGCGCCTGGTCGCCGACGAGAACATGCGCCAGGCCATCGAGACGTTCGAGCCCAAGGACAAGAAAAACCAGGACGAGACGGAACTGACGGGCGACGTCAACTACTCGAAGATCGCCATCTACGGCGAGTCGGACCCCCGCGCGTTCGACTACTCCGGCGCGTTCTGTAACGCCAACCGCGGCCTCTTCTCCGGCGAGGAACTGCTCAAGCTCCAGCGGGAGTTCCTCTATGACTTCCTGCACGCCACTCAGGAACAGACGATAAAGCCGAAGAACAACCCCCGGATCGACATCGACCAGGTGATCGTCGGGCGCACGAACATGCCCGAGTACAAGGACAAGAAGGGCGACGAAAAGATGGAGGCGTTCAACGACCGCACCAAGCGGATCGACTTCCCCTACGTTCTCCAGTACGAGGCGGAGGCCCGGATCTACCGGAAGATGCTCCGGAACGCCGACCTCCCGGACATCATCGTCGAGCCCCACACCCTGGAGATGGCCGGCCTCTTCGGCGTCCTGACCCGCATCGAGGAACCCGACTCGGGGACCGTGTCGCTCGTCCAGAAGGCCAAGGCCTACAACGGCGAGATAGACGAGGCCGAGGACATCGACGTCCGGAAGCTGCGCGACGAGGCCGCCGAGTCGGCGGAGATCGGCGAGGGCATGGAGGGGGTCTCGCCGCGCTTCATCGGCGACGAGATCGCCGAGGCAATCATGGACTCGATGCACCGCAGTCGGGACTTCCTCTCGCCGCTGACGACGTTCAACCACCTGGAGGAGAACATCGAGAACCACGGCTCGATCCCCGAGGAGCGGTTCGAGACCTACCACCGCTACCTCGAACTCGTCCGGGAGGAGTACAAGGAGCGGGCCATCGAGGACGTCCGCCACGCTCTGGCCTACGACGTCGACGAGATCCAGCGCCAGGGCGAGAAGTACATGGACCACGTGATGGCCTACATCGACGACGACACCGTCGAGGACGAGATCACCGGCCGCGAGCAGGAACCCGACGAGCAGTTCCTCCGCAGCGTCGAGGAGAAACTCGACCTGCCCGAGGACCGGAAGGACGACTTCCGCCAGGAGGTGTCGAACTGGGTCTCCCGGCGCGCCCGCGAGGGCGACACGTTCAACCCGCAGGACAACGACCGCCTGCGTCGCGCGCTCGAACGCAAACTCTGGGAGGACAAGAAGCACAACATCAACTTCTCGGCGCTGGTCTCCTCGGGGGAGATGGACGACGAGGAACGCAACCAGTGGATCGACGCGCTCATCGAGCAGGGGTACTCCGAGGACGGCGCCGCGGAGGTGCTGGAGTTCGCCGGGGCCGAGGTCGCAAAGAGCGAGATGGAGGAGTAGCGTGAGCCGGCACGATCCGGACCGAGACACCGACTCGGACGCGACTGGGCGAGAGTTCATCACCGCGGCCGACCGGTCGCTCGACCGCACCTACGAGGAGCCCCGCTCGCTCGCGGGGTACGTCGACCTGCTCTTCGAGCGCCCCGACCTGGCGGCCCACGCCTCGAAGTACCTGCTCGACGCCATCGAGGCGGCGGGCACCCGGACGGTCATCGAGGAGGGCGAGCAAAAGGAGCGCTACCGCTTCTTCGACGACCCGCACAACGACGGCGAACACGCCATCCTCGGCAACACCGAGGTACTGAACGCCTTCGTCGACGATCTGCGCTCGATCGCCGCGGGCCGCGGGAAAGACGAGAAGATCGTCTGGCTCGACGGGCCGACGGCGACGGGCAAGTCCGAGCTCAAACGGTGTCTCATCAACGGCCTGCGGGAGTACTCCAGGACCGACGACGGCCGCCGGTACACGGTCGAGTGGAACGTCGCCGGCGCCGGCGGGACCGAGACCGGACTCACGTACGCCGACGAACCCATCGCCGACGAGGACGACTGGTACGAGAGCCCCGTCCAGGCCCACCCCCTCTCCGTCTTCCCAGAGGACGTCCGCCGGGACCTCGTCGCCCGGTTGAACGAGCGCCTGGACGACCACATCCCCCTGCGTGTCGAGGCGGGGCTTGACCCGTTCTCGCGGGAGGCCTACGACTACCTCGAGGAGCAGTACCGCCGCGACGGCGTCGAAGACCTCTTCACCGCGGTCACCGACCCTCAGCACCTGCGCGTGAAGAACTACGTCGTCGACGTCGGCAGCGGCATCGGCGTCCTCCACTCCGAGGACGACGGCACCACCAAGGAGCGCCTCGTCGGGGCGTGGATGCAGGGCATGCTCCGCGAACTGGACTCCCGGGGGCGGAAGAACCCGCAGGCGTTCTCCTACGACGGCGTCCTCTCGCAGGGCAACGGCCTCATCACTATCGTCGAGGACGCGGCACAGCACGCCGACCTCCTCCAGAAACTGCTGAACGTCCCCGACGAGGGCACCGTCAAGCTCGACAAGGGGATCGGGATGGACATCGACACGCAGCTCATCGTCATCTCGAACCCCGACCTGGAGGCCCAGCTCAACCAGCACGCCGAACGGGAGGGCCAGGACCCGCTCAAGGCCCTGAAGCGGCGCCTCGACAAACACGAGTTCACCTACCTCACGAACCTCTCGCTCGAAGCGGAGCTGCTCCGGCGCGAACTCACCGACGAGACGGAGGTGTGGGACGCCGACTCCTGGGGCGAACTCGACGAGTGGATCCAGGAGCCCCTGACGACGAGCGTCCGGGACGCCCACGACCGGGTCAACGAGAAGGAACTCGCGCCCCACACCATCGAGGCGGCCGCGCTGTACGCCGTCGTCACGCGCCTGGACGTGAGCGACGTGCCCAGCGGCCGCGACCTGGTCGACAAGGCGCTCCTGTTCGACCGCGGGTTCCTCCAGGAGGGCGACGAGCAGGTCGAGGTCGACGAGTTCGACTTCGCCGACGACGCCACCGACGGCGACCACGGCATCCCGGTGACCTACACGCGGGACGTCGTCGCCGACCTGTTCCACGAGGAGGGCGACCGCCACCACGCCGACCTCCCGGTCGAGCACGTCATCATGCCCCGGGACGTCCTCGACGCGACGGCCGAGGGACTCTCGGACGCGCCGGTCTTCTCGAACGCCGAGGCCGCCGAGTACGAGGAGCGGGTCGTCCCCGTCAAGAACCACGTCTTCGGCCGCCAGGAGGACGACGTGCTGGACGCGATGATGCGGGACAAACGCGTCGACGAGGCCACCGTCGAGGCCTACATCGAGCAGGTGTACGCCTGGGCGACCGACGAGCGCATCACCAACGACCGCGGCGAGCACGTCGACCCCGACCCGCTGGAGATGAAGGTCTTCGAGGTCGAACACCTCGGACGCTTCGACGAAGACGACTACGACGGCAACGAGCCGACGGCCGCGGTCGAGTCGTTCCGCGAGGACAAGATCATCACCGCCCTCAACCGCCACGCCTGGCAGCGCCGCGACGACGAGTTCCGCGTCACCGAGGTCTCGCCCAAGGAGATCCCGGTCATCCAGGCGGTGCTGGGCAGCCACTCCTGGGACGACGTCAGGCGGGCCTACGAGGACTTCGACCCGCGCCAGTGGTCGAATCCGCCGAGCGGCACCGAGACTGCCGACCTCAAGGACCGGACCATCGAGAACATGCAGGAGCTGTTCGACTACAGCGACGCCTCGGCCGAGCTGACCAGCCGCCACGTCATGAGCCAGGTGAGCTACCAATGGGACTGAGAGAGGACCTCGAACGCTATCGCGAGGTGGGCGAACAGCGCCGCCAGGACCTCGCGGAGTTCATCCAGTACGGCGACCTGGGCGCGAGTCGACCGGACTCGGTCCAGATCCCGATCAAGATCGTCGACCTCCCGGAGTTCGCCTACGACCAGCGCGACAAGGGCGGCGTCGGCAAGGGCGACGCCGAGGAGGGCGACCCCGTCGACGCCCAGCCCCGGCCCGGCGACGGCGACGAGGAGGGCGACCCCGGCGAGGAGAGCGGCGAGCACGAGTACTACGAGATGGACCCCGAGGAGTTCGCCCGGGAACTCGACGAGCGCCTGGGGCTGGACCTCGAACCGAAGGGCAAGAAGGTCATCGAGGAGACGGAGGGCGATTTCACGGACATCACGCGCACCGGCCCGACCTCGACGCTGGACTTCGAGCGCCTGTTCAAGGAGGGGCTCAAGCGCAAGCTGGCGATGGACTTCGACGGGGAGTACGTCCGCGAGGCGCTCAAGGTCGACGGCTGGGGCCCCGCAACCGTCTACGAGTGGGCCCGCGGCAAACACATCCCCGTCTCGAAGGCCTGGATCGAGGACGCCTACGACGACCTCTCGCCCGACGAGACGGCGACGTGGGCGAGCATCGAGGAGATGGAGGCAAACGTCGACCGCGAGTCGACGGCGGCCCGCATCAGGCGCGAGGGCGTCGACGAGGTGCCCTTCCGCCGGGAGGACGAGCGCTACCGCTACCCCGAGATAATCGAGGAACGCGAGAAGAACGTCGTCGTCGTCAACATCCGCGACGTCTCCGGGAGCATGCGCCAGAAGAAACGCGAACTCGTCGAGCGGACCTTCACGCCGCTTGACTGGTATCTCCAGGGCAAGTACGACCACGCCGAGTTCGTCTATATCGCCCACGACGCCGACGCCTGGGCGGTCGACCGCGACGAGTTCTTCGGCATCCGCTCGGGCGGCGGGACCAGGATATCGAGCGCCTACGAACTCGCCGCCGACCTCCTGGAGGAGTACCCCTGGAGCGAGTGGAACCGCTACGTGTTCGCGGCCGGGGACTCCGAGAACTCCTCGAACGACACCGAGGAAGGCGTGATCCCGCTGATGGAGCAGATCCCCGCGAACCTCCACGCCTACGTGGAGACCCAGCCGAGCGGCAACGCCATCAACGCGACCCACGCCGAGGAGGTCGAACGGCACTTCCGGGACAGCGACACCGTCGCCGTCGCCTACGTCTCGGGGCCCGACGACGTCGTGGACGCCATCGAGACGATCCTGAGTACCGAGGAGGCCCAGGAATGACCGCCCAACACACCGAAACGACGGAGGCCCACGCATGAACTCAGACCGCATCGCCGCCCGGCGCATCGCCGCCGACCTGGAGGAACCGGTCCGCGAGGCGGGCAACCTCGCCCGGACGTTCGGGCTGGCCCCCTACGAGGTGAACTACTGGGTCGTCGACTACGACGAGATGAACGAACTCATCGCCTACGGCGGGTTCCAGCGGCGCTACCCGCACTGGCGGTGGGGGATGCAGTACGACCGCCAGCGGAAACAGAGCCAGTTCCTCGGCGGGAAGGCCTTCGAGATCGTCAACAACGACAGCCCCTCGCACGCCTTCCTCCAGGAGTCCAACACCATCGCCGACCAGAAGGCGGTCATCACCCACGTCGAGGCCCACGCCGACTTCTTCGCGAACAACGAGTGGTTCGGCATGTTCGCGGGCAGGGCGTCCCCGCGGGACGCCGACAGCGCGGACGGCGATAGCCGCACGCGAGGACCCGACGCGGCCGCGATGCTGGCGCGCCACGCCGACGCCATCGAGGAGATCATGGCCGACACGGACGTCGACCGCAGCGAGGTCGAGAAGTGGATCGACCACGTCCTCACGCTGGAGGACAACATCGACCAGCACACACCCTACCGGCCGGTCGACCCCCGGGAGGGGGGAGAGGACCGCGACCTGGCCGACGTCGCCGAACAACTGGAGGAGCTGGATTTCTCCGAGGAGGTCAAGGGCCAGGTGTTCAACGAGGAGTGGCTCGACGCCCAGAACGACGACGACGGGGAGGCGACCGTCCCCGCGGAACCCGAACCCGACATCGTCGGGTTCCTGCTCGAACACGGGATGCAGTACGACGAGGAGGCCGACCGCGCCGTCGAGATGGAAGACTGGCAGCGGGAGGTGCTCGAAATCCTTCGGCGCGAGGCCTACTACTTCGCCCCCCAGAAGATGACGAAGGTGATGAACGAGGGGTGGGCCTGTGTGGCTCCCGACACGCGTGTCTTTACCACCGACGGCCTGGTGGAGATGCGTGACGTCGTGGACGACCACGTCACCGTCTCCGACGGCGACACCGAACGCGACGTGTACGATTCGAACGTTATCTCGGACCACGCGACCGTCACCATCGAAACGAGGCGCGGGTTCGAGCTGACCGGATCGAACAACCATCGTATTCGTCGCCCGGACGGCGACTGGGTTCGCCTCGACGAACTCGAACCCGGTGACGAGGTCACGGTCAGCGGCGGTAACGACGTCTGGGCGGAGGACTACGTCGAAATCGACTGGGAGTACCCGGAGTATACGACGCTCCACGACGTCGCCGACGAGGCCGGCGTTTCGGTGTGGACGGTGATGCGATACCGGGAGACGGGTCGGGCCCGCCGTGCCGACGCTATCGAATCCGCGCTGGCGGAATACGACCCACAGGACCACGGGCTCTCTCAACGTGATGCGATCAGAGTGCCGGAAACCGTCAGTGAACAGTTCGGTCGGTTTCTCGGCCTGCTGGTCGGCGACGGACACGTCCCGTCGAATTCGAACCACGTCGGGTTCACTTCGGGAGAGCGGTCACATGCCGAGGAATTCGCTGGACTGGTCTCGGAGTTGTTCGGCATCGAACCGACGGTTCAACAGCAGGGTTCACGGTGGCGCGTCTACGCATACTCGGAGCACCTCCAGGATCTGTTGACGGAGGTGTTCGGTCTGCCGACCGGCAAATCGGCCGGTGAGAAGACCGTTCCCGACCGGGTCCTCGAATCCCCGCGCTCGGTCGTGGCGGAGTTCCTCCGCGGCCTGTTCGACGCCGACGGATACGCCGGGGACCAGGGATGCATCCTCTCGACGAAGAGTCCGACCCTCTCGAAGACTGTCCAGTTGCTCCTGACGAATTTCGGTCTCCTCAGCCGGCGACGGGAGCAATCCGACGGGTGTTTCCACGTCCACCTCACCGGGAAATCCGCCGCCGGATTCGCCGAGGAGATCGGCTTCGGTTACCAGCGGAAGGCCGACTGTCTGTCCGAACATCTCGACGAACTCGCGTGGTTCGAAACGGAATCCTGGACCGACGAGGTCGTCTCCGTCGAGACTGGTACCGGTGACGTTTACGATATCTCCGTCGCGGAGACACACCGGTACGCAGGTGGCGGGTTCGTCAACCACAACTCCCACTGGGAGTCCAAGATGATGGCTGACGAAGCGTTCGCCGGCGACGACGAGTTCGTCCTCTACGCCGACCACATGGCCCAGGTGCTCGGGTCGCCCGGGCTCAACCCCTACAAACTCGGCATGGAGATCTGGCAGTACGTCGAGAGCACCGAGAACCGCCGGGAGGTCATCGAACGGTTGCTCCGCGTCGAGGGGGTCACCTGGCGCAACTTCCACGACACCGTCGACTTCGAGGCCGTCCTCGACGAACTCGACCCCGACCCCGCGGTCGCGGCCATCGACCCCGAGACCCTCGACGAACTCGACCCCGAGGACCCCCGGATCGACGCCGAGGCGCTCGAACGGGCGAAGGCCGGAGAGGTCGACGTCGCCACCTACCCCTGGAAGGTGCTGACCGACGAGGGGATGGCCGAGCGCCACTACTCGCTCGTGAAACCGCAGAACCGCGGGTTCCTCGCCGCGGTGAGCCAGGCGGAACTGGAGCGCGTCTCGCGGTACATGTTCGACGACTCCCGGTACGACTCCGTCGACGCGGCGCTCGAAGACGTCGAGTACACCCGCGGCTGGGACCGCATGTTCGAGGTCAGGGAGAGCCACAACGACGTGACCTTCCTGGACGAGTTCCTCACCCAGGAGTTCGTCGACGACAACGAGTACTTCACCTACGAGTACACCCACGCCTCGGGCGATTACCGGGTCACCTCGACTGACCACGAGGACGTCAAGAAGAAGCTCATGCTGGAGTTCACCAACTTCGGCAAGCCCACCGTCGTCGTCGAGGACGGCAACCACAACAACCGCAACGAACTGCTCCTCTCCCACCAGTACAACGGCGTCATGCTCGACCTGAAGCAGGCCCGTGACGTCCTCGAACGGGTGTTCGAACTCTGGGGGCGGCCGGTCAACCTCAAGACCATCGTCAAGGAGTTCGACGAACACGACGTGGAGGTCGCCCGCCGGCGGGACCGGGAACCCGAACCCTGCTGAGATCCGGCCGCTCGTCCCTCACCGACCCCGTTCCTGTCGATGCTATTATATCGGCCGTCTCACATACGGCGGTATGGATGAGAACGGACTCGAACCGACGGGCGAGCGGGTCGCGGTGGCCGGCGGGCTGAAACAGCGGGTCGGCCTCCGGGCGGTCGACTGACGGGGAGTCGAGGATGCCACTGGATCCGTCCCCCTCCGGTCCGCGGATGACCGCCGCAACCTTGCTCGTCGCCAACGCCGTCCCGCTGGTCGGCGTCCTCGCGTTCGGGTGGGGGCTCCACTCGCTTCTGGTCGTCTACTGGGTCGAGAGCGCCGTCGTCGGCACGGCGTCGGTGGCGAAGATTCTCCGCGCCGAGGGCGAGGACGACCCCACGGAACTGCCCTCGATGCAGTTCAACGACAGGTCGGTCGGGTCATTCGTCGGGGAGTCGAACCGGCGGATCGCGACCTTCTTCGTGAGTCACTACGGGGTGTTCTGGCTCGTCCACGGCCTGTTCGTCGGTATCTTCCCGCTCATCTTCCCGCGGATGGCGTGGACCAGTCCACGGGTCGTCGCCGCGGCGGCCGTCGGCCTCGTCGCCTACCACGTCGTCTCCTATCGGGTCAACTTCGTCGGCCAGGGGGAGTTCGAACACAGCGGCCCGGTGACCCGGATGGTCGAACCGTACCGACGCGTCCTCGTGTTGCACCTGACGGTGATATTCGGCGCGTTCGGCGTCGGCGCGCTCGGCTCCCCCGTAGGCGCGCTCGTCGTGATGGTCGTCGTGAAGACGGTACTCGACTTCCGGGGCCACTGGAAGGAACACGACCGTGCTCGGCGGCGGGCCTCGGGTGCTGTAGGGGAACCGGAGTGACGAAGTCGGTCGAGAAGTCCTCGACAACGAGTGATACTGCCGGCTGTAAGTCTGTCAAGAATTTCGCCGCCCCGGGGCGGCGAACATCTTCACGAAGGTACAGCCGGCGGTCTAAACCACCCCGCCCTGCTCGCTGAGCGGTCCGACCCACCGGCGGCACAAGCCCCGCCCTTTAGAGCGGGGTACCTGACTCCTCGCGCACGGCGACCCGGAGCGCCACCTCGGCGACGGTGCCGCCGCAGTGGGCGGTCCGACGGACCGCATCGAGGACGCGCCCCGCGGCGGCGGTCGTCGTGCCGCGTTCGCCGGGGTGGGGTCCCCCGCCGCCGGTTTCGCCGGCGGACGGGGCGGCACCCGTGGGTCCGACGACCGCGTCACCGGACGGCGTGGCCGCCGGGTCGAACAGCGCCTCGGTGGCGGCCTCGACGGTGGCGACGGTCTCGTCCCGGCGGTCGAGCGCGGCGTGGGCCGCCGCGGCGTCCGGCTCGTCGAGCACCGCCGTCGTGGCGGCCTCGACGGTCTCCCTGGCGTCCGCGGCGGTCTCGCGGATGGTCGCGCCGACGGCCTCCGGGAGCGGTGCCGGGAGGGCGGTACCGACCTCGGCGGTCCGGACGGCCTCGTCGGCAACCCGGGCGAGCGCGCGGGACGTGGCGTCGTAGTCGAACAGTTCGGTACGGGAGACGCCCAGGCGGTCGAGTTCGTCGAAGGCAGTGAGCGAGCGGGTGGTGTGGCGCCTGACCATCCGCGCGAGGCGGTCGGCCTCGGCGGCGCGCTCGCGGACCTGCTCGGCGTCGCCCTCGCCGTCGAGGACGGCCGCCATCGCGGTCCGGTGGACCGACAGCGCCGTGAACTCCAGCTGGACGACCGACTGGCGCACCGAGACGGTGCCGGCGTCCAGCAGGTGCTGGACGGTGATCTCGTCGTCGCGACAGGCGACCAGGTCCGTCCCGACGAGACCCCGGACGACCGACCGCGCGGCCCGGCGCTGGGCGTCGTCGAAGCGTCCGGTTTCGTCCTCGTCCGGGACGAGAACCACGGACTCGAAGCCGGCGGCGTGGGCCGCCCGGAGCGCCCGCGCGACGCGTTCGGGGGCCGAACCGGCGACGGCGATCCGGACGGCGTCGAGCGCGCCGCCATCGCGTTCGGTCGTCCGGACGACGATGGAGCCGTCGGCGTGGCTGTAGAGGTGTAGCTCCATCCCCGCCTCGAAGGCGTGGTCGTCGGCCCACTCCTTGGGAATGGAGACCGTGTACGTGCCGCCGCCGACCTGCTGGAGTTTCCTGGTCTGCATCAGTGGAGCAGCTCCGGGTCGCCCTCGACCATGTACACCGTGCGAGCGGCGATGTTGACGGCGTGGTCGCCGACGCGTTCGAGGTCCCGGACCGTCAGCAACAGCCGGGAGACGTCGTCCATCACCCGCTCGGCCGCCCAGCCGTCGGCGCCGGCCTCGCGCCCGATGAGGTCCCGGACGACCCCCTCGCTGGCGCGCTGACAGAGCGCGTCGAGGTCGTCGTCGCGGGTGACGACCCGCCGCGCCGCCTCGGAGTCGCTCTCCCGGTAGGCCGCCAGGGCGTCGGCGACCTGCTCGCGGGCCATCTCGCCGATCAGTTCGACCTCGACGGTCTCGAAGCGGTCGCGCTCGGCCGTCAGCGCGTACCGCCCGAGGTTCGTCGCGAGGTCGGCCACCCGCTCGATGTCGGTGAGTATCTTGAACGACGCCGCGACGAAGCGCAGGTCGCTCGCGACGGGCTGCTGGAGCGCGAGCAGGTCGATGCAGTCGCTCTCCAGTTCGAGGTACCGGTCGTTGACGGCCGCGTCCCCCTCGATGACCGCGCGGGCGAGGTCCTCGTCGCCGGTCGCCTGCGCGGCGAGTCCGTCGTCGAGCTGGTCGAGCGTCGTCTCGCCCAGTCCACGGACGTCCCCGCGCAGGTCCGCGAGCGCCTGCTGGTACTCTTCGCGTGGCATGCTATCCGAACTTGCCGGTGATGTAGTCCTCGACGCGGTCGTGGGCGGGGTTCTCGAAGATCGTCTGGGTGTCGTCGTACTCGACGAGTTCGCCGCCGGTGAGGAAGACCGCGGTGCGGTCGGAGATCCGCGCGGCCTGTTGCATGTTGTGGGTGACGATGACGACGGTGTAATCCTCCGCGAGTTCCTCGATGAGGTCCTCGATCTTCGAGGTGGCGATGGGGTCCAGCGCCGAGGCGGGTTCGTCCATCAACAGCACGTCGGGGTCGACCGCGATGGCGCGGGCGATACAGAGCCGCTGTTGTTGCCCCCCGGAGAGGTCCAGTGCCGACGTCTCGAGCTGGTCGTTCACCTCCTCCCAGAGCGCGGCCCGTTCGAGCGCCGTCCGGACCCTCTCGTCGGTGACTTTCCTGTTCTGGACGCGCAGTCCGTAGGCGACGTTGTCGTAGATGCTCTTGGGGAAGGGATTGGGGTGCTGGAAGACCATCCCGATCCGGCGGCGCAGGGCGACGGGGTCGACGTCCTCGCCGTAGACGTCCGTCCCGTCGAACAGCAACTCGCCCTCGATGGTCGCGGCCTCGACGAGGTCGTTCATCCGGTTGATACAGCGCAGGTACGTCGACTTCCCACAGCCCGACGGGCCGATGATCGCGGTGACCCGCCGTTCCGGGATCGCGAGGTCGACGTCCTGGAGCGCCTGGACGTCCCCGTAGTGGACGTCCAGCCCTCGCGACTCGATGACGTCCCGGTCGCTGGCGGACGCTGCCCGGTCGGTGTCGGAAATCGATCCCTCGACGGCCGTGGAAATCGTCGGTGTGGTGTCGGTATCGCTCATCGTCAGTCACTCCGTTCGTAGCGGTTGCGGATCACGATCGCGGCGGCGTTCATCGTGAGCATCAGCGCGAGCAGGACGACCGCGGCGGCCGGGACGACGCCGTGTCTGAACGCCGCGTCGAAGTTGCTGCGCGCCGCGAAGATCTGTAGCGGGAGCGCGGCCGCCGTGGCCAACAACCCCCTCGGTGGGGTGTATGTCGTCGTCGCGATGCCGATGACCACGAGCGGCGCGGTCTCGCCGATCGCGCGGGCCAGCGCCAGGATCGTCCCGGTGAGAATGCCCGGCACCGCCTCGGGGAGGACGACGTTGCGCAGCGTCTGCCAGCGGCTCGCGCCCATCCCGTAGGAGGCCTCCCGGAGCGAGTCCGGGACCGCCCGCAGCGCCTCCTGCGCGGAGACGACGACGATCGGGAGGATGAGCAGCCCGAGCGTCCCGGCCGCCGAGAGAACGATGCCCGGCCCGAAGCCGAGCGCGTTCCTGAAAAGCGCCAGCCCGAGGATCCCGTAGACGACCGACGGGACGCCGGCCAGGTTCGAGATGTTCACCTCCAGCAGCGTCGCGAGCCGGCCGCTCCAGCCCGTGTCGGCGGCGTACTCCTCCAGGTAGACCGCGGCACCGATGCCGACCGGGAACGCCAGCACCGCCATGAACCCGACGATGACGATCGAGCCGACGATCTGTGGGTAGACGCCCGCTTCGGCCGCCTCCAGCCCGTGCCAGGACTCCAGCAGGAGCGTCGGTGTCAGGAAGCTCTCGAGGCCCTCGAGCCCGAGTTGCCGTTCGAGGGCCGCCCCGAGGAGCATCCCGCCGATGAGCACGAACGGGCCGGCGACGCCGACCCGCCCCTCTCGATCCGCAGCGACGGTCGTGCCGACGACGTAGACGACCGGGACGACGAACGCCGAGAAGAGCACGACCCAGAACGACGGGTCGATGCCCGTGGCGATGCCGGCGGCGGCGACCACGAGGGCCCCGGCGAGGACTGCCCCCGCGGCGTAGCCGCCCCGCTGTCCGGACCAGCGCCGGGTGGCGACCACGCCCGCGATGCCGGCGACCGGGACAGTGACGAACCCGAAGTACGCGATCCACTGTGCCAGGATCCCGACGTATGGACGGAGGAACGCGTACGTCACCGCGCCGCCGCCGAGGCCGAGGACTATCGACACTGGCACCAGCGGGCCGATGTACGTCCGCGCGCTCCTGTCCATCCGGCGGCCGATTGCGGCGACGAGAAGCGGCGGGAGGCCGGCGAAGACGGCGAAGATGAAGACGTCGTATGGGCTCAGGGAGGCGGCCACGACGTACAGGACACAGGTCGCGACGATGCCACCGATGGCCGCGGCGAAGGACCTGGTGCTGGCGGCTCTGACCGCCGGATTCCGTCGGGCGTACAGCGTGAACGCCGCCGTCGGCGCGACCAGGACCCCGAAGTACAGCAGGTACCACCGGGCCGAGGCCGCCAGCGGCCTGAACGTGTCGAACGCGAGATAGCCAAACAGCACGAGCAACGCGACGATCCCGGCGAGCGTCGCCGCGACGAGTCCCACCTCGAAGAGTTGCCCTTTGATCTGTCGGCGGCGCTGGTCGGTCGTTCGTCCGAACTCTTCGACGGCGTCGGTATCGGTCGCCATCAGTCGTACGCCTCCTGGAAGCGTCGCCGGACCAGTTCGGCGAGGACGTTCATCACGAGCGTCATCCCGAACAGCGTCATGCCGATGGCGAACATGGCCTCGTAGGTCGCACCCGGCGTCTGGTCGGCGCCGGCGATCTGGACGATGGCCGCGGTCATCGTCTGGCTCGACTCGGCGAGGTTCCGGAGGACGTTCGGGAAGAAGGGCATCTGCGGGCTCATCCCCATGGCCATCGTCACGGCCATCGTCTCGCCGATGGCCCGCGATATCGCGAGGACGTACGAGGCGACGATCCCCGAGGTCGCCGCCGGCACGACCACCTTCGTCGAGACGTCGTATTTCGTCGACCCCAGTCCGTAGGCCGCTTCACGCAGACTGTCGGGGACGGCGCTCAGCGCGTCCTCGCTGATCGAGGAGACCATCGGGATGATCATGATCCCGACGACGATGCTCGCAGACAGCACGTTGAACGTCCGCAGCGACGGCATCACGAACGTGAACTCGGGGACGGCCGGCAGTCCGGGCGGCAGTACCTGTACCGAGATCGG
>PXRS01000070.1:0-26528 GCA_003023785.1 Halobacteriales archaeon QS_5_68_33 | reverse complement strand
CGTACTCGGAGAGGTAGATCGCAGCGGCCAGACCGACCGGCAACGCGATCGCCGCCGAGCAGACCGTGACGATCAGCGTCCCGCTGACCAGCGGAAGGACGCCGTAGGACTGGCTGATGATCGGGCTCCAGTTCGTCCCGGTGAAAAACTCGACCGGGGGGACCTCCGTCCAGAAGGCCACCGCGCGTCCGGACAGCGAGAGCACGATCCCGACCGTGACGAGGATCGTCAGCACGCCACAGCCGGCGATGAGCGCGGCGTAGGCCTGTTCCTTCCGGACGACGAACCCGTTGCGCCGGAGGTCCGTCGCGTCGGTGCTCGTTTCGTTGCTCATCCTGCTGTCAGTGCTGTCAGTTCCATTCGTGCTCGACTCGAACGGCGTTCGTTCGGTGCCCGCGTCGTCTCGGAGACCCGGTCGTGCCCGGCCCGGTTCCGGGAGCGTCTCGTGCCATCGTCCGAAAGGGGGCGAACCACGACTATGTCTCTTGATATGAGCGGGACGTATCAGTCAGTTCCACTCAGTAGGCCTATTTTGTCTATATAGGCGGGCCGCGAGCGTTCCGTTCGCGGTCCCGCGGACGCCTACATGCTGTACTCGTAGTTGCCGTTGGTCCCCTGTTCCAGGTTCGTCAGGTTCTGTTCGACCATGTCGGAACTGCTCGGGACGTAGCCGATGTCGCTGGCGATGTAGTCGTCGTCGGCCTGGTTGATGTAGAAGCGGATGAACTCCTGCAGGTGGCGCTTCTCCTGCAGTTTGTTCATGTTGGCGTAGAAGAACAGCGGGCGAGCGAGCGGGTAGTTGCCCGACTGGGCGGCTTCGAGGCTCGGCTCGACGGGGTCGCTGCCGCCCTCGCTGACGCTGAGGGCCTTGACCTCGTCGGGGTTGTTCGTGTAGTAGGCAAAGGGCAGGTAACCCATCGCGTACTCGTTCCTTCCTCGCCGACGACTGCTTCTGTGAAATAGTCGAAGGTGCCGGAGGTGGTGGCTGCCCCGTAGAGGTCGAACGGCTCGTCCGGCCAGTCGTCTCGGACGTCAGACCACATTTCCGGCGCGGTGTCCGGCGACCAGATCTGCTGCAGTTCCTCTATCGTGATCGAGTCGACCCAGTCGGCGTTGTTGTTGACGACGATGGTGAGCGCGTCCTGGGCGACGAAGAACTCGACCGGCTCGAACCCGTTGTCACGGCAGCGCTGGACCTCCTCCTCTTTGATCGGCCGGCTAGAGTTGTTGATGTCGCTGTCGCCGGGAATGAAGACGTTCTCGAAGCCGCCGGAACTGCCGTCCCGGGTGAGGTTGAAACTCACACCGTCGTGGTCTTCCTGGAAGCGACGACTGACCTCCTGGGCCACCGGGTAGACCGTGCTGCTCCCGGAGATGCGGATGTCACCCGAGAGCTCCTCGGACGTGCCGTCGGTCTCAGTCGTGCCGCCGTCGCCGTCGCTGTTGCCGTCGCTGTTGCCGCCGCTGTTGCCGTCGGTCTCAGTCGTGCCGCCGTCGCCGTCACTGTTGCCGCCGCTCCCGTCGCTCCCGTCGCTATCTCCGTCGCCGCCATCGCTGCCGTCGCCGCCATCGCTGGTACACCCCGCGATCCCGGCGGCCCCGATCGCGCCCGAACTCAGCAGGAACTTCCGTCGCGATACCCCATCCGCCGACCGCTTCTGGTCGCGTGTCATCACCCGAAACCAGCCCCCGTCTAAATAAACGGGTTTATAATAGGGGTACGTCCCGGCGGATAGGCGTCGGTGTGTAAACATTTCCCACGGTTCCGCTCTGACGGATATTTTCGGCTATATATTCCACAGGTCACGCCCGCGAACGACCGTTCCGTCGTCGAGCCGGTTGAGCGGGGGACATCACCGATTCAGCGTGTGGACGGCCTCCCCGAGCGCGTTCGCGCAGGCCTCGCGGACCGCCTCCGAGAGCGTCGGGTGGGTGTGGACCGTCGCGGCGACGTCGTCCAGGCGGGCGCCCATCTCGACCGCGAGGCCGATCTCGGCGACGAGTTCCGACGCCTCGGGGGCGACGACCTGCCCGCCCAGCAGGAACTCGCCGTCGCTCGCGGCGACGACGCGGACGAACCCCTCGCTGTCATCGAGCGTGAGCGCCCGCCCGTTCGCCCGGAGGGGGAACTCCCCCACGAGCGGGTCGAATCCAGCCTCGCGGGCTTCGTCCTCGGTCATGCCGACGGTCCCGATCTCGGGGTCGGTGAACACCGCGGCCGGGACGGCCTGGTAGTCCAGGCCGGCGGGTTCGCCCGCGGCGATTTCGGCAGCGACTTCGCCCTCGGCCATCGCCTTGTGGGCGAGCATCGGTTCGCCCGCCACGTCGCCGACGGCGAAGACCCCCTCCATGTCCGTCCGCGCCCGGTCGTCGGTCGCCAGGAAGCCGTCGTCGTCGGGTTCGAGGTCCACCGCGTCGAGATTGAGGGTGTCCGTGACGGGTTCCCGACCCACGGCGACCAGGCACTTTTCGGCGCCGAACTCCGAGACCTCACCGTCCTCGTCCTCGGCGAGGACCGTGATCCCCTCGTCCGCCTCCTCCCAGCCCTGGGCGGCCTGGCCGAAGCGGAACTCGACGCCCAGCGCCTCGGCGCGGTTCCGGACGACCCGCGAGACGTCGTCCTCGTAGCCCGGGAGGACGCCGCCCAGCATCTCGACGACGGTGACGTCGGTCCCGAGTTTCGCGAAGGCGGTCGACAGCTCCATCCCGATGTAGCCGGCGCCGACGACCACCAGGCGCTCGGGGAGCGACTCCAGCGCGAGGGCGTCCCGCGAGGAGAGAACGCGCTCGCCGTCGAACTCGAACCCGGGGACCTCGACCGACCGGGACCCGGTCGCGACGACGGCGTGTTCGAACGCGACGGTCTCGGCGCCCTGCCCCTCGCCGCCGTGGACGACGCGAGCGGTGTCCTCGTCGGCGAACTCGGCGCGCCCCTCGACGAGTTCGACGCCGGCGGCCTTGCAGAGTTTCTCGACGCCGCCGGTCAACTGGTCGACGACGCCGTCCTTCCAGGCGACCATCCCCTGCAGGTCGACCGCGGGGTCGGCGTGGACTCCCATCTCCTCGGCGTGGCCGGCCTCGTGGGCGACGTCCGCCGCCGAGATCAGCGCTTTCGAAGGGATGCAGCCGTGGTTGAGACAGGTCCCGCCGTAGGCGTCGGCCTCGACGAGCGTGACGTCCAGCCCCTGCTGTCCGGCGCGGATGGCGGCGACGTACCCGCCCGGCCCGCCACCGATGACCAGTACGTCCGTTCCGGTGGTGACGTCTCCGACGACCATTGCCGGACCGACGGGCGGCCCGGACAAAAAGGCGTCCCCGCCGGGACTGCACGGCCGGGAGCGGCACCTCCGGCGAACGGCGGCGCACCGTTCATATCACTCCGGCACATACTGCTCGGCATGTGGCGGCCCACGCGACGGCGGGTGCTGGCCGCGCTCGGAACGACGGCCGGGGCGGGGCTCCCGGCGGCCCGGAGCGTGGTCGACACCGGAAGGGGACTGACCGGTGCCGGAACCGACCCGGTCGGTTCAACGGGTCCGGACGATTCGGTGGCCGGGGCCGGGAGTTTCTCGCTCGACTGGCAGCGGACATACGGCGACGACGGCTACAACCGCCTCGAAGCCGCGGCGGCGACCGACGACGGCCGCCGACGGTCCCGGGTTCGGCGTCCCCGGCGCGCTGGGTGCACTGGGGGCGCTCGGCCTCGGCCGGTGGCTGCTCGGTCGGCGTGACTACGAAACTGGCGACGGACGGCAGGACGATACCCTGATTCGGCCGGGCGACGGCTCCGGTTCCGGCGACTCTGACACGTAACCCGGTGAGTCCCGCAAGACGTGCGGCGGGCGGTGTCTCTCGTCCGATCGTCAACTGCATGCAATCGACCGGTTTCCGGTCGGCTCAGAGCCACCGCCCGGTCAGGTGGTAGGGTTCGTCGTGTGCCACGATAGCCGCCTGGTCGACCTGCGTCGCGACCTCGTTGAGCGCGTTTGCTGTGTCGAACGCCGACATCCGGTTGTCCGGGAGAAAGAGGACCCCGATCCGGTTGAGCGCGTCGTGTTCCGCGAGGAAATCGTCGTCCGCAGTGACGAGCAACTGTTCTTCGCGTTCGGCGTACGCCACGATGTCCCCGTCGTCCGTTCCCGGTCCGAGCGCCGGGCAGTCCACGACGCGTTCCACGTCGTGGCCCATCTTCGCGAGGTACTCGGCGAGACGTCCCTCGGTCATCTCGTCGAGCAGGAGGCGAAACATCACAGGTCGTCCGGCCCGGTGACGGCACCGCGGTCACGGGAGTCCTCGATGCGGCGCTCGCGGCGTTGCTCGATCTCGTGCATCTCCTCGGGGTGGTCGTGGTAGTACGCCAGTGCGCGGTAGACGTCCGCGACGTCCGGGCCGAGGCGGTCGGCGACCGTCCGCGGCGCGAGATCCCGCCCCTCGACCTGCTCGTGGACGTGTCGGACCGAGACGCGGTGCCCCTCGATATGGGGTTCGTCCAGCAGATCCCGGACGATCCGACCGGTCTTCTCCTGCGCCATGACACCCGGTACTACCCGAGGCGTAATGAATTTCCGGTCGGTGCGGCTCTCGCCCTACTCCAGGAGGAGCAGCGTCGGGTCGGCGAGATGCTCCCCGAGCGTGTTGACGAAGGCCGCGGCCTCGGCGCCGTCGATGACGCGGTGGTCGATGGACAGCGACAGCGGCAGGGTGTGGCGCGCGACGACCTCGGCGCTCGCGGCGCTGCCGCTCGCGCCGTCCGAGACGCTTTGGGTCCCGCTGTCCACCACCGTCGGCCGCTGTTCGATCGCCCCGAGACCGAGGATGGCCGTCTCCGGGTAGTTGATGATCGGCGTGGCGTACTCGCCGCCGACCGCCCCGAAGTTGGTGATGGAGAAGGTACTCCCCCGGAGTTCGTCCCGGGTGATGGAGCGGTCGCGGGCCCGCGCCGTCAGGTCGGTCACCTCGGCGGCGATCTCCAGCAGGCCCTTGTCGTCGACGTCCTCGACGACCGGGACCATCAGGCCGGCGTCGGTCGCCGTCGCCACCC
Organism: Halobacteriales archaeon QS_5_68_33; assembly: GCA_003023785.1. Classification (GTDB taxonomy): domain Archaea; phylum Halobacteriota; class Halobacteria; order Halobacteriales; family Haloarculaceae; genus QS-5-68-33. Next base: position 21,487 of record PXRS01000070.1, on the reverse strand, counting down.
CGATGTGGTAGCAACTCCTGTAGACGACCTCCTCGCTGTCCTCGTCGAGCGAGGTGTTGAGCACCGGGTGCTCCTCGAGCGCCGCCACGACCGCCTTCATCACGAACGGGAGGTAGGTGAGCTTCACGCCCTCCGCCTCGGCGCGGGGTTTGAGGCGCTCGCGCGTCTCGACGAGGTCGCTCACGTCGACGGTGTCGTGGTGGGTGACGTGTGGCGCGGTGAACTTCGAGCGCTCCATCGCCTCGCCGATGGTCCTGCGGACGCCCCGGTAGGGTTCGCGCCGCTCCGCCTCGCCGGCGGCGACCGAGGGGCTCTCGCCCGCCGGTCCGGCGGCCGTCTCCGCCGCTCCCGCGTCGCTCTCCGCGACGGCGGCGGCGTCGGCCGCCTGAGCGCGCTGCTGGGCTTCGGCGTACTCCCGGACCGCGGCCTCGGTCACGTGCGCCTCGCCGTCGCGGGTCTCCCCGGTCGGCACCGAATCGAGGTCGACGCCCAGTTCCTCGGCGACCCGGCGAGTGGCCGGCGTCGCCAGCGTCCGGTCGCGGTCGGCCGCCTCCGGGGGCGTATCGGTCGCGTCGGTCGCCGCTGTTCCCGTCGCGCTCCCCTCGCCGTCCCCGGCCTCGCCGTCGATGCGGGTGACGGCGGATTTCAGCCCGTCGTCGCTCTCGTCGTCGCGGCCGTCGGCGCCGTCCTGCCCGCCGGCGGCGGCCCTGACGTCGCCCTCGGTGACCCGCCCGCCGGAACCGGACCCCTCGACGCTCGCGAGGTCGACGCCGAGTTCGCGGGCGAGACGCCGGGCCGACGGCGGCGCGAACACGCGCCCGCCGGCCCGTCCGTCGCCCGCCGCGCCGTCGCCCGCCGGCCCGGCGGATGCGCCGGCCCCGGCTTCCGTCCCGGTGTCACCGGGTTCGGCCGCCGCGCCGGCGTCAGCGGAGCCGCTCGCCTCGCTCTCCTCGCCGGCGGCTCGCGGCTCGTCGCCGCTCGCTTCCGAGGTGCCTGTCGACGCCTCGCCGTCCACGTCGAACGTGAGGAGGACGTCACCGACCGGGACGATATCGCCGGGTTCGGCGCGCAGTTCGCGGACGGTGCCGTCGACCGGTGAGGGGACGTCGACGACGGCCTTGTCGGTCTCGACCTCGGCGACGACCTGGTCCTCGGTGACCCGGTCGCCGGGTTCGACGTGCCACGCGATGAGTTCCCCCTCGGCGACCCCCTCGCCGACGTCCGGGAGTGTGAACTCGCGCATGCTTTAGAACTCGACCGCGTCCCTGATGCCGTCTTCGATGCGGGCCGGTTCCGGCAGGTAGTAGTCCTCCAGGGCGTACAGCGGGTAGGGCACGTCGAAGCCCGTCACCCGCTCTATCGGCGCCTCCTGGTAGAGCAGTGACTCCTCCTGGAGGGTCGCTATCAGTTCGCCCGCCAGCCCGCCGGTCCTGGGCGCCTCGTGGACGACGACGGCCCGTCCCGTCTTCTCGAAGGACTCGACGATCGTCTCCTCGTCCAGCGGCGAGAGCGTCCGCAGGTCCACGACTTCGACGTCGACGTCGCCGGCGAGGTTCTCGGCGGCCTCCGTCGTCGGGCGGGTCATCGCACCCCACGTGAACACCGAGACGTCTCTCCCCTCGCGTCGGACGGCGGCCTCGCCCAGCGGCACCGTGTAGGGGTCGGCCGGGACGCCCTCGCGGAACGCCCGGTAGATGAGTTTGGGTTCGAGAAACACGACGGGGTCGGGGTCCCGAATGGCGGCGGCGAGCAACCCTTTCGTGTCGTAGGGCGTGCTCGGGACGACCACCTTGAGGCCGGGTTCGTGGACGAAGAAGGCCTCCGTGGACTCGGAGTGGTGTTCCGGGGCGCGGATGCCGCCGCCGTAGGGTGCCCGGACGACCAGCGGGCAGGTGAACGCGCCGCGCGAACGGGTGCGCAGCCGGGCGGCGTGGGAGACGATCTGGTCGAACGCGGGGTAGATGAACCCCATGAACTGGATCTCGGGGACCGGCCGCATCCCGTAGGCGGCCATGCCGACGGCGGTGCCGACGATGCCCGATTCGGCGAGGGGTGTGTCGACGACGCGGTCCTCGCCGAACTCGTCGATCAGGCCCTGCGTGGCGCGGAAGACGCCGCCGTTCTCGCCGACGTCCTCGCCCATCACGAGGACGCTGTCGTCGCGTTCCATCTCGTCGTGCAACCCCTCGCGGACGGCCTGGACGAGCGTGAGGCTCTCGGTCTGTACCTGGTCGGGGTCCGGAGCGGTGTCGGTGGTCTGGCTCATGTCTCACTCCAGGAGGGCCTCGTCGCCGTGTCGGTTTCGCAGTCGCTGCAGGTAGGCCTGCTGTTCTTCGAGGCGGCGGGGCATCCCCTCGTAGACGCGGGCGAACATCTCGGCCGGTTCCGGCCGGGCGACGCTCTCGGCCGCCTGGATGGCCTCGGCCACTTCGTCTTCTATCTCGGTCCGGATGGCGTCGACGCGTTCGTCGTCGAGGATCCCCCGCTCGCGCAGGAACGTCTCCATGCGCGGGATGGGGTCCTTGCGCTTCCAGCGTTCGACCTCGTCCTCGTCGCGGTAGACCGAGGGGTCGTCGGCAGTGGTGTGGGCGCCGAAGCGGTACTGCACCGCCTCGATCATCGTCGGCCGGAGTTCGTCGGGGTTGGGGTGTTTGGCCTTCTCGACGGCGGCCTTCGTCACCTGGTAGGTCGCCAGCGGGTCCATCCCGTCGACCTGGACGCCCTCGAAGCCGTAGGCGCTGGCCTTCCCGGCGAGCGTCTCGCTGGCCGTCTGGCGCTCCCGCGGGACCGAGATGGCCCACTGGTTGTTGTTACAGAAGAAGACGACCGGCACGTCGAACACGCCGGCGAAGTTCAGTCCCTCGTGGAAGTCCCCCTCCGAGGTGGCGCCGTCGCCGAAATAACAGAGAAAGGCCGTCCGTTCGTCCCGCAGTCTGGAGGCCCACGCCGCGCCGGTGGCGTGGGGGATCTGGGTGGCGATAGGAACCGCCACCGAAAAGACCGTGTCGTCGTCGTCGCGGACGTTGCCCTCCTCGTGGCCCATCCAGTAGAGCAGGGACTGTTTCAGGTCGATCCCCTCGTGGTACATGGCGGCGTGCTCGCGGTAACTGGGAAACAGCCAGTCGGCCTCGTCCAGCGCGTGGACGCTGCCGACCTGGGCGCCCTCCTGGCCGGACATCGGCGGGTACGTCCCCATCCGGCCCTGGCGCTGGAGGCTCACCGCCCGCTCGTCGAAGTGTCTCGCCAGTCGCATCTCCCGGTACATCTCCACGAACCGGTCCTCCGAGAGGTCGGGCACGGTGGCGCCGTCGCGTACCTGCCCGTCCTCGTCGATGACCTGGACCCGGTCGTCCGGGTCGCGCTGGAGAGTACTCACAGAATCCGCCTCCTGCATAGCATACCATCAACAACTCCCGCTGACGGCATAAGGATTTCCGTAAATAACTTTCGCTGTGGTCCAGTATTGCCGACGATCGCGTGTGGATCGTACACACACTGCACAGTGACATCCTCCGCGCCGGAAACGGCGCGGTTTCCCCGACCGTATCAGAACTCCGCGTCGACAAGTTCTCTCGCCCGCCCCAGCGCCTCGCGCTCGCGGGGACCACCACACGTCTCGACCACGTCGGCGAAATACGCGAGTCGCTCGCGCAGTTCCGCCTCGTCGCAGGCCGGGACGTCCAGCCGCGAGGCCGCGACGGTCACCTCGATTACGGCGGCGTACCCGCGGTTGGTCGTCGGCACCGTCTCGCGCTCGGTGGCGGTCTCGACCGGGTCCAGACCCCAGGTGAGGACCCGCGTGCCGCCCTCCTCGGTGGCGTCGCGCTCGGTCACCGACGCGCGCGCCCAAGCGTCCGCACTCGCGAGGAGCGGGTCCGCCCGCTCGCGGACGCCGAGCGCCGCCTCGGTGAAGTCGACGGGGTCGCGCGTGAACTGGACGTAGCCCTCGCCGCGCTCGCGGAAGTTGCGCCAGGTGCGGGTCCGGCCGTAGGTGCGGGCCGTCACCGACGGTCCGGGCGTCCCATCGTCGGTCGCGTCGCCGTCCTCCGGGTTTCCACCCGCGTGCAGACCCAGCGCTGCGACGTTCCAGCGCCCGTCGGGGCCCTGCGTCGTCACGACCGACTCCGTGACGCCCCGGAGGACGACGGGCCACTCGGCGGACCCGTTCGATCCGTCGGTCCCGCTCCCCCCGTCGCTCATACGTCCAGCCCCCGTTCGAGCGCGACGAACAGGCCCGCGGCGACCGTGTCGGCGGTCGTTCCGGGATTGATGCCCTCCGCGACGAACTCCTCGCTCAACCGCTCGGGGTCGATGTCGCCGTTGCGGGCCGCTCTCGCCCGTTCCGTCGCGCGCTCGGCCGTCTCCCGGTCGTGCTGGATGGCGACGAACGTGTCCGGCTCTTCGGCCAGCAGTTCGAGGAAGACCTCCGCGGCGCGGTCGGTGACCGGACCCGATCCCGCGGCGATGGCCGCCGCGGCGGCGAAACTCCGCTCGAAGCCGCCGACCCACTCGCGGGCGACGCCATCGCGCTCGGCCGAGCGCGCCATCACGCCTTCGAGGGTCAGCCCGCGCTCCTCCAGGACGGGGATGGCGTCCCCGCCGCGGCGGACGTCGAGCGGTTCCATCCCCTCGGGCGGGTCCTCGACTGCGACGTCGACGTGTTCGAACGCCCGGTAGAAGTCCGCGGCGTCCGCGACGGTCGTCTCGGCGACGACGGCGCTGGCGCCGTCGGGCGAGAGGTCGCCGCGGCCGGCGGCGGCGACCAGCGGCGTCACCAGGAGGACGGCCCCGAACTGCGTGTTCCCGCCGCGCTGGTCGCTCATCCCCGCGATGGCCTCGCGGAACGCCGCACCGAGTCGCTCGCCGTCGGCAGCCATCCGGAGTCCGTCGCGAGCGCCGACCGCCCCCGCGAGGAAGTGCTCGAATCGCAGGTCCGGGTACTCCCGGTGGCGGTCGACGTTGCCGGGCTTGGGCGCGCCCGCCACCTCCAGCAGGAGCGCGAGTTGCGCGTTCTCGGCCGTCGACCTCACGGGTCGGGCCCCCCTGACGTCGCCGCGTCGGGAGCGGTGCCCGTGAACCAGTCGTCGACCGCACGTGCGACCCGCTCCATGACCGCCGGGTCGTCGCTCGGGCGGCCGACGCTGACCCCGTCGGCGCCCAGGGCGAGGTACTCCCGGACGGTCGCCCGGTCGCGCACCCCGTTGTTGGCGAGGACGAACGCGTCCGTCTTCCGCGCGACGTCGCCGACGACGGCCTCCGAGTCCATCGCGTCGACGTGGAGGACATCGGCGCCGGCGTCGTCGAGTCGCGTGCAGAGCGCGGGCAGGTCGACCCCCGGCACTTCGGTCCGGACCTTGACGCTGACCGTCGCGCCGACCCGGGCGGCCGCCCGGACACAGGTGCACAGGCGGTCGCCGTCGCGTAGCAGCGACTCGCCGGCGCCGGCGTCGCACATCTCGTCCTGGCGGCAGTGGGCGTTGACCTCGACGACCGCGTCGCGGTCGGCGCACACCGTGGCGGCTTCGCGGATCGGCCCCGGCGAGGTCGCCCGGACGTTGAACCCCGGCCGGAGCGGCGCGTCGGCCAGCGCCGCGAGCTGCTCGTCGACGAACCCCACCGGGTCGGCGGGCAGGAACTCCTCGCGGTCGCGGGCGACCATCTCGCGGGCGGCCGCCCGGGTGGGTTCGTCCAGCGCGATCCCGCCGAGGAAGGCGGCGCCGACGTACGGTGTTGCGGCCCGCGCCCAGGCGGCGTCGGACTGCCCGCTGAGACTCGCCGCCGCCAGGCGGGGGGCGAACGGCGCTCCGCTCCGGCGGTCGCCCCCGTCGGCCTCGCGCTCGGTCACGACGCCACCTCCAGGGCGTCCCGGACGGCGCGGGCGACGCGAACGGCGTCCTCGGCGTCGTCGATGGCCGTGTCCGTCCGGACCACGGGCCGGTCGAGGTCGGTCCCGTCGGCCTCGTCGAGGACGAACGCGTCGGCGAAGTCGTAGGCGGCGGCGACGCCCGCGGTGCTGGGGTCGTGCCCCTCGGCGGCCATGAGGTGGTCGGCCGGGCCGGAGAAGACGCGGTCCTCGACGAACGGGGAGACGGCGACCACGGGCGTCTCTGCGAGGGCCGCCGCCACCCCGTCGAGCGCGAGCATCGGGCCGACGCTGGTGACCGGGTTCGAGGGCCCGACCACGATGGGGTCGGCCAGCGCGTCCAGCACGGATGCCGTCGGCGCGGCGTCGTCGGCGCCGCGGAACTCGACGCGCTCGATGGCGGGGTCGCCGCCCCGCGCCACCCAGAACTCCTGAAAGTGCATGGGTCCCTCGTCAGTGTGGACGATGGTCGCGACGGGGTCGTCGCTCATGGGCAACAGGTCGACGGTCAGGCCGAAGGCGTCGGCCAGGCGGGCCGTCGCCTCGGTCAGCGTCGCACCCTCGTCGATGAGGCTCGTGCGCGTGACGTGGACGGCCCGGTCCCGGTCGCCGATGTGCATGAACTCCGCGACGCCCGAGAAGCGCCGCCAGCGCGCGATCCGGCGGCCGGCGGTCTGGCGCCGGTCGGGGAGATACCGGGGACCGCCCTCCAGACCCGCTCGCTCGGCCAGGTCGAGCAGTTCCTCGTGGGTTCCGGCGGTGTCGCCCTCGATACCCCACCAGGTCTCGCGGTCGAGCACCCTGCCGCGCAGAAAGAGGACGGTGTCGACGTCGGGACAGACGAGGTGTCCGCCGATCTCGACGTCGTCGCCGGTGTTGCCGACGACCGTCGTCTCCGCCGGGGGAAAGACCGCGTCGGCTCCCGAGAGGAGCTTCGGCGTCCCCGTCCCGCCCGAGAGAAACGTCACCATATCACCGCGTAGGAGGAGGCCCCTGCTAAAGCCTTGCGCCCGCAGCGGCCCGTCCGGACTCAAGACTGAGAATCGGACCTCTACACTCAAGGGGGTAGACCTGATCGAGGAAGGTAGCGCCGATGCCAGAGATCCAGAACCGAGAGACGGGCGCTACTGCACACAGGTTTGCGCCGGCCGCCCCGGACGAGGAAGCAGTGTACGGAGCCTGCTGTCCGGGCTGGCACAGCGCGGCGAGTCACGAGGCCGCCATCGCGGACTGGGTCGCGTTCATGCGACGCCAGGAGGTCGCCCGCGCGTGCTGTCTGCTTCCCGGGGGGGAGGACAGCGCCGCAGGCATCGAGCGATACCCCGAGGCGTTCGAGGCCGTCCTCCACGCGCCGACCCCCGACGGTCGGCTCGTCGACCCCGCCCTCCTCGCCGAGGAGGTGTTGCCCTTCCTCGAGGACGCCGCCCCCGACAAACGCGTCGTCGTCCACTCGCTCGCCGGCATCGGCCGCGTCGGCCAGGTGCTCGCCGCCTGGCTGGCCCACGACCGCGGGTACAGGCCCGAACGGGCCATCGAGACGGTCGAGGGGACCGGTCGCCACCCGCGTGAACCCGTCGAGAACGGCGACGCCACGGCCGAGGAACTCGAGAACCTGCTCGCGACGTTCGCCTGACCACGGACTGCCCGCCCGCCGGGCCGGAGTCCATCCCTCATTTGGAGGCCGCGAGCCCCGCTTCGTCCCTCTTTCTTCCCGTCCCGGTCGTTCCGCGAGGGCTGGGGCTTAACTCCCGAGGGGTCCAACCGTCCGGCATGACGACTATCAAGGACAGCGTCCACGACCACATCGAGGTCGAGGGCGTCACGGCGGCGCTGCTCGATACGCCGCCGGTCCAGCGGCTGCGGCGGGTCTCCCAGCTGGGGACGGTCACCTACGTCTATCCCTCGGCCAACCACACCCGGTTCGAACACTCCATCGGCGTCGCGCACCTCGCCGACCGGGCGCTCGACCACCTCGGTATCGAGGGCCAGCAGGCCGAGCGCGCCCGCGCTGCCGCGCTCCTCCACGACATCGGTCACACCCCGTTCAGCCACAACATCGAGGAGCTGGTCCACCGCCACACCGGCAAGTACCACGACGACGTCGGCGACCTCCTGGCGTCGGGCCCGGTGGCCCGGGTCCTGTCCGAGCACGGCCTCAACCCCGACGCCGTCGCCGGCCTCGTCGCGGGGGAGGGCCAACTCGGTCAGATCGTCTCGGGCGAACTCGACGTCGACCGCATGGACTACCTGGTGCGGGACGCCCACCACACGGGCGTCCCCTACGGCACCATCGACACCGGTCGGCTGGTGCGGGCGCTGCGGTTCGTCGACGGCGACCTCGTCCTGGACGAGAACAACGTCCAGAGCGCCGAGAGCCTGCTGCTGGCGCGGGCGCTGATGAACCCTACCGTCTACAGCCACCACGTCGCCCGCATCGGGAAGGCGATGCTCCGGCGGGCGACCGTCCGCCTGCTGGCTCACGACGAGGTCGACGCGACCGACCTCCGGCGGATGGACGACTACGACCTCCGGGTCGCGCTGCGAGAGTGCGAGGCGACGGCCGCGTTCGCTCACCGCCTCGACCGCCGGGACCTCTACAAGCGGGCCGTCTGGGCGGAGATGGCCGCCGTCCCCGAGGCGGTGATCGACGCCGACCACGACGAGATCCGGGAGTTCGAGGCCGACGTCGCGAGCGAGGCCACCGTCGACCCCGACGCGGTCGTGGTCGACGTCCCGCCCCGACCCTCGATGCCCGAGTCGACGAGTCGCGTCCTCGTCAACGGGGAGGTGCGCCGCCTCGGGGAGCAGTCGACGCTCGTGAGCGCGTTACGGGCGGTCCAGCGCGACCAGTGGCGCCTCGGCGTCTACGCGCCCGTGGAGACCGCCCAGCGCGTCGGCAACGCCGCCATTCGCGTCCTCGGGATCGACCTCGAAGACACCCTTGTGCGGGACGCCCGACCGGGCATCCACGCCACGCTCGACGAGTTCAACTGATGACTGACAGCACCATCCTCGACGGCACGGTGCTCGCCGGGCGGGCGTTCGACCCCGTCGAGGGCCGGGTCGTCGTCGAAGACGGCGAGATAGCGGCGGTCGAAGCCCAGTCTACCCACGGGAGCGACATCATCCTCCCGGCGTTCGTCAACGCCCACACGCACGTCGGCGACTCCATCGCCAAGGAGGCCGGCGAGGGACTCTCCTTGACGGAACTGGTCGCGCCGCCCGATGGCCTGAAACACCGCCTCCTGCGGGCGGCCGACCGCGAGGAGACGGTCGCAGCCATGCGTCGCTCCCTCCGGTTCATGGAGTCGGCCGGGACGACCGCCTTCCTCGATTTCCGCGAGGGTGGCGTCCCGGGGGTCGAGGCGCTCGAAGCGGCCGCCGAGGGACTGGCCGTCGACCCCGTGATGCTCGGCCGCGAGGCGGTGGCGGCGATGGAGCGCGGCGACGGGTTCGGTGCCAGCGGCGCCGAGGACGGTGAGTTCAGCCGCGAGCGGACGGCGACCGCCGAGGCGGGCAAACTGTTCGGCATCCACGCCGGCGAGGTCCACAGCGGCGACATCAACCCCGCGCTCGACCTCGACCCGGACTTTCTCGTCCACATGGTCCACGCCGAGGAACTGCACCTGGACCGCGTCGCCGACAGCGAGATTCCGGTCGTCGTCTGCCCGCGCTCGAACCTCGTGACCGGCGTCGGTGCCCCGCCCGTCGCGGACCTGGCCGAGCGCACCACCGTCGCCCTCGGGACGGACAACGTCTTTCTCAACAGCCCCTCGATGTTCCGGGAGATGGCGTTCACGGCGAAGATGGCCGACGTGAGCGCCCGCGAGGTGCTCCGGATGGCGACGATACACGGCGCGGAAATCGCCGGCCTGAACTGCGGACTCATCGAGGAAGGCCGGGACGCCGACCTGCTCGTTCTCGACGGCGACTCCGACAACCTCGCCGGCGCCGAAAACCTCGTCCGCGCTGTCGTCCGGCGGGCCGGCGTCGCCGACGTCAGCGACGTCCTCCTAACCGGCCGCTGATACGGTCGGTTGTACCGATATACCGGTATTTCGCCGACCGGTCCGACGAAATCCGGAACTGATCGACAACCGACCGTACGACGCCCCGCGGGGCGCGCGGATCCCATCTGCCCGCCGCTCGCTACGGAAGTGTTATACCATCTCCCATGAAAGATCGTGATATGGGGCTGTATGACACGATCCTGCTCCCGACGGATGGGTCGGCGGGGTTCCGGCGGGTCATCGACCACGCGGGGGAGGTAGCGCGGGTCCACGACGCCGACGTGCTTGCGCTGTACGTCGTCGACGCGTCGAGTTACACCGGCCTGCCGATGGAGGCCTCCTGGGAGGGGGTCCGGGCGGTGCTCGACGGGAAGGGCGAGGCCGCGCTCCGGCAGGTCGAGCGACGCATGGACGACGACCTCGACGTCGAGACGACGACCGCCGAGGGCCGACCGAGCAGGGAGATCGTCCGCGTCGCCCGCGAGCGCGACGTCGACTGCATCGTGATGGGCACCCACGGCCGCGGTGGGCTCGACCGGCTCATCCTCGGGAGCGTCGCCGAGCGGGTCGTCCGGACGGCGCCAGTCCCGGTGGTCACGGTCGGCCTCTCCGAGTCCGGCGCGGCCGACGAGCGGCCCGACGAGGCGGCCGAGACCGACCGCGAACCAGCAGCACCCGGCCCCGGATAGCTGCCGCACGGGATGTCACGCTCAGCATCGCCGGTATCCGATCGCTTTTCTCGCGCCCGATCCTCCCCCCGGGCACCATGACGGCCGACATCGCCATCGCCGGAATCGGCGCGGTCGCCGAGCTGCATGCGCGGTCCATCGAGGACATCGACGGCGCCGAACTGGTCGCGGGTTCGTGTCGCACCGAGTCCCGCGGCCGGGAGTTCGCCGAGGAGTTCGACTGCGAGTGGCACGCCGACACGACCCGGATGCTCGACGCCGCCTCGCCGGACGTCCTCCAGGTCTGTACGCCCAGCGGCGCCCACCTCGAACCCACGCTCGCCGCCGCCGAGCGCGAGGTCGACGTCCTCTGTGAGAAGCCGCTCGAGGTCACCACCGAGCGCATCGACGAGATGGTCGCCGCGAGCGAGGCCGCCGGTATCAGGCTCGGCGGGGTCTTCAACCAGCGGTACAACCCCGTCGTCCGGCAGCTCCACGAGGCGGCCAGCGAGGGCCGCTTCGACGACCTGGCCGTCGCGAACGCCTACGTCCCGTGGTGGCGCGACGACGACTACTACGGCGACGCCTGGCAGGGCACCCGGGAACTGGACGGCGGCGGCGCGCTGATGAACCAGTCGATCCACGGCATCGACGCCGTCCAGTGGCTCGCCGGAGCGGCCGGCGCCGGCGGCGAAGCGACCGACGGGACGGGGACGCCGGCGGTCAACCCCGTCGAGGAGGTGTTCGCTTACACGGACACCCGCGCCCACGAGGGCGACATCATCGAGGTCGAAGACACCGCCGTTGCCGTCCTGCGCTACCGCGACGGCACGCTCGGACAGGTGCTGGGAGCCACCTCGATGTACCCCGGGTCGCTCAAGCGGCTACAACTGGCGGGCCGGGGTGGCACCGCCGAGATCCTGGAGGACGAACTCGTCACCTGGCAGTTCCGCGAGGAACACGGCGACGACGCGGCGGTCAGGGAGCGGTTCGGCGAGACCGAGTCCGGCGGCGGCGCGGCCGACCCGATGTCCATCGACTACGCGAACCACCGCCGCAACATCGAGGCGTTTCTCACGGCCCGCGAGACCGGCGAGGCGTACCTGCTGGACGCGAGCGAGGCCCGCAAGGCCGTCGCGATCATCGAGGCTATCTACGAGTCGGCCGAGCGCGGCGAACCCGTCCGGGTCGAGTGACGAACCCCACCGCTCTGTTCGTCTCTCTGCCCCGCCGGTCACGTTTCACCTGGATGTTCAGTTTGAGATACGAAGGTTTTTGAGTGCGGGGGCAGCAAGACCCGGCAACTGGATGACAGGCACACAGCGGGCGGCCGCCTGGGGGGCGGTCGTCGTGGTCGTGGCGGGGGTCGGCGCCGTGCCGGTCGCTGCAGGGGGTCTCGCGGCCAGTGAGAACGAGGCACCGCTGGCGGATGCGGGGCTGGACCAGGAAGTGCCGGTGAACGCCACGATACACCTGGACGCGACCGGGTCGCGCGACCCCGACGGGAGCATCGAGGGCTACGAGTGGGAGATAGAGCGGCCCGACGGAACGACGACCAGCCCGGAATGCGGGACCTGTGCGCGGACGGTCTTTCAAGTGGAACGTACAGGCACGTACAACGCGACGGTGACGGTGACCGACGACGACGGCGCACAGCGCTCGGATACGCTCCGGGTCGAGGTGTACGCCGTCGAAGGACCGAGCGTCGAGTTGTCCGGGCCGACGGACCTGTCACCCAACGCCAGCGGGACCTTCACGGCGACGGCGGAGGCGGGCGACAATTCGCTGGCGGGCGTGGACTGGGAAGTCAACGACAGCAAACTGACCCGCGTGGAGATGAGCGGCGAGACGGGGACCGACGAGTTGACGCGGTCCTTCGAGCCGGGGACCTACGAACTGTCGGTGCGAGTCGTCAGCGAGCTGGGCCGGACTGACGAGGCGACGCTGACAGTCAACGTGACGGGGCCGCCGGAGGTCGGTGACAGCGGCGCGAGCGTCGTGCTCAATGATGGGTCGGGTGAGGGACAGGGCGAGAATCACCCGCCGGCAGACGGGTCGGAGTACTACTGTGACAACGACCGCGTCATCGGGGGACAGACCCCGACGCTTCAGGACGCCGACGGGGACGGCGAGATCAATTTCGGTGATGCAACGTTCACGCAGGAACGGATGTCGGAACTCGCAAGCGAGCGTGAGGACATATCGTTCGACGTGGCAGCGGGTGAGGCCGGGCGACTGGAGTTCGAGTCCCAGGAAGCATACGAAGAGGTGATGGGCACCTCATATCTCAATCCGACCGAGGACGAAACGTGGGATGAGAGTGATATGGGAGGTAGTGAGGATAACCGCGATGATGGTGAATCTGAGTCAAGCGGTTCTGAATCCGATAGTTCCGAATCAGGAGGGTCGGAGAATGTTTCGGAAGAATATCAGAGTGAAGGCGAAAACTCCGGCGGTAGTGGTGGATCCAGTTTTGGAGGAAATGATGATACTTTTGCGATCGCTTAGTAAATATTCAAATTAATATATAAAAATGCCATTTATTGATTCTCGCGATCAGAGTCCGTCTGTGCTGGCAATAATTGGCGGGTTAACGATACTGGCCGCGATACTCATTGCGGTAGCCATTTTTGGAGGGTTTCTGGATGCACCGGTCGGAGAGTCCGGTCAATCGACGCCGACTGCCACATCTGCACAGACAACTACATTCGTTCCTACGCCGACGGCGTCAACCTCAATGTCAGCATCTTTGTCATCACCGACAGCAACACTGACTCCGACAACAACACCAACACCGTGGCCGAGAGTTACGATTACACAGACTCCGACACCTGTTCCGGAGGAGAACTATACGATCTTTGGGGCCTCTTTCTTCAACCAGCTACAAAGAAAGCCGGCTGTCCCCATTCGAGCCAGGGGATGGCGAATATCGGACAGAACGTTCTTCATGGTGGTGAATTTGACGGCGGATTCGGAGGATTCATTGCGGCGGATAAGAGAGCAAAACGGGATCCTGACCGCATACGCACAGACACTGTTATTTTATGATCAGGGTAAGCTCTCGGGTGATGCACCGACTGGGATACGTGTACTCGAAGTAAACAACACGGAGGAGTCGCCGAAGACGTTCATAGCCAATAATTCGGTGGTTCAAAAGTGGTCGTCGGACCAGATCGACACGGTCGAGTTCCATTCACGGGTCTACTCAACAAGCCGCAACCAGACAGCGAGCGAAAAAGCAATTGTTCTGACCACTGGTCACAGGATATCCGTTCGCCAAGTCGGTTCAAAACGGGGAGGTTGAGATGACAGAGACAATATCGACGGACCGGGCACAGAGTTCGACAGCAGTGGTGGGAGTGGCGGCCCTGCTGGTGCTCGTGGCTGGGGGGGCAGGGGTATACGCGTTCGTCGTTCAATCGGGTCCCGGCGGGGGAGCGACGACGCCGACACCGGCGCCGACGGCGACGCCGACAGCCACGGCCACGCCGACGCCGACGGCGACGGCCACCCCGACAGCGACCCCCACGGCGACGGCGATGCCGACCGATACGGGGGCGTACCGGCCGTTCGTGGCGCGATTCGTCGGGCAGGCGTACGAGAACGTCGACGTGGGGGAACCGCCGTTACGGTTGCGGGGGAGTCAGGTCGTCGACGGGGAGCTGTGGCTGGCGGTCAACTTCACGGAACTGTTCGAGAACTCGACGGCGCGGTACGTCCAGTCCGACACGCTGCTGCTCACGTATCTGGACGCGAACGAGGACTACCTCGACGGCGAGGTCGAGGGGGAACAGCCGACGGGGTTCCGCGTGATCGAAGTCGACGACGGGCCGGCGACCGAGTGGACGACACTCTTTCTCGACGAGTCGGTCGTCCGTGGCGTGAACACGGGCAACGGCACGGTCAGCGACGCACGGGACCTGTGGGCGGATTCGCGGCGCAAACCCACGGAGCGCGAGCGGCGACTCGCCGCCAGGATGGACCGGAACGGCCGGAACCTGACGATACGGTCGCCCGAGGAGCGCGACGACACCGGGTGAGCGAGGCGCGGGACTCCGTTGCGGTATCTGAGGCGTGATACGGTCGGTTGTACCGATCTACCGGTATCTCGCCGACCGGTTCGACGAAATCCGGAACTGATTTACAACCGACTGTATGACAGCGGGGTTCGTAGCATCGGCCCGCCGAGTGACCTGGTCACACGGATTCCTCGGTTCTTTCCGACCGGCAAGTATTAATACACCTTGCACACATAATATTGTATTATGAAGGATTGCCCCCGGTGTGGAACGCGGATGAGCCACAACGACGAGACGACGAAGCTCACCGAGTGGGTCTGTCCCCGCTGTCACAACACGCGGATCGAGAGGAAAGACGAGTACCGCGTCACCGGCACCGACGCCGCAAAGCCAGCCGCCGACGACTGACGCTATCGATCCAGTTCTCGCTTCTCTCGCGACCACAGCCAGCGTCGGATCTACATCACAGGGGGGCACCGTCGAACCCGCGATACAGTGAATAGCCCGGGGTGTGGATCCTCGGGCGAGGATCCACTGTGACGACAGTTCAACCGGGGATGGGACGGTGAGCGGCGACGACCTGCGCTGTCCGGAATGTGGCGAGCCGATCGGGCAGACGGCGACGTACTGCATGCACTGTTCGGCCGACCTGACCGCCGAACACGGCCGGGGAGACACGGACGGCGACGAGACCTGGGACCGGACGGACGTCGAGGCGACGGGGTTCCGGGCCGACACCGGGACGAGCCGCTCGCTCATCGACAGGATCCGGGGCGCGCCGACGCCCGGCGGGCAGTGGCTGGCGCCGGACAGCGTCGCCGACAACGCGCTCACGGTCGTGGTCGGTATCGCGGGCGGCCTCCTCGTCGGGGTCCTCGGGACGGTGGTACTCGGCGCCCTGACCGGGAGCCCCTGGGCGATTCCCTTTGGGTTCCTCGGGTTGCTCGTCGCCACGGCCTACCTCGTGCGACGCCGGACGGTCCAGGGCGCGGTCACGAGGAGCGGCTACGCCGTCGCCGTCGCCCTGTTGCTGGTCCCGGTGGTCGCGCTCAGCCCGCTGATGGACGTCGACGGCGGCCTCACCGAGCGCGGGGGCCTGCTGGTCGTGTTGCTCGCGACCGTCGCCGTCCCCGCCGCCGTCGCTGCCGGCCTCGGCTACGTCGCCTCCCGGTTCGTCCCGGACGACGACGCGGGAAGCGAGGGATAAAACGGCAAAAGGAGTCGCCGAGCGGCGCGCGTCGTCGCTCAGACCTCGACCCACTCGCCGCGCTCGTCGCTGGTTTCGACGGCGTCGAGCAGTTCCTGGACGCGGCGGCCGTCGGCGAAGTCCGGGCTGTGCTGGCCGCCCTCGGCCGCGGCCGAGAGGAACTCGTAGTTCTCGTGGACGAACGTGTGTTCCCAGCCGACGATGTGGCCCGGCGGCCACCAGTGGTCGATGTACGGGTCGTCGGGGTCGGTCACGAGGACCGTCTCGTAACCCCGTGAGCCCTCGCGCAAGTATTCGAGTTCGTTCAACCGTTCGAGGCTGAACTTGAGACTCCCCTTCGAGCCCTCGACCTCGACGGCGTGGTCGTTCTTGCGGCCGGTCGCGTTTCGCGTGGCCTCCAGCGTGCCGATGGCGCCGTCCTCGAAGGCGATCTGGGCGGTGTAGGCGTCGTCGACGGTCACCTCGCGGGTCTCGGTCGCGTCGCCGCCCTCGCCGCCCAGCGTCTCCCCCTCGTCGCCGGGGAGCGGGCGCTCCTCGGTGAACGTCTGCAACTGGCCCGAGAGGCGTTCGATGTCGCCGGCGCCGTCGGCGTCGCCGACGAGGAACCGGACGAGGTCGATAGTGTGGGCACCCAGGTCACCGAGTGCGCCGCTACCGGCCATCTCCGCGGAGTTGCGCCAGGACCACGGCGCCGTCGGGTCGACCAGCCAGTCCTGGAGGTAGCGCCCGCGGACGTGGTAGATCTCGCCGAGTTCGCCGTCGGCGATGAGGTTGCGGGCGTACTGGATCGCGGGGATGAACCGGTAATTGAATGCGATGCCGGCCGGGACGTCGGCGTCGGCGGCCGCCCGGGCCATCCGCTCGGCGTCCTCGGTCGTGTGGGCGAGCGGTTTCTCGCAGAAGACGGGCGTCCCCGCTTCGAGCGCCGCGATGGAGGGGTCGGCGTGGACGTGGTTCGGACCGAGATTGTAGAAGACATCGACCTCGCCGACGACCGCCTCCCAGTCGGTCGATATCCTGTCGAAGCCGTACTGGTCGGCCGCGTCCGCAAGGGCCTCCTCGTCGCGCCCGACCAGGACGTCCCGGTTGGTCTCGGGGGCGTCCGGGAAGAACATCGGGAGTCGCGCGAGCGCGTTCGAGTGGGCCTGGCCCATGAATCTGTACCCCAGCATGCCGACGTCGAGTGGTTCGTCTGTCATGGTTGGAATCGTGGATGTATCGTGGAACGGAGTCGGAGAGTCGCTACGCCGCGGTCAGGCCCAGTAGGCCTCGCCGGGCGTCGTCTCGAAGACGGCCCGCGAGAGGACGTCGACGGCCTTCTCCAGGCCCTCGTTGGCGGAGGTCAGCGAGTCCTCGTGTTCGATCGAGAGGGCGCCGTCGTAGTCGACCATCCGCAGCGTCGAGACGACGTCCTTCCAGTGTTGCTCGCCGTGGCCGTAGCCGATCGAGCGGAACAGCCACGAGCGGTTGGGTTCGTCCGTGTAGGGAGCGGTGTCGAGATACCCCTTCACGTCGGCGTTGGACTCGTAGAGGCCGGTGTCCTTGGCGTGGAAGTGGTGGATGGCGTCCTCCTCGCCCAGGACGCGGATGGCCTCGGTGACGTCGATCCCCTGCCAGTAGAGGTGCGAGGGGTCGAAGTTCGCGCCGACGCGGTCGTTGGTCTCGTTCCGGAGGCGCAGCATGCTCGTCGGCTCGTAGACGAGCATGTTGGGGTGCATCTCGATGCCGATGTTCACGTCGTGGTCGGCGGCGTGCGCCGCGAGGTCCGACCACACGGGGACGGCGACCTCCTCCCACTGGTACTCCAGGGCCTCGGCGTGCTCGGGCGGCCAGGGGGCGGTGATCCAGTTGGGGACGTCGCCGGCGGGGCTGCCCGCGGGCAGGCCCGAGAAGGTGTTGACGGCGTCGACGCCGAGCTGGTCGGCGAGTTCGACGGCCTCGCGGATCTCCGTCTGGGCGCGGGCGGCCCGCTCCTCGTCGGGGTGGAGCGGGTTGTTGTGTGTGGAGATCCCGCTGATGTCCATGTCGTACTCGTCGACGAGGTCGAGAAGTTCAGCCTGGGCGTCCTCGTCGTCGCGGTACGCCTCGCGGGAGAGGTGGTCGTCGCCGACGAACCCGCCACAGCCGAGTTCGACGGCACCCACCCCGAGGTCGTCAAGGTACGCCAGCGCGTCTTCCAGATCCTGGTCTGCCAGTGCGACGGTCAGGACGCCTACCTGCATACCCGAAGGCACACAGAGTTAGCTCAAAAAGTTTGCGCGCCGGAAAAGCGGTCCCTGTCACTCCGCGTCGTAGCGCCCGAACAGGGCGAGAGCTGTTCGGAGCGCGCCTCCGAGAGCGCCGACTCGGCCGTCCGACCGATAGCGGCTCGTCCGCCACCGTCCCGACCCTCGATGCTCCCGGACGCGGCGCCGTCCCCCGAGCCGCACCCGATACCCTTTTACAGATGGACGGAGTTGTGCATTGTAGAACGAAAGAGTCCATCAGTGATATCATGCGAGAGTACATCGAACCCGTCACCGAGGGAACGGACCTGACGGTCACACAGGCACGCGAGGCCGCGTCGGCGGTCTTCGAGGACGCGACGGAGGCACAGATCGGCGCGCTGCTGGCGGCGTTGCGAACGAAAGGCGAGAGCGAGACCGAGATCGCGGGGTTCGCCCAGGGGATGCGCGAGGCCGCCCGCACCATCGACCCGGACCGGCGGCCGCTGGTCGACACCTGCGGCACCGGCGGCGACGACTACGACACCATCAACGTCTCGACGACCAGCGCCATCGTCGCTGCCGGCGCCGGCGTCACCGTCGCCAAGCACGGCAACTACTCCGTCTCCTCCTCGTCGGGCAGTTCCGACGTCCTGGAGGAAGTGGGGCTGGACATGGACACCGCGCCCGAAGCCGTCGAGGCGACCATCGAGGCGGCCGGCATCGGCTACATGCACGCCCCCGCGTTCCACCCGGCGATGAAGGCCGTCATCGGCCCGCGCCGGGAACTGGCGTTGCGCACCGTTTTCAACGTCCTCGGCCCGCTGACCAACCCCGCCGGCGCCGACGCGCAGGTCGTGGGCGTCTACGACCCCGCCCTCGTGGGACTCGTCGGCCGCGCCGTCGCGGAGATGCCCGTCGACCACGCCCTGGTCGTCCACGGGTCGGGCGTGGACGAGATCACCGTCCACGACGAAACGGCCGTCGCCGAAGTCGAGGGTGACGAGGTCACCGAGTACACGATCACGCCGGAGGACCTGGGCCTGGAGACCCACCCCATCGAGGCCGTCGCCGGCGGGACCCCCGCTGCGAACGCCGCCGACCTCCGGGGGATCGTCGAGGGCGAGGTGACCGGTGCCAAGCGCGACATCATCCTCGCCAACGCCGGCGCGGCCGTCTACGTTGCCGGCGAGGCCGACTCGCTGGAGGCGGGGGTCGCGGCCGCCGCCGAAGCCATCGACTCCGGGGCCGCCGCCGCGAAATTCGACGAGTTGCGCGAGGCGAGCGCCCGCACCGCCGCCGACGGGGGCCGATGACCCGCGGCGCGAGCGAAGCCGCCCCCGACGGCGGGGTCCGGCGCGCGACTCGCGTGAAGGTCTGCGGGGTCACCAACGCCGAGGACCGCGACGTCGCCGTCGCCGCGGGTGCCGACGCTATCGGCCTCATCGCCGGCGTCACCGTCGACACGCCCCGCGAGGTCGACCTCGATACCGCTGCCGACCTCGCCCGGAACGTCCCGCCGCTGGTCACGTCGACTCTCGTGACGATGCCCGAAGACCCCGCGACGGCCGTCGACCGCGTCGAGCGGGTCGGTCCCGATGCCGTCCAGGTCCACGGGCTCGCCCCCGACGAGGTGGCCGAACTCGCCGACGCGCTGGCCGCCCCGGACGGGAACGGCCCGAGCGCGTCGGTGGTCGCCGCGGTCGACGCCGAAGCCGGCGCGTCGGAACTGACCGCCTCCGCCGGAGCGGCAGACGCTTTGCTCGTGGATTCGGTCGACGAGGACGGTGGCGGCGGCACCGGCGAGACCCACGACTGGGAGCGCACCAGCGAGCGCGTCGCCGGTCTCGACACGCCCGTGATCCTCGCCGGGGGGCTCACGCCCGAGAACGTCGCGGCGGCCGTCGCGACGGTCGACCCCTTCGCCGTCGACGTGGCGAGCGGCGTCGAACGCGAGGGCGGACGAAAAGACCACGACGCAGTCCGGCGGTTCGTCCGTGGAGCGACCGGGGAGGTGACGCCGGCATGAGCGACGCCCCCGGCGCGGGCCGGAGCGACGCCGCCGGCGCTGGCGAGGGCAACTCCCTCCTCCAGCCCGACCGCGAGACGTTCGTCGAGCGGGCGCAAGTCGCCGAGCCGGTCGTCGTCCGCGCGGCGGTCGAACTCGACGCCGGGGTCGAACCGCTCGACGCCTACGCCGCCCTGACCGGCCGGACGACCGACGCCGACGCCGCCGAGTACACGTTCCTCCTGGAGAGCGCCGAAAAGGTCGCCTCCAGCGACCCGGACGGCGCGTTCGCGCCGACGCCCGACGACCGCCACGCCCGCTACTCGTTCGTCGGCTACGACCCCAAGGCCGTCGTCACGGTCGACCCCGACAGGACCTCGGTCGAGGTGCTGGACGACGGCTACGGGTCGCTCCTCGCTCCCGGGGAGGGCGACGTCCTGGACCGGCTCCGGGGGGCGATGCCCGACGTCGAGCGCCGCGGGTTCCCCGACATGGACCGCGAGCACTTCGAGGGGGGACTCGTCGGGTTCCTCTCCTACGACGCGGTCTACGACCTCTGGCTCGACGAGGTGGGGCTCGACCATCCGGAATCGCGCTTCCCCGACGCGCAGTTCGTCCTCACGACCAGCACGCTCGTCTTCGACGAGGTGGAGGACACCGTCTCGCTCGTGTTCACGCCGCTCCTCGAACCGGACGACGACGCCGGCGCACGCTACGACGCGCTCGCCGCCGAGGCCGAACGCGTCGAGGAGTTGCTCGCCGGCGCGGCCGCCCTCGAAGCCGGCAGCTTCGAGCGGGTCGACAGCGAGGCCGGGCCAGCCGACGAGTACGAGGACGCCGTCGGGACGGCCAAAGAGCACGTCCTCGCGGGCGACGTCTACCAGGGGGTCATCTCCCGCACCCGCGAGCTGTACGGCGACGTCGACCCGCTGGGGTTCTACGAGTCGCTGCGCGAGGTGAACCCCTCGCCGTACATGTACCTGCTGGACTACGACGGGCTCTCCATCGTCGGCGCGAGCCCCGAGACGCTCGTGGCGGTGCGGGGCGAGCAGGTGCTCTCGAACCCCATCGCGGGGACCTGCCCCCGGGGGTCCAGCCCGGTCGAGGACCGCCGGCTCGCCGGCGAGATGCTCGCCGACGGGAAGGAGCGGGCCGAGCACACGATGCTGGTCGACCTGGCGCGCAACGACGTCCGCCGCGTCGCGAAACCGGGCAGCGTCCGCGTCGAGGAGTTCATGAACGTCCTCAAGTACAGCCACGTCCAGCACATCGAGTCGACGGTGACGGGGACGATGGCCGACGAGACGGACGCCTTCGACGCAACCAGAGCGGCATTCCCCGCGGGGACGCTGTCGGGCGCGCCGAAGATCCGCGCGATGGAGATCATCGACGGCCTGGAACCCACGCCTCGCGGCCCCTACGGCGGCGGCGTGGGCTATTTCACCTGGACCGGCGACGCCGAGTTCGCCATCGTCATCCGCACGGCGACGGTCGAGCACGCCGGCGGG
>PXRS01000069.1 GCA_003023785.1 Halobacteriales archaeon QS_5_68_33 | reverse complement strand
GTCCACGTCGGATACAAGCTCCGACACAGAAACAGGAAGCCCCACCCTCAACAAGCGAGGGGCGAGTAGCCCCGAGCGCGGTAGGGTGGGGTAGTTCACTGGATAGAACCAGTATGGTAGGTATCAGCGGAGGAAGCGACGTGGACGACGAGCCAAACGTCGGTGCCAGGTACGACATCGTCGCGCAGGCACCGGTCGGTATCACGGTCTGTGACCCGAGCGAGGCGGGGACGCCGGTCGTCTACGCGAACGAGCGGTTCGAGGAGATAACGGGCTACGCCGAGTCCGAGTTGCTTGGCGAGCCCTGGCATAACCTGCAGGATCCGGAGACGCGGGCGGAGGCCAGAGAACGGATAGAACGGGCCAGAGACCGAGCGGAGTCGGTGACGGTCGAACTGCGACTCTACCGCGCGGACGGCGACCCGTTCTGGGACCGGGTCAGGATCGTGCCGCTACGGGACGAGACCGGGGCAGTCGCAGACTTCGTCGCGTTCCACGACGACATTACCGACGAGAAACAGCGCGAGGAGACCATGCAGGCGCTCCACAGCGTCGCCACGCACATCCAGACCGACGAGACGGTCGAGGCGGCGTGCGAGCGGACCATCGAGGCGGCGGCGCGGATCCTCGAGTTCGACAAGTGCACCATCGTCCTCCAGGAGGGCGAGTGGCTGGTCCCCACCGCGGACTCGACGGATATCCCGTCGGGCGGGACCCGGCGGATGCGCGTCGACCAGGGGCTCGCGGGCGCGACCTTCCAGACGGGCGAATCGATGGTCGTCGACGACGTCGACCAGGACGAGACCAGCGACCCGGCCAAGGAGACTTACAAGTCGGCGATCAGCGTCCCGATCGGCGACCACGGCGTCTTCCAGGCCGTCAAGACCGAGACCCACGCCTTCGACGAGGCGGACGTCGAGCACACGGAACTGCTCGTGAGCCACACCGCCTCGGCGATAGAGCGGATCGAGCGCGAGCAGGAACTCCAGCGCCAGAACGAGCGCCTGGAGTCGTTCGTCAGCGTCGTCAGCCACGACCTCCGGAACCCGCTGAACGTGCTCGGCGGGGCGCTCGAACTGGCCCGGCAGACTGGGGAGCCGGAACACTTCGAGCGCGGGAAACGAGCATACGAGCGCATGGAAGAACTGATCGACGACCTCCTGACGCTCGCTCGACAGGGCGAGGACGTCGAGCGCCTGGAGACGGTCGGCCTCGGGCGGATCGCCGACGAGAGCTGGAAGACTGCCGCGACCGCCGAGGCCGCGCTCGCCGTGGAGACGGACCTCGCGGTCCGGTGTCACGAGGGGCGATTCCGGGAACTGCTCGAAAACCTGTTCCGGAACGCGATCGAGCACGGGGGCGAGGACGCGACCGTCACGGTCGGCGAACTCACCTCGGCGGACGGCTTCTTCGTCGCCGACGACGGCCCGGGGGTCCCGCCCGAACACCGCGACCAGGTGTTCGAGAGCGGCTTCTCGACCGCCGAGGACGGCACCGGGTTCGGTCTCTCCATCGTCGACCAGATCGCCGCGGCCCACGACTGGGAAGTCCGCGTCGCGGAGAGCGACGCCGGTGGCGCACGCTTCGAGGTCGTGGACGTCGACGTCGTCGCCTGACCGCGCGAGCGACCGACCCGGCGTGCGGCCGCGACCGGCCCCCCGGGACGGTCACTCCTGTTCGCCGGGCGTCGCGGTCGTCAGTTCGATGGCGTGAATCTCGTCGGTGAGATAGCCGTCGAGTGCGTCGTGGACGAGCTGGTGTTGCTCGACGAGGGACTTCCCCGCGAAGGCCGGCGAAACCACGTCGACTGCGTAGTGTTTGTCGTCGTCAGGGTCCCGTGGCGTCGTAACCGTCGCCTCTGCGCCGGGGATCTCCGATTCGACGAGTGCCGCGACGTCGTCTCTTTCCATACCGTGCGGTCGGTCGGCGGCGAGAAAACGCTTGCCCGTCCCGGTCCGTGGCAATGGCGGATTTGCTGTCGTGTTTGCCGCCAACCGAATCGAAAACAGCTGTTCACTCTGTCTGCAAACTGCTCGCTTCGCTCGCAGTTTTTGCTGGTGTAGATTGCCGTTCGAGACGCGCGAGAGCGCGTCTCTCTGCGGTATGACGAACGAACCGCGAGCGAAGCGAGCGGTGAGCGAGTCATCTGTACCGAACGTCCAGTACTCTCACTCACGTCTCTCACCTGAGAGTGGCCGTAGCGAACGCAGTAGACGAGATTGCGCTGGGTGTCATCGGCTCCCATGTATGTAACGGGGATGCGGACGTCCCGATAGACGCGGGCGAGCGGTCGACCTTGACCTCGCGGGCCGCTTCCGGCACCGGCCGGTCGTCGTACACAGGCCGTCCCCCTGCATGCGAGACCCGCCGGGGACCTGCCGAATCGGTCGGCAACGACGAAGCGAGCGATCAAGCGGCGGTGGGAACTCACGAGCGACGACTTCCGGGCAGACGGTGGCGCCCGCCGGCATCGAGTCGATTCGCCGGGCGGTCCGGCGAATTCCGAAAACGACTTCCAACCGACCGTATCAGAGCGGGATGTTGCCGTGCTTGCGGTCGGGGTGGTCGACGCGCTTGCCCCGGAGACTGTCCAGGTCCCCGACCAGGCGGGCGCGGGTCTCTGGCGGTTCGACCACGTCGTCCAGGTACCCGCGTCCGGCCGCGATGTAGGGGTTGGCGAAGGCGTCGCGGTACTCCGCGATGAGTTCCGCGCGCTTCTGTTCGACCTGTTCGGCCGCCTCCAGTTCGTCGTCGTAGAGGACGTTCACGGCACCCTCCGGCCCCATGACGGCGATCTCCGCGCCGGGCCAGGCGTAGTTGACGTCGGCGCCGACGTGTTTCGAGGCCATGACGTCGTAGGCACCGCCGTAGGCCTTGCGGGTGATCACGGTGAGGAGGGGGACCGTCGCCTCCGAGTAGGCGTACAGCAGCTTCGCGCCGTGTTTGATGATGCCGCCTTTCTCCTGGTCCTTGCCGGGCATGAACCCCGGCACGTCGACGAAGGTGACGATGGGGATGTTGAACGCGTCACAGAAGCGGACGAACCGCGACCCCTTCAGCGAGGCGTCGATGTCGAGCGTCCCCGCGTTGACCCGGGGCTGGTTACCCATGACGCCCACCGAGTGGCCGTCGAGGCGTGCGAATCCGGTGACGATGTTGCGAGCGTAGCGGGGCGCCACCTCGAAGAAGGAGTCCTCGTCGAGGACGCCCTCGATGACGCGGACCACGTCGTAGGGTTTCCGGGGTTCGTCGGGGACTACCTCGGGCAACTGTTCGTCGCGCCGGTCGGGGTCGTCCCAGGGTTCGACGCGGGGCGGGTCCTCGGCGTTGTTGCTCGGCAGGTACGAGAGGAGAAACCGGACCTGGTCCAGGGCCGTCTCCTCGGCGGCGGGCGCGAAGTGTGCGACCCCGGAGTCGGTGGCGTGGGTGTCGGCGCCCCCCAGTTCGTCGAAGGTCACCTCCTCGCCGGTGACTGTCTCGATGACGTCCGGCCCCGTGATGAACATGTGACTGGTCTCCTCGACCATGAAGACGAAGTCCGTGATCGCGGGGGAGTAGACCGCACCGCCCGCACAGGGGCCCATGATGGCCGATATCTGGGGGACGACGCCGGACGCGAGCTGGTTGCGGTGGAAGATGTCGGCGTAGCCGGCCAGCGAGTCGACGCCCTCCTGGATCCGCGCCCCCGCGGAGTCGTTCAGGCCGATGATGGGCGCGCCAGTCTCGATGGCCCTGTCCATCACCTTGCAGACCTTGGCGGCGAACTCCTCGCCGAGCGCGCCCCCGAAGACGGTGAAATCGTGGGCGAAGACGAAGACGGTGCGGCCGTCGACGTTCCCGTAGCCCGTGACGACGCCGTCACCGGGGACCCGCTTTTCGGCCATGTCGAAGTTCGTCGAGCGGTGCTCGCGCAACCCGTCGACCTCGACGAACGTGCCGTCGTCGAGGAGGTATTCGATGCGCTCGCGGGCGGTCTTTTTGCCCTTCTCGTGCTGGGCGTCGACCCGGTCCTGGCCGCCGCCCAGTCGGGCGCGCTCCTTGCGCTCGCGGAGGTCCTCGATGTCCTCCTCGCGGGTCACGCCGGACCACCCCGGGCGGCCGGTGCGGCGGGTCCCGCACGGGCAGTCGACGCGAGGTCGATTGACATGCCACTCACATCGTCGGACCGCGAAAAAAGCGTTTCCCGACGGGCGTCGTCGCCGGCCCCGGGTGCGGTCACGGGCAGGCGGCTCCCGCCGTCCGGTCGCCGCGTTCGGTCCGAATGGCGACGCTTTTCACCGGCGCACCCCTCCGGACGTTCGTGCGAAACGTCACGGCCCGCCGGTCCAACCCCTTCGGGTTCGACCCGCCGTGTGAGTCGTTCGTCCCGGGCTACGGCGACGCCAACGCCCACTTCCACGTCGTCGGGGACCACCCCGGCGTCCACGGCGGGACCGAGACGGGCTACCCGTTCACCGGGTTCGCGGCCAGCGAGCGCCTCCAGCGCGCCCTCGTCGCCGGCGGCCTCCTCGAAGAGGCGGGGACGCCGCCCGTCGTCGACAGGACCTACTTCTCGTATCTCCACATGTGCGTCCCGGAGGGCGTCCCGAGTCCACGGGACTACGCCGACCAGACGGCCTTTTTCGACGCCGAGGTGCGGGCGATCACCGCCCACGTCCTCCTGCCGGTCGGCGAGCGGGCGACGAAACACGTCTTCCGGCACATGAGCGCCGAACCCGCCGAGGACGTCGACATGGGCGCGCGTCACGCAGCGGAGATTTCGGGGAGCGGGTGGCTGATCCTCCCGACCACGGACCCCGCGGCGTGGGACGAGGGCGACGAGGCCGAACTGGTCGCGGCCCTCGAGGCGTTGCTCGACCGCGACTACCGCCGGGAGGCCGACCTCGGGCGCTTTCTCCCCGACGACGACCCCTACATGGTGCGGTAGGCGCGGTGAACCCGGAACCTGGCGCGGTCATACGGTCGGTTGTCAGTCGTTTCCGGGGTTCGCCGGACCGCCCGACGAATCACCGGGACACAACCGACCGTATCAGTCCGCCACGAGCGGCGTCTCGCTTCGGTAAACCATCCGCATCGGGAGTCCCTCGGGGTCGGTCGGCGGGTCCGGCGGGAGCGACCGGAGTTCGCCGCGGCCCGGCCGGGCGGTGTAGGCCAGCACTACCGCGTCGAGGACGTCATCGACGGTCACCTCGTGGGCTTCTGTCGCCTCGGCGGCGGCCTGGACCGCCGGCGGGGCGTCGCGGTCGTGGCCCGCCAGCGTTCGCATGCGCTCGGCGTAGCCCGCCGCGTAGCGCTTCGAGTGTCCGAGGGGTTCGCCGGCGAACGCCCGGAAGCACACCTCGGGATGGGACTCGGTGAAGGCCGCCCGCGCTTCGGGGACGTTCCGGAGGAGTTCGTCGACGGCCGCGATGCCGTCGCTGATCGCGAACGCCTCCTTCGAGAGCCCGCGGCCGGTCTTGCGCTCGTTGACCCGCTTGGCCGCCGGGTAGCGGCGCTTTCGCGTGGCCTCCCGGACCGGCGGCGTGACGACCGACCCCGAGCACGGCCCGAGTACTTCCCGGGCCAGCCGGTCACACTCCCGACCTCCCCCCTCGGACTCCGTGAGACCGACCGGCACGCCGACGAGGACGCGCTCGGCGCGTTCCTCGTAGCGGGCCCACAGGTCGCCCACCTCCGGGAAAACGGCGGCGCTCTCGAACCCCGAGGCGTCGAAGGCGACGGCCATCCAGCCGTTGCCCACCCAATCGACGCCCACGTACAGCGACGCTCCCGCACTCATGGTCGGCGCTTGTCGACCGCCACTTAAAAGTCTCACCCGCGACGCGGCCGGATTCAGGCGGTCACGGCCGGGCAGGAGGCGGGCACCGCCGTCGCGCGGGTGTCGGGGATGCGGGCGCCCCGTGGTACCGCGACTCGCGCAACCCTTATCCCCCCGACGCTGCTCTGGAGAGTTGCAATGGCAGAAGGCGAAGTCGATTTCTTCAACGACACTGGCGGCTACGGTTTCATTTCGACGGACGACTCCGATGACGACGTGTTCTTCCACATGGAAGACGTCGGCGGACCGGACCTCGAAGAGGGACAGGCAGTCGAGTTCGACATCGAGCAGGCCGACAAGGGCCCGCGCGCGACGAACCTGACGCGGCAGTAACTACCGGCAGCGAGCCGAATTCTCTACACCTCGCACCGACCAGCGACGGCGCCCGCGGTCAGCCGTCGATGGCGTCGAGTTTCGCCATGTCGTCGCCGGTGAGTTCCAGTTGCGAGGCGGCGACGTTCGATTCGAGGTGCTCGACGCTGGAGGTCCCGGGGATCGGGAGGGTCACGTCGGAGCGGTGGAGCAGCCACGCCAGCGCGACCTGGCGGCGCGTGGCGTCGTGGGCCTCCGCCACCTCGCTGAGGACGGGCGCGACGTCGTCGTTGCCGACCGTGTACAGCGGGCCCCACGGGATGAACCCGACGTCGTACTCCTGGCAGGCCTGCAGGACGTCCTCGTCGTCGCGGTTGCCGACGTTGTAGCGGTTCTGTACCGTCGCGATGTCGACGATCTCCCGGGCGGTTTCCAGTTGTTCGACGGAGACGTTCGAGAGCCCGACGTGTGCGACCTGACCGGCGTCTTTCATCGCCGCGAACGCCCTGACGGACTCCTCGAAGGGCGTGTCGGGGTCCGGACGGTGGTACTGGTAGAGGTCGATCGTGTCCGTACGGAGGCGGTCGAGGCTACAGAGCACCTGGTTGTGAAGGTACTCGGGGTCGCCGTGGGGGCGCCAGTCGCCGTCGCGATGCCGGAGGAGGCCGGCCTTCGAGGCGACGACGACGTCGTCGTCCTCGCCGTAGGTCTCACCGAGGATCCGTTCGCTGACGCCCGGGCCGTAGGAGTCGGCCGTGTCGACGAAGTCGACACCGAGTTCGACCGCCCGGCGCGCGACCGCGCTCGCGTCTGTTTCGTCGTCGGGCGGGCCGATGATGTCCGGCCCGGCGAGCCGCATCGCGCCGAATCCCAGCCGGTGGACCGCCAGGTCCCCGCCGAGGTCGAACGTGTCGCTCTCGTTGTGGACAGCCATAGCGCTTGGCGGTGGGGACGCGAGACACTAATCGGTGGGGGAAGCGGCGATCGGAGGGTGGCGGTCGGGCCCGTCGTCGGCCGAAACGCGACGGCCCGTGTCATACGGTCGGTCGTAACACTGCCGGCTGTAAGTCTGCCGAGAATGTCGCCGCCCCGGGGCGGCGGATATCTTTAGGAGGTTACAGCCGGCAGCATAACGATTTACGGTATTTCGCCGACCGGTTCGACGTGGTCCTCGTCGGTCAGTTCGACGGTCGGTTCTCGGTGGAAACCGCCAACAGTCTTGTGCGTCGATTCCCTAGCCGGGAGCGATGCGCGAGTTGCTCCGCGAGGTGTTCGAACCTAACCGGTGGAACGTCGCGGCCGGGGGCCTCGTCGTGGTCCTGTTGTTCGTCGCGTACGTGCTCGTGCCGCGACCCCTGGTCCAGTACAGCGCGTGGCTCGTCATCTTCACCGTCTGGATGGCCTGGTTCATCTACGTCGGCGTCGACTACATGTACGGCACCGAGGCCTGATAGTGTTTATCACGAGAGATTCGACGATACCCCGCCAGTCCGGTCCGGAGAAACGCTGTCACCCGGTGACCCGACCGACTCACCGGTAAATGCTCGTGATAAACACTATGATACGGTCGGTCGTGACGATTTACCGGTATTTCGCCGACCGGTTCGACGACATCCGGAACCGATTTACGACCGACCGTATCACCGGTAAACGCTCGTGAGAAACACTATCAGTCGTCGCCAGCGGCGGCGTCGGCGTCGCTCCGCGGGCCGGCGGCGTGGCCGTGGTGTGCGACGGCCGTCGCCAGGAGATCCGGCGAGACGGCCGGCACCTCGCTCCCGTTGACGGGCCCCTGCGCCTCTATCCCGTCGAGCGACCGCGGAAACGCGCGCAGGTCCATGTGGACGTCGATGCCGGCCTTCGCGCCCTGGCCCATCGCGACCGGGATCTGGTTGTGGCCGGGCGTGACGTCGCCGACCGCGTAGACGCCGTCGACGCTCGTGCGGCCGTGGTCGTCCACTGCGATGGTCCCGTCGTCGTTCAACTCGCACCCGAGTCCCTCCGCCAGGTCGGTGTTGTAGTTCGACCCGCACATCGGGAACCCGCCGCGGTACTCGCGGGTCGTGCCGTCGGTGAACGTGAACGACTCCAGCCAGCCGTCGTCGTCGCGGGTGACCGACTCGAGGTCCTCGTGGACGACGTCGACCGGGTGGTTCTCCAGCAGTCGGGCGGTCTCGTCGCTCCACTCCGGTTGTGCGCCGCGGGTCAGCAGGTCGACGTCGTCAGTGAAGTTCAGCATGACCATCGCGACGTAGGCGGCGGAGTCGCCGGTTCCCATCACGAACACCGGTTCGTCGACGAACATGTAGGCGTCACAGTGGAGACACCAGTGCAGTCCCCGCCCCGTCGGGGGGAGCGGCGGGTCCGGCCGGGCGTCCGAAAACCCCGTCGCGAGGACGACCCGCCGGGTTCGGTAGGTTTCGTCGTCGGTCTCCAGTCGGAACGTCACCGGGTCGTCGTCGGTGTCGACCCGCGCGACGTCCGAGACGAACGCCCGAACGACGTCCCCGCCGTAGGACTCGACCTGTTCGGTGGCGGTTTCGAGGAACTCGACGCCGCTGACCTCCTCGGTGACGCCGATGACGTTGTGCGTGTCGGCCATCATCGCCGCCCGGCCGCCACCGCGGTCGACTACTGCCGTGTCCTGCCCGAGTCGCGTCGTGTAGAGCGCCGTCGTCAGGCCGGCGGGCCCGCCGCCGACGACGACCACGTCGTACGCCGTCTCCGTCATGTACTTTTCCGTAACCGCTGTGCCTACTTCAACCCCGCGAGACGGCACAGCGCGGTTGCCTCGCGGGGATCGAGCAATCGACTCTCACCCGGTCATACTGCCGGCTGTAAGTCTATCAAGAATTTCGCCGCCCCGGGGCGGCGAATATCTTCACGAAGTTACAGCCGGCAGTATCAGTTACCGTCGTCGTCCGACCGGAGCGGCGACGTCGCCTCGGGGTTGCACTCGCCGGTCCGTTCCAGGATGACCGTGTACTGGTTGACGCCCATGTCCTGGGGGTCGCCGTACTGCATCGTTCGGGGGCGGGTACCGACCCGGAGCATGGCCCGCCAGGTCGGGGGTCGGCCCTCGCCGCGGAGGAACCGCGGCTGGCGGCCGAACCGCTCGGCGACCGCGTACGGGTAGGGCTCGCCCGCGAGCAGGTCGCGGTAGTACCGTTCGAGGTCGGCGTCCGAGAGTTGCGCGGCGCGCTCGCCCCAGTCGTCGGGCGCCAGGTACAGCAGCGACCTGTGGTAGTTGAGGACGATGTACCCGGGACAGCGCTCCTCGACGGCCAGGATCCACTCGTGGACCCGTGGTTTCGTCGGGACGCCGTCGACGCGCATCTGCCGGTCGTAGGGGTGCTCGACGTCGACGCGGTGGGGGATGCCGACCTCCTGGGGGTCCCTGACGTACGTCTCGACGGTCGTGTTCGGGCCGACCCGCTCGTCGAGGTAGGCGGCCGTCTGGTCGCGCGGCTGGGCGGCGTAGGCGAGGTCGCCGGCGGCGGCGTAGGCCCCGCTGGTCACGAGCAACAGCGCGACCGCGACCGTCCCGACCCGGGGCCGGCGCTCGCGCAACCGGTTCGCGGCGGTCGCGACCACCAGCGCGAGCAGCGGGACCGTCACCAGCAGGTGGTGGGTGCGGACGTACGACCACCTGCTGAAGGCGACGAGGTAGACGACGGTCGCGAACAGCGCCAGGCCGAGGCCGTCGGCGACCCGGGACCGGTCGCGCAGCGTCGGGAGGGTCGCGGCGACGCTCGCGAGCGCGGCGGCCGCCAGCGGCAACCCGAGCCCGTGGAGGTATCCCCGGAGGATCCACCACCAGCTAGGTTCGACGCGCCAGCCGTGGGGTTCGCCCTTGTTCGCGACGCCGCGGGCGAGGCGGCCGCCAACGTCGGCGGGGTCGCCGACCAGGAGGCTCGGATACCCTCCCAGGATCGCCGCGAGTCCGATGCCGACGCCGACGAGGAGAAACCGGGGGCGCCAGACCGTCTCGCGCCAGTTCCCGGGCCGGCGGCGCGCCCGCAGGAGGAAGGCCGCCCCGAGGACGAGCGCGCTGACGCCCGCGCTCAGTTTCAGCGCCGAGGCCGTCCCGCCGGCGAGACACCCCCAGTAGAACGTTCGCGTCGACCCGGACTCGAGGTACTCGACCGCCAGGTAAAACGAGAGGAGAGAGGCGAAAACGGCGGGGACGTCCTCGCCGGCCTCGTGAGCGAGCACGAGCAATCCCCAGGTACAGGTCACGACGAGCGCGGCCAGGCGGCCGGTCGCGCGGTCGCGGATGGTCGTCCCGACCCGGTAGACCAGGTAGACACACCCGACCGCGAGCGCGACGTTGACGAGGCGGAGCGCGAGGACGCTGGTCGACCAGATCCAGGCGGGCGTCCGCTGCCAGTGGCTCCAGAAGTCGGTGCTCCGGTGGCGACCCATGTCGGCGAAGGCCTCCACCTGACCGGCACAGAGGACGACGACCAGCACCGGCACGAGGACCACCGCCGCGACGTAGAACGTCGCCCCGTAGCTCCGCCAGTACGTGACGCCGTCCCGGAGCGACCCGTAACTCACCCCGTCGGTCAGCGCCGCGAACGCCTCGACGGGGTCGACCACCCGCCAGCGCTCGTCCCGCGTCGCGACGTTCGGCAGGCGGTGCCAGACCCAGAAGGCCGCCAGGACCGCCGCCAGCAACAGGATCCAGGGCAGGTACGGGTCCGTCCGGAGGTCCGTGGTAACCCGCTGGTGCCCCGTCCGGACGTCGGTGATGACTGCCCGCCCGAAACGACTCAGACGGGTTTCGACACCCCGGACCCGCCCGCGCACCCGTCGCTTCGCCTGCTGGAAGGAGCGAGTGGGGACCTGCGGCATGTGTCGGCCCCACCGCACCGGGAGGTAAAAAAGGCGTCAGTTCGGGCCGGCCCGTCTGGTGTCCGGCGTCTGCCCCGTCCCGGGTGCGCCCGCCGCGCTCGGGGCACTCACAGCCAGTCGGGCGATGCGTCGCCCTCGCCGGCCCCGGGGTCGGAGTGGACCGGCTTCCAGCCGAAGTTCTCGTCGGCGACACACAGCACCGCCTCGTGGCCCTCGCAGTCGGCCGCCAGGACGGCCTCGACCAGGCGGGCGACGTCCCGGACGTCGACGTAGGAGCCGAAGTTGCCCCGGAGGTCGTCGGTCCCGAGGTCGGCGTCCTCGCGCGGCGGTCGGGTGCGGGCCTCCCCGGCGTGGACCGTCGCCGGCCGGACCGACGTGACCGGGACGCCGTACCGGCGGGCGACCGACTTGGCTATCTCCTCGCCACAGACTTTCGAGACGCCGTAGGGGTCGCCGGGGCGTAACTCGTGGGCCTCGTCGATGGGCAGGTAGTCGGGGACCCAGTCCTCGCCGAAGAGCGCGCCGTAGGCCGCCTGCGAGGAGGTCCACACGATTTCGGCGTCGACCCGGCCCGCCGCGACCAGCGCGTTGTAGGTGCTGTCGGTGTTGTTCGTGAACACGCGCGTCCCGGGGTTGTCCAGCGGGTTCGAGATGGCGGCGCAGTGGACGACCGCGTCGGGGTCGACCTCGTGGACCGACTCCCAGGTGTCGGCCTGGTCGCGCAGGTCGACCTCCCTGAAATCGAAGCGGGGGCGGCTCCCCGACGGCGGCCGTGTGTCCATGCCGACGACGTGTGCGCCGCCGTCGGCGAGTCGCTCGACGACCCGGGAGCCGACTGTCCCTGTGGCTCCGGTGACGACTGCCGCCTCGACGCCGTGGTCGAACTCGCCGTTCCGTGGCATGCGCTACCGATTCACGTTGAGACGATCAAAGGCTGGGGCCGAACGGACACCGCTAGCCCGCGGGAGGGCGCAAGGTACATCCCGCTGGCCGCCGCCTTGGCGGGTGTGAGAGCAATCGTCCAGACCGGCCCGGAGGTAGTCGAGGTACAGGAGCGCGAGCGCCCGGATCCCGGGGAGGGCGAGGTCCTGGTCGAGGTCCACTCGGCGGGGCTGTGCGGCAGCGACGCCCACGCATTCCTGTATCACGGCGACTACGAGTGGACGACCCTGCCCCGGGTGGTCGGCCACGAGTACGCCGGTCGCGTCGCCGCGCTGGGAGCGGGGGTCGACCGCTTCGAGGTCGGGCAGCCGGTGGTCGAGGAGCCGGTCCACGAGTGCGGGCACTGCCTCCAGTGCGAGAACGGTCAGGGCAACGTCTGCCAGAACGTCTACATCGCGGGGATGCACGGCGACGGCGGGTGGGCCGACTACACGGTCGTCCCCGCCGAGCACCTCCATCCGATCCCGGAGGGCGTGTCGCTGCGCGAGGCCGCCGTCGCGGAACCCGCGAGCGTCGCCGCCCGCGCCGTCTTCGAGCAGTCCCGCCTGTCACCCGGCGACAGCCTCCTCGTGGAGGGGCCCGGCCCCATCGGCGTGCTGTCGGCCGCCCTCGCCGACGCCATGGGCGCCGACGTCGTCGTTTCGGGTCTCGAACGGGACCGCGCCTACCGCCTCCCGCTCGTCGAGGAGCAGGGCATCGACACCGTGACCGTCGGCGACGGCGCGCTGGCGACGGCGGTCGAGGAACGGACCGAGAGCGGGTTCGACGTCGTCGTCGACGCGACCGGCCACCACACCGGCCCCGGGACGGCCATCGAACACGTCCGCCGCGGCGGGCAGGTCGTGATCGTCGGCATCCCCGGCCAACTCAGCGAACTCTCGCTGGCGCCCGCGGTGCGGGGCGAGGTCGACATCCAGACCTCCTACGGGTCGCTGTGGGCCGACTTCGAGCGGGCGCTCCGGCTCATGGCCACGGGCGAGGTGGACGTGGGCGCCCTGCAGGACGACTCCTTCTCCGTCGAGGACCCCGAGGCCGCCTTCCGGGCCTTCCTCGATTCGGAGACGCTCAAGCCGGTCTTCTCCCTCGGCGAGGACTGACCGCGGGCCGACGGCCCGGACGAGAACCGGCGCTATCCCCCGGGAGACTCGCGTTTACCTGTCTCTCGTCCCTTGGACCTGCATGGACACGACGCCGCTCGGGCGCACCGGCGAATCGGTCAGCGAACTCTGTCTTGGCCCGATGTACTTCGGAAGCACGGTCGACCGGGAGACGTCCTTCGGTCTCCTGGACCGCTACTACGACGCCGGCGGTCGCTTCCTCGACACCGCCAACATCTACGCGACGTGGGTCGAGGGCTACGACGACCCCGAGAGCGAACCGCTGGTCGGCGAGTGGCTCGACGAGCGGGGCGTCCGCGAGGAAATGACCGTCGCGACGAAGCTGGGGTTCGGCTACCGGGACGTCCCGACGAGCCTCGACCCGGACCTCGTCGCACAGGAGATAGACCGGAGTCTCGACAGGCTGGGGACCGACACCATCGACCTGCTGTACGCCCACGTCGACGACCCCGACACGCCACAGACCGACGTCATGGGGGCCTTCGGCGAGGCGGTCGACGCGGGCAAAGTCCGCCATCTCGGGGCGAGCAACTTCCCCGCCTGGCGGGTCGCCCGCGCCAATCGCATCGCCGAGGAGCGTGGCCTCCCGCGTTTCGAGTGCGTCCAGCCCCGCTTCTCGTACCTGATCCCGGACCGCGACGCCGATTTCGGCGGACAACTGGCGACCACCGACGAACTCGTCGACTACTGCGAGCAGGCCGACCTCACGCTCCTTCCCTACTCGCCGACGCTGCAGGGCTGTTACGGCCGTGACGACCGCCCGGTCCCCGAGGGGTACGCCCGCTCCGAAAACCGGGTGAAGATGCGGGCGATCGAGGACATCGCCGACCGCAAGGGGGTCAACGGCAACACGGTCGCGCTCGCGTGGCTGCTCGACCGCGACCAGCCCACGGTGCCCGTCCTCGGCGTGAGCACGCTCGAACAGGTAGAGCAGAACCTCGCCGCGACGGATATCTCCTTTTCCGGAGCCGAGCGGCGCCGCCTGAACGGCGTCGAGTCGTACGGGTTCGACTCGTGGGACCGGCGGGGCTAAATCTACCGCCAGAGCTCCCGCGAGACGACAGTCTCCAGGTCGATCGACAACCAGTAGTCCTCGACCTCGTCGCCTTCCGCCACGGCCGAGTAGGCGATATACCGCAGGCTGTCCTCGGACCGGGCCCTGACGATCGACGGAAGCACGTCGTCGGGTGCGACCGTCGGGTTCAGTTCCTGGCCCACGGCGACAGGGGCCCCCGCTTCACCGGGCGCACGGTGTTCGGGCATACTTCCACTGACACGTGGGAGCACCCTTGTTACCAGTTCGCTACCGCCGATGTTCCGGGCCTACCGCGCCCGTAAGCGACCGATACGGTTCCCTCGCTGGCGCTCCCCACCGCGGACGTGCCCGGAGTTCACAGGGACTCGTACGCGACTTCCCGGAAACCGAACCACTCAAGCACGACTCGGCCGTGGCCCGATCACGATGGGCAAGCCACTGCCGACCCGCGAGGCACAGGCCGAAGCGGTCATCGACCGCCTCTGGGAAGCGTATCCCGACGCGACCATCTCGCTGAACTACTCGAACCGCCTGGAACTCCTGGTCGCGGTCGTCCTCTCGGCCCAGTGCACCGACGAGCGGGTCAACGAGGTCACCGCTGACCTCTTCGAGAAGTACGAGACGGCCGCCGACTACGCGAACGCCGACGAGGACGAACTCGCCGACGACATCTACGGTATCACCTTTCACAACAGCAAGGCCGGCTACCTCAAAGGGGCGGGCGAGACCGTCGTCGTGGAACACGACGGCGAGGTGCCCGACACGATGTCGGCGCTGACCGACCTGCCGGGCGTGGGACGCAAGACGGCCAACGTCGTCCTCCAGCACGGCCACGACGTCGTCGAGGGCATCGTCGTCGACACGCACGTCCAGCGGCTCACGCGTCGCCTGGGGATCACCGAAAAAGAGCGCCCCGAAGCCATCGAGGGGGACCTCATGCCGGTCGTGCCGGACGAGGAGTGGCGCGATTTCACCCACCTCCTCATCAGCCACGGCCGGGCGGTCTGTCCGGCGCAAAACCCTGACTGCGACGACTGCGTGCTCGCCGACGTCTGTCCCTCCGAGCGGGGCGACGCCGATGTGGACCTCGCCAGCGGCGAGCCCTGGGAGCCCTAGACAGCGTCCGACAGTTCTTCGCGCACCTCCGTCCCGACCTCGCTCCAAGCTCCGCTCCTGATAGCCGATGGGGTCGATGGCGCCGGCGGCGAGATACACG
Organism: Halobacteriales archaeon QS_5_68_33; assembly: GCA_003023785.1. GTDB lineage: Archaea > Halobacteriota > Halobacteria > Halobacteriales > Haloarculaceae > QS-5-68-33. Next base: position 35,762 of record PXRS01000069.1, on the reverse strand, counting down.
AGCCCGCTCCAGGGGAGGGCGGCGACGAAGCCCGCTTGATACGGTCGGTTGTACCGATTTACCGGTATTTCGTCGACCGGTTCGACGAATTCCGGAACTGATTTACTCCCCTCGGTCGCTCTCGTCCATCTCCCCGCGTACCTCCTGGGTTGCATCGAGACTCGTGCCCACCCCTTCGAGCGCCGCCAGGACCTGGTGGGCGGTGGGGCCGGCCGCGATCGTCCCGCTCGCCTCGTCGAACGTGACCACTCCCTCCTCGACGAGTCCCGGGATGTGGCGGTGGTAGAGCGAGACGTGGACCGACTGCCGTTGCTCTGCGGTCACCGCGTGCTCGGGGATGTCGTTCTCCCAGGCCGCGACCTTCGTCGCGAGGTCGGCGAGCGACCACTCGGTGTCCTCGATGAGCGCATAACAGAGGTACCGACGCCGGGGGTGTCCGAGCGCCTCGTAAACGTGGTCGAGTTCGAGTGCCCGCTCGACGGCCGCTTTCTCGACTCGTTCCGCGAAGAAGTCGAACCCGGTCGTGGCCGGTTCGCCACAGTCGGCTTCGTCAGCCATAGCCGTCTCACTTTCTGGAGAAAAATAAAAGCTTTGGAGTCCGCCTAAAGAATGTCTACTTTGCCGGAAAATTTGCTTAATAAAGTCTATAAAGCTCTCCAAGGCCGTAAGATCGGTATAAAAATTGTTTTTCTGACAGGCCCTTTGATAAATATATATAGATAGTCAGCAGGGACGGTAGAAGACTCCGCGGGGAGGTCCGGGGCCGGAGGCCGTCATTCGCCGGGGTAGGTCGGCAGTCGCGCCGACCGGTCAGAACCCTCGACGAACGGCAGCGTCTCGACCGTCGCGGGCATCTCGCCGCCGTCGACGCGGACGGCGACCCGCTCGCGGTCGGCGGCGTCGGTTTCGACGAGCGCGAGCGCAAGCGACTGTCCGCACGAGGGGCTCTCGACGGCGCGTGTCATCTCGCCGATGGCGGCGTCGTCGGCGAACACCGCCGCGCCCCCTTCGGGCAGCGCGTCGGGCGCGAGTCCGACCAGTTTCCGGTTGGGGTGGCCGCGGTTCTCGACGCGGGAGACGACCTCCTGGCCGACGTAACACCCCTTCTCGAAGTCCAGCGCCGCCCGGGCCCCAAGGTCGTTGGGGAGGTTCCCGTCGAGTTCGGTCTCGAACAGCGGCGTGCCCGCCTCCAGCGTGAGCGTCTCCCAGGTGCGGGCGCCGAAGGGGGCGGCCGCCTGCCCTCTGTTTTCGAGGGTGTCGAACGCCTCGTCGGCCTCGTCGGCCGCACAGACCACCAGGTAGCCCTCCTCGCCGGTGAGGCCGTCGTCGCGGACCACGGTGACGCCCACCTCGCCGAGCGTCCCGCGGACGAACGACAGCGGCCGGTCGGGCGTGCTCGCGTTCGTGAGGACGCTCGCCACCGTCTCGGTCGCCTGCGGGCCGTAGACGCCGAAGACGCCGAACTCGTCGGTCGCGACCGTTATCTCGACGTCCTGGATGAACGTCTTGCCAGCCCAGTCCTCGGCGACGGCTTCCGTACGGGAGGGCGGGAGAAAGACCAGCAGGCGGTCGGCGGCGGCGTTGAAGACGTACATGTCAGTCCGAACGTGGCCGCTGGGGTCGAGCAGGAGCGCGTAGACGCCCTCGCCGTCGGCGTCGGGCACGCGGTTCGAGACGGCGTTGTCGACGAACTCGACGCGGTCCTCGCCCTCGACGACGAGTACGCCGAAGACGTGTTCGGTGACGCCGACGACCCGCCGGACGGCCCCGTGTGTCCGCTCGGGGCGCCCGTAGTCGGCGGCGACGCGGCGCCCGCCCCGCTCGGCGAAGGTCGCGCCGTGGTCCTCGTGGATCCCCTCGATGACGGTCATCACCCCGACGTGGGGCCGTGGGGCGGTTACATCTTCCGGGAGCGGTGGACGCTCACGGTCCCGTTCAGCGCGTCGTGCCGGCGCGGCACTCGCCGTGCCCGACGTCCACACCGGTCGCCGACGGAGACTCGCACTCGATCCGGTGAATCAACTGTCCGACGGGTTACGACAGGCCGAAGCAACGTGCGAAATACGGACCGTCTACGCGGCGCTCGGCCGCTGCTGATTTCGCGCCGGAACTCGCCAGTCAGGCGTCCAGGGGGCCTGTTTTCTTATACTGCCGGCTGTAACTTCGTAAAGATATCCGCCGCCCCGGGGCGGCGAAATTCTTGACAGACTTACAGCCGGCAGTATTAACTACTTTGTCGGTCCAGCCCCGACACCGGGCATGGAATTCGACTTCACGCGCTCGGTGGTTCCACTCGTCGTGATCGTTGCCGTCGCATCCGTCGGACTCACGAGCGTGATGCAGCCCTCGACGGTCTTCATGATGGTCCTGCCCTCGATGGTCGTTTTTTCGATCATCGCGTTCTTCTTCGGGATGAAACACGGCGAGTACAACGCCAGTCCGTAACGGTCTGACGCGGTTCTGCGGTCGACTTTCGTCCCGAGTCGCGCCGGTCCCGGTTGATGTCGGTCACCGATTCGCGTCTCGTATCTATCGCAACAGCGACCGCAACTGGTCGAGCGAGAACAGCGTCGTCGGGCGGTCCATGTGGACGCCGATCTCCCCAGAGAAGGTCCACAGGCCGGCACGCTGGACGGGTTCGGGCAGCGAGTAGGCCCGCCGAACCCAGTGGCCAAGCCTGATCTCCCGGGCGAGGTCCTCGCGCCAGGCGCGCTCGTAGTCGGCGAGCGTCCCCGGGTCCGTCGGGTCGACCGTCCGGGCGGCGTGGTCGGCGGCGGTCATGCCGTAGCGGATGCCGCCGCCGGTGAAGGGCTTGGTCTGGGCGGCGGCGTCCCCGACCAGGAACGCCCGGTCGCTCGTGACGGCGTCGGGCGGGCCGACGGGGATGAGCCCCGAACACCGGCGGTCGGTCTCGACGCCGTAGGCCGCGGTGAAGGCCTCGAAGCGCTCGCGGACGTCCCCGCCCGGCGGGACCGCCAGCCCGTACTCGACGCCGCCCCCGCCGCGCGGGATCCGCCAGGCGAAAAACCGCGGAACCGAGAGGTGGACGTCGACGAAATCGTCGTCGTCGGCCTCGTCGGTGAACCCGAGGACGCCGTGGAGCAACTCACCGGGTTCGGGCAAGCCGACGTCGCGCCGGACGCGGGACTTCGGTCCGTCACAGCCGGCGACCATCCGCGCGCGATGGGTCTCGACCCCGTCGGAGCCGCGCACCTCGACTTCGACGTGGTCGGCGCGCTCCGCGACGTCGAGGACGGTGTGCTCCTCGCGCAGGTCCGCGCCGGCCTCGCGTGCGGCGTCGGCGAGTTCCCTGTCCAGCCCCACGCGGTCGATGACGTTCGACACCTGCTCGTCCTTGTAGAAGGGATAGCCCGGTCCCGCGCGGGCCCGCGCCCGGCCTCCCGCCATCGAGCCCCCGTCGGCCGCTGGCATCCGGTCGTCCGGCGGGCTCGGGTCTTCGAGGTGAAAGCGGGCGCCGTAGACGACGTTCTGGCGGAGGCGCTCGCGCGCGCCGTCGGGGGGGAACTCCCAGATGTCGGTCGAGACGTGACCCGAACAGGCCAGCGGCTCGCCGACCGCGCCCTGCTCGAAGGCGAGCACGTCGTGACCTGTCTCGGCGGCGCGGCGGGCGAACCGCGACCCGGCGGGGCCACAGCCGACGACGACGAAATCGCGCATACCCGCGAGTGAGGCGCTCGCCCGTAAATAGCTTTCAATGGCGCCGCTCCCCGGTCCCGGTCGGCGGGTCGATACCGACGTGGTTGGATGGTGATCTTATACGGGGGATGCCCCAACAGGGGGATATGTCGGAGTATCGACCCGGGGTCTGCAACATCGGGTGCGACGAGCGACGCAAGCGCCGGCTGCTGGGCGTGAGCTCCGTGCTCGCGGCCGCCGGGTACGCGCTGTTCGTACTGGTGAGCGGGCGTCCCGAGACGGCGCTCGTGGCAACCCTGCCGCTGTGGTTCTGCGGGTTCGTGGGGCTCTTCCAGCACCGACTGAGCTTTTGCGTCGCGTTCGGGATGATGGCACGATACGACCTGGAGGAGTCGGGCGGCGACACAGGCACCATCAGCGAGGCCGAGGCCGTCCGCCGGGACCGTCGCCGGGCGGCCGAGGTCGTCGGCTACGCGGCCCTGGCGGCGGTAGTCACCACCGGCGCCGTCTACAGCGTCGGTTTCGTCGCCTGACCGGCGGGCTGCCGACCGCACCCGGTCGCCCCACCGGTCGAGAACTCCGACCCGGCGGTCGATCCGGCCCCCGACACCGGGTCGGGTTCCGACGTGGGCCCGGACCCGTCGGACGTCGAGGCCGCCGCCGACGACTGATACGGTCGGTTGTAATCAGTTCCGGATTTCGTCGATCGGTCGGCGAAATACCGGTCAATCGGTACAGCCGACCGTATGACGGTGTGTTACCCCTCCGGGGCCGGGACAGGTCCGTCCGGAGTCGCCGGGGTCAGTCCCGGACGACCGCCAGCCCGCGCGGCGTCTGTGACTCGTAGGTCCCGGTCCAGTCGAGGGCGAGGCGGTCCCAGCTCGCGCCCGCGTCGGCCGAGCGGTAGAGCCCCCGGTTGTTCAGCGCGTAGAGCGTCGCGTCGCTCCCGGCAGCGAGCACCGACCTGACCGTCCCCTCGGGGTCCGGGAGGCCGTCCATCGCGAGCGTCCAGTCGACGCCGTCGCGGCTCGCGTCGTCCCCGCGGCCCGCGCTGTCGGCATCGGTCGTCCGGTAGACGTAGGCTTCGGCGGTCGAGACGGTGTGGGCACTCCGGGGACCGCTCGCGGCGGAGACGACGACCGTTCCCGGGTCGCTTCGGGGGACGGTCATTCCCCAGACGTAGCGGTGCCCCAGTCCCTGCTGCGGGTAGGTCCAGGTGTCGCCGCCGTCCTCGGACTGTGCGTAGCCGTCGCCTGCCGCCGTGTAGACCCGTCCGGGGGCGTCGGGGTGAGTCGCGAGCGTGTGGTTGTCGAACCGGGCGCTCTCCGGCGTGTCGATCCACGTTTCGCCGCCGTCCTCGGTGCGGACCAGCCCCCCGGCCTCGATGGCGACGTAGAGCCTGTCGGGGTCCCGCGGGTCGGGTTCGAGCCAGCGGGCGTGGTGGGTGTGGGGCCGGGGCGGGAACGACCACTCCGAGGACGAGGGGAGGTCGGTCAGCGGCGGGAGGGACGCCCAGGTGTCGCCGCCGTCGGTCGACCGGTACACGGCCGAAGGTTCGGTGCCCGCCCAGACGACGTCGGGGTCGTGCGGACTCAGGGCGAGGGAGGTGACCCGGTCGTCGACCTCGGAGACGCGTTCCCAGGTGTCGCCGCCGTCGGTCGTGCGCTGGATCCCCGACTCGACGGTGCCGGCGAACGCCCGGTCCGGCGCGTCGGCACTCGCCGCGACGGACTCGAAGTCGCGGCCGACGAGTCGTTCCCGTGCTGCCGGGCCATCCTCGTCCACGACGAGCAGGCGGTCGTCGAGCGCGGCGTAGGCAGTGGTGTCGGACATGGTCGTACGGAGGGGCGGGAGGCGCTTAAGCGATCGCCGAAGAAGATTCGAGTTACGCCTTCTGGCGGCGGCGCCACTCGTCGCGGACCAGCGGCCCGACGCCGCCGACGACGACGAGAATACTGAACGCGACCGCGTCGGGCGCGCCCGCCGCGCTGGCGGCGACGAAGCCGACGACCCCGAGCGCCACGAGAAGGGCTGTCTCTTTCGTATCGCGGGAGACCATACCGGCGATTCGCGCCAGCCGGACAAAAATCCGCAGGCGTCTCCCCGCATTCACCACTCTGACGGTGCCGCTCGGGAGCGTCGCGCTCGTCGTGGGCGCGGCGTCCATCCTGCTGGGGGTCACGCCGGCGCTCGGAGCGCTCGCCGTGATCGGCTTCCTCGTCGGTGTCACGCCCGTGATGTACGACTTCTGGAACCAGGAGGGGATGGACCGCCAGAACGAGCAGATCCACTTCCTCAAGAACGCCGGCCTCGCCGGGGCGGCGCTCGTGTTCCTGGCGGTCGCAGCGACGCCGTGGCCCTACGCGGTGGGGCCGACGCTGCTGTAGCACAGGACTGACGACCACACCACTCGACCACACCACAATGGGACGACTCATCGACGGCGACTGGCGCGCTGACGTATCGAACGAGGTCTGGGCCGACCTGGACCACGAGGAGACGAACTTCCGCGGGGAGATCGGCACCGCCGACCCGGAGCGGTACCACTTCTACGTCTCCTGGGCCTGCCCGTGGGCCCACGGGACACTGCTCACCCGGGCGCTGCTCGGACTCGAGGACGCCATCGACGTCAGCGTCGTCGACCCCCACAGGCAGGACGATGGCTGGGAGTTCACCCCCGGGAAGGGAGGCTGTACGCCCGACAGGATCCACAGGAGCGACTACCTCCACGAGGTCTACACCGCGGCAGACTCCGAGTACACGGGCCGGGTGTCCGTCCCGGTTCTCTGGGACGAGGAAGCCGGGACCGTCGTCAACGAGGAGTCGGACGAGATCATGCGGACGCTGGCCGCGAACTTCGGCGGCGAGGGCGGTCCCGGCAACGGGATCAACCTCTACCCGGAGGGCCGGCGCGAGGAGGTCAACGACGCCATCGAGGAGCTGTACGGCCCGGTCAATCGCGGCGTCTACCGCGCCGGGTTCGCGGAGACGCAGGCGGACTACGAGGACGCCGTCGCCGACGTCTTCGACGCACTCGACCACTGGGAGGACGTGCTCTCTGACCGGCACTTCCTCCTCGGTGACCTGGCGCTGGCGGATCTGCGGCTATTCGCGACCCTGGTCCGGTTCGACGCCGTCTACTACGCCCACTTCAAGGTGAACCGCCGCCGGATCGTCGACTACCCCAACCTCTGGGGGTTCGTGCGGGACGTCTACGGGTTGCCGGGCGTGGCGGAAACGGTGAACCTCGACCACATCAAAGAGCACTACTACCGCAATCACACCGACATCAACCCGGTGGGGTTCGTGCCCATCGGTCCCGACGTGGACTTCACCGAACCGAACGACCGCGAGGAACTGCCCGGTGAGATCCCGGGTCTGTTGGCAGGACGCGCCTGAGGGCCCGAATTCGGCGGCAGTATTCGGTTTACTCGCGACCGCACCTTTTTTATCGAACCATTTCCGTTCGTGTACCGAATCTTAATACGACGCAATGCGTTGCATCGCACATGGATAACGTCACGACGCGCATGAGCGAGGAAGAGGTCGACCTCGTGGAGCGGCTTGCGAAAGCGCGGGGGGAGAGCCGGAGCGACGCTATCCGGCAGGCGCTCCGGCGCGGTGCGCGCGAGGAGCTGATACGAGTCGCGCTCCAGCGATACCAGGAGGGCGAGGTCGGAATGCGCGGCGCGGCCGAACTCGCGGGTCTGACCATCGCCGAGATGATGGCCGAGGCCAACGACCGGGGCGTCCTCGCGAACTACGACGAGGCCGACCTGGCTGAGGACGTCGAAGCACTGCGATGAGCGGAGCCGATGGCGACGACGGACCGGGCGACGATTCGGGGAGTCGAACGGTACTCGTAGACGCGAGCGTCTTCATTACTCTCGCTGCCGTCGGGTCCGTGGACTTGCTCGACGGACTGGAGGGGGAGGTTGTGGTTCCGGACCGCGTCGCGAACGAACTGACCGACGACCGGTCGAGAGCCGCGCTTGCGAACGCCCGGGAACGGGGGTCGGTCCGGGTCGTCCCCGCCGAGGACCGACTCGACGACGCTCGTTCCTATCTCGGCGCGGCGGACGGCGACACCGGGGACGTCGGACTGCTCGCTCACGCACTCGGTGCCGAAGAGGAAGTCGTCGCGGTCGCGGACGACAGGCCACTTCGCAAGGCGTGCAAGGCGCTCTCGATCCCCGTATCCGGTTCGATAGGAGTGTTCGTTCGAGCGGTCGAGCGCGGTGCGATCTCCGGTGAGGAAGCGACCGAGACGCTCTACGCGATGGACGAAGTCGGCGCCCGTCTGAGTGCGAGCCTGATCAGGCGCGCCGAACGGTTGATCGAGGATGCGGCGTCGGACTGATACTGTCGGACACGAGTACGTGAACATGCCCGTCGACGTTCGGAGACATGCATCTCGAAGACCCCGAAACAGTCACCGGAGCGGTGGCATCGCTTGTGTCCGACAGTATGAGGCGTCTCGCTCACCCTCGTCCGTACACCGCGGTCAATCGTCGTCGGCCCGCGGCGCGGGTTCGAGTTCGCCCTCGGCGCCGGCGGTGATGACCCGGTCCCCGCGCGGGCCTTCGAGGTCCACGTCGGGCAGGAGGTCACGCAGGTACTGGCCGGTGTAGGACTCCTCGGTGCGGGCGACCTCCTCGGGGGTGCCGCTGGCGACGAGTTCGCCGCCGGCTTCGCCGCCCTCGGGGCCGAGGTCGACGATGTGGTCGGCGTTCTTGACGAGGTCGAGTTCGTGCTCGATGACGACGACCGTGTTGCCGTCGTCGGTCAGGCGGTGGAGCACCTCGATGAGTTTCCGCTCGTCGTGGGGGTGCAGGCCCGTGGTGGGCTCGTCCAGCAGGTAGAGGGTCTCGCCGGAGTCCTTCTTGCCGAGTTCCTCCGCGAGTTTCACCCGCTGGGCCTCGCCGCCGGAGAGAGTCGTCGATGGCTGGCCCAGGCGCATGTAGCCCAGCCCGACGTCCTTGAGGAGTTCGAGCCGCCGGCGGATCTGGGAGTGGCCCTCGAAGAAGTCGTAGGCCTCGTCGACGCTCATCCGGAGGACGTCCGCGATGGTGGCGTCCTTGTAGGTGACGTCGAGGGTCTCGTCGTTGTAGCGGTCGCCCTCGCACTCCTCGCAGGGGACCTTGACGTTCGAGAGGAAGTTCATCTCGATGGTGACGGTGCCCTGCCCGCCACACTCCTCGCAGCGGCCGCCCTTGACGTTGAACGAGAACCGCCCCTGGTCGTAGCCGCGCTGTTTCGCGAGGCTGGTCTCGGCGAACAGTTCGCGGATGTGGTCGAAGACGTCCGTGTAGGTCGCGGGATTGGAGCGGGGGGTGCGCCCGATGGGCGACTGGTCGATCAGGCGGACGGTCTCTATCTCCTCGATCCCCTCGATGGCGTCGTGCTCGCCGGGGTCGACGTCGGTGTTGCCGTGCATCTCCCGGGCCAGCGCCTTGTAGAGGACGTCGTGCATCAGGGTGGACTTGCCCGACCCCGAGACGCCAGTGATGGCGGTGAACGACCCCAGCGGGATGGCTACGTCGAGGTCCGTGAGGTTGTGCTGGCGGGCGCCCCTGATCGTGAGGTGGCCGTCGGGCTCGCGGCTCGCGGTTCCGTCGTCGCCGCTCGCTCCGTCCGAGCCCTCCCGGCGGTCGGGCTCGCGGCGCTCGGCGGGCACCGGGATGGCCTTCTCCCCGGAGAGGTAGTCGCCGGTCACGGACGCCTCGGTGTTTTTGACGTCCTCGACGCTCCCGTCGACGACGACCTCGCCGCCGCGCTTGCCGGGGCCGGGCCCCATGTCGATGACGTTGTCGGCGCGGCGCATCGTCTCCGTGTCGTGTTCGACGACGAGGAGCGTGTTCCCGAGGTCCCGGAGTTCTTCGAGCGTATCCAGGAGGCGGTCGTTGTCGCGCTGGTGGAGGCCGATCGAGGGTTCGTCGAGGACGTAGAGCACACCGACGAGGCCGCTCCCGATCTGGGTCGCGAGCCGGATGCGCTGGCTCTCCCCGCCCGAGAGCGTGGCGGCCTCCCTGTCCAGCGTGAGGTAGTCGAGGCCGACCTCGCACATGAACCCGAGGCGCGCGCGGATCTCTTTCATGATCTCCTCGGCGATCGTGGTCTCGCGCTCGTCGAGGTTCGCTTCCATCCCGTCGAAGTGCTCCAGTGCGTCGCCGATGGACATCTCGCTGACCGCGGTGATGGGGACGCCGTCGACGAGGACCGCGCGGGACTCGGCCTTGAGGCGGCTGCCCTCACATTCCGGGCAGGTGGTCGTCGCCATGTAGTCCTCGATGTGGTCGCGGGCGCGGTCGGAGTCGGTCTCGACGTAGCGCCGTTCGAGGTTCGGGATGACCCCTTCGAAGCGCTCGGTCTTCTCACGGGTGCCGTTCTTGGTCGTCCACTCGAAGTGGACGCGGTCATCGGTGCCGTAGAGGAACTGCCGGCGGATCTCGGGGTCGAGGTTCTCGAAAGGGGTGTCCAGCGAGACGCCGAAGTGCTCGGCGACGTTGTCCAGTTGCCGGGAGTAGTAGGTGCGGTTGTAGCTCCAGGGCTCGAAGACGTGTTTGAGTGGCCTGGCGGTGTCCTGGACCACGAGGTCCTCGCTGACCTCCTTGGTCGAGCCGATGCCCTCACACTCCGGGCAGGCGCCGTAGGGGCTGTTGAACGAGAACGAGCGCGTCTCGATGGCGCTGATGTCGACGTTGCAGTGCGTGCAGGCGAGGTCCTCCGAGAACTCGACGACGAGGCGGTCCTCGCCCGCATCGGTCTCCCCGTTCGGGTCGGCGGTGTCGTCCTCGTCGGTTTCACCGGAGAGGTCGCCGACCGACCGCGCCCGGGCACCGCCGAGTTCCGTGTCCTCGGGCGGGTCCGGGAGGACCACCTTGAGGAGGCCGTCGGCCTCTTCGAGCGCCGTCTCGACGGAGTCGGTGATCCGCGAGCGGGTGTCCGCCGAGACGGTGACGCGGTCGACCACAACGTCGACGGTGTGGTCGTAGTTCTCGTCGAGGTCCGGGTCGTCCAGCGAGAGGTCGCAGGGTTCGCCGTCGACCTCGACGCGGGCGTAGCCCTCGGCGAGCAATTCGTCGAAGAGGTCCTCGAACATCCCCTTCTGGTCGCGGACGACCGGCGCACAGACCTTGACGCGGGTCCCCTCGGGCAGCGAGAGGATGCGCCGCACCATGTGCTGGGCGGACTGCTCGCCGACCTCGCGGCCACACTCCGGACAGTGTGGGGTGCCGACGCGGGCGTACAGCAGGCGGAGGTAGTCGTGGAGTTCCGTGACCGTCCCGACGGTCGACCGGGGGTTGTTCGCGGCGTTCTTCTGGTCGATGCTGATCGCGGGCGAGAGCCCCTCGACGTTCTCGACCTGGGGCTTGTCCATCTGTCCCAGGAAGTTGCGCGCGTACGCCGAGAGCGACTCGATGTAGCGCCGCTGCCCTTCGGCGTAGACGGTCTCGAACGCCAGCGACGACTTGCCCGACCCCGAGAGCCCCGTGACGACCGTCAGCTCCTCCCGCGGGATCTCGACGTCGACGTCCTTGAGGTTGTGCTCCTCGGCCCCGCGGACCTCGATGCTGTCCTTGCTCATAGGCTCGAGATCACCATACACGACCGGTATTCCGAACTCGATCCAAGCTCATCCACGTCTCTCTCATGGGTGTAGCTACTTAGTCTGACCCACTTGCGTTCACCGTACCAGCTGGGTCGTGTCACAGAGCGGTTCAGTGCGCTGTCAACGATAAGCCCAAACGCTCATCTGTGGAACCCGGTACTTGCGCCACTCCTTGGGCCTGCTCGGCACGAAGCAATCCACCCGGACGTGATTCTGTTACGTGCCACGACGCCGGATCGGTGAGTTCGGCTCATGATATATCGGGTCTGTGACGGCACGAGTTGAGCAAATCACGTCCGGGTGGAAACGCTCTTGCTCACGAGACGGATGGTTCGGGGCCTTCGAGTCGGGCGAACCGGTCGTCGTCGACGACGCCCGCTCGCTGACCGAGCGGTTTTTCGGAGGTCGCGACCGCTCCTACATCGCGCCGCCCATACCGCCCATGCCGCCCATGCCGCCCATACCGCCGGGGCCGCCGGGACCGCCGGGGCCGCCGCCGGGGCCGCCGGGGCCGTCCGCTTCGTCGTCGTCGTCGGTGCCGCCGCCCTTGAGGTCGCCGGCGGCGATGACGTCGTCGATGCGGAGGATCATCACGGCGGCCTCCGTCGCGCTCTCGACGGCCTGGGTCTTCACGGGCAGGGGCTCGACGACGCCCTGCTCGACCATCTCGGCGACGTCGCCGGTGTAGGCGTCCAGCCCGGTCGCGTGGTTGCCGCTGTCGTGGCTGGAGCGCAGGTCGACGAGGGAGTCGATGGGGTCGAGGCCGGCGTTTTCGGCGAGCGTCCGCGGGACGACGTCGATGGCGTCGGCGAAGGCCTCGACGGCGAGCTGCTCGCGGCCGCCGACGGAGTCGGCGAAGTCGCGCAGTTCCAGCGCGAGGTGGGCCTCGGGCGCGCCGCCACCGGGCAGGACCTGCCCGTCCTCGAGAGTCGTCGCGACGACGCCCAGCGAGTCCTTGATGGCGCGCTCGACCTCGTCGACGACGTGCTCGGTGCCGCCGCGCACGACGAGCGTGACGGACCTGGCGTCCTCGACCTCCTCGATGAAGATACGCTGGTCGCCGCCGATGTCCTTCTGGGCGACCGACCCGGCAAAGCCCAGGTCGTCGGCGGAGATGTCGTCGACGTTCGAGACGATGCGCCCGCCCGTCGCACGGGAGAGGGCCTTCATGTCGGACTTCTTGGCGCGGCGCACCGCGAGGATGCCCTCCTGGGCGAGGTAGTGCTGGGCCATGTCGTCGATGCCCTTCTGGCAGAAGACGACGTCGGCACCGGCCGCGGCGATGGCATCGACGTACTCGCGGAGCTGCTGTTCCTCCTGGTCGAGGAACTCCTGGAGCTGGTCGGGGTCGGTGACGTTGACCTCCGTATCGAGTTCCGTCTCGGGCACCTCGATGGCGGTGTCGAGCAGCGCCACGTCGGCGTCCTCGGTCGCGTAGGGCATGTTCTCGTGGACGCGCTCCTTGTCGACGATGACACCCTCGACGAGTTCGGACTCGTCGATGGTGCTGCCGACCACGGTCTCGAGCGAGACGTTGTCGGTGTCGATGCCCTCCTCGTCGGCGACGGCCTGGACCGCCCGGACGACGAGCGACGAGAGCATCTCCTTGGCGTTCTCGGCGCCCTTGCCGGTCATCGCGGTCGAGGCGATGGACTCCAGGATGTCGGTATCGTCCTCGTCGACGTCGATGGCGATCTCCTCGAGGGCGTCCTTGGCGCGCTCGGCGGCCTGGCGGTAGCCCTGCGTGAGGATGGTCGCGTGGATGTCCTGGTCGAGCAGGTCCTCGGCCCTGCCCAGCAGTTCGCCGCTGATGACGACCGCCGTCGTCGTGCCGTCGCCCACCTCGTCCTCCTGGGTTTGGGCGACTTCGACGATCATGTTCGCGGCCGGGTGCTCGATGTCCATCTCCTCGAGGATGGTGACGCCGTCGTTCGTCACGACGACGCTGCCCGAGTTGTCCACGAGCATCTTGTCCATTCCCTTCGGACCGAGTGTGGTCCGCACGGATTCGGCGACGGCCTTCCCGGCCGTGATGTTCATCGACTGTGCGTCCTTGCCCGAGGTCCGCTGGGAGTCCTCGGACATGATGATGAGGGGCTGGTCGCCCATCTGCTGAGCCATAGTCACCTGAAGGATTGATTGTGATTCTATATAAAGGTTGTGTACCTGTCTCCTGACCGACGGTGACGGCCCCCTACAGCGGTATGACACAACGTACCAAGAGACGTTTATATATCGGTCCGGGGTCGTGACTGAGGTAGGTCGGGGCCTCTGCGGGAGTCGGCCGGGACAGGCCTGCACTGCCGGCTGCGGGTCCGGAAAGAATTTCGCCGCCCCGGGGCGACGGATATCTCCACGAAGTTACAGCCGGCAGTATTAGGGTCGCGGCGATACTCCGGACGGTGTGGAAGGACCCGCGAGCGGAACCCACGCTGGAGACGAGAGCGGCGCGACCGGAACGGAGGGCGAAGGGAGCGGAGCCGACCGCCGTCGCGTCCTGACGCTGCTGGCGGGCGTCGTCCTCGTGAACGTCGTGGGCGCGGCGCCCGCGGTGCTCGCCGGCCCCGATTCCGCGTGGTTCCGTTCGCTCACCAGACCTGCCATCTACCCGCCGGGGTGGGCCTTCGGCGTCGTCTGGACGCTCCTCTTTACCCTGCTGGGCGTCGCGGTGGCGCTGGTCTGGCTCGACGGCCGGGGGACGCGGGCCGGGCGGGTCGCGCTGGCCCTGTTCGCCGTCCAAATGGTCCTGAACGTCGCGTGGACGCCCGCCTTCTTCGCCGCGGAGAACCTGCTCGCGGGACTGGCCGTCATCGCCGCGCTCTGGCCGGCGGTGCTCGTCACCATCGTCGCCTTCGACCGCGTCGACCGGCGCGCGGCGCTGTTGCTCGTCCCCTACCTCGCGTGGGTGACTTTTGCCGCTCTCCTCAACTACCAGTTCTACGTCCTGAACTGATACGGTCGGTTAACCGTGTCCCGGTGATTCGCCGGGCGGGCGAAGTCCGGAGACGACTCATACTGTCGGACACAAGTGATGCCACCGCTCCGGTGACTGTTTCGGGGTCTTCGAGACGCACGTCCCCGAACGTCGACGAGCACGTTCACGTACTTGTGTCCGACAGTATCACAACCGGCCGTATGAACGGGGGTCGACTCGGCCGACCGTCTATCCGCCGAGGTGTTCGGCGAGCAACTCGTTCACCCGGTCGGGCTCCTCGCGGTGGACCCAGTGGGAAGCGACGGGGAACCGTTCCAGGCGGCCGGCCTCGCAGTAGTCGAGGCTCTCGTCGGCCATCTTCGGCAGGAGCGCGTCGTCTTGGTCGCCCCAGACGACCAGCGTCGGGGCCGCGACGCGCTCGCGGGGCGGGTCGTCGGGTCGGCGCGCCGCCGCGCGATACCAGTTCACCGCGCCCCGGGTCGCGCCCGGCCGGTCGAACGCCCGCCGGTAGCACGCGAGATCCGCGTCCGTGAACGCACCGGGGTTCGAACTCGCCTCCAGGACGCGAGCGACCCCCGACGCGCCGTCACGTCCCAGGAACCACTCGGGGAGGCGCGGCACCTGGAAGGAGAACATGTACCAGCTGCGCAGCAACTGCCGGGGGTTCGTCTTCAGCGCCCGCGCCATCACGGTCGGGTGCGGGACGTTCACGATACCGAGGCGGTCGACGGCTCCGGGGTGGCGCAGCGCGAGGTCCCACGCCACCGCCGCGCCCCAGTCGTGGCCGACCACGTATGCCGACTCGTGACCCGCCGCGTCGAGCAGTTCCGCGACGTCCGTCGAGAGCCGTCCCATCCGGTAGGCGTCCAGGCCGTCGGGCTTGTCGCTCAGGTTGTAGCCGCGCTGGTCGGGGACGAGTACGCGAAAGCCGGCCTCGACCAGTGCCGGTATCTGGTGGCGCCAGCCGTACCAGAAGTCGGGGAACCCGTGGAGCAGGACGACCGGCGGGTCGGCGGGGTCGCCCGCCCGGACGACGTGCAGGGAGACGCCGTCGTCGACCGTCACCCGCGTCGACCCGGCCGACGGCAGGTCGAGGAGGCTCGCGTCCGTCTCGCTCATACGCTCGGTTGGGCGGCCGCCGCCCTGTAGCCTTCGAATCGGGGCCGTCGACCGCTACCGACCCATCCCGAACCGGCGGTGGCGCAGTTCCGGCGTGATCCGGATGCGCTCTATCGGCTGGCCGGTGCGGTACCAGACGAACGCCGCACGCGTGAACAGTTCGCGACACTCGATGCGAACCTCGCGGGGGATCCCCTCGGTCCGCTCGTGGACGTCGCGGATCGCGGCCTCGGTGAACAGGTCGGGCGCCTGCCCCTCGTAGGGTTCGTCGCGGAAGCAGGCGAACGATCGGGCAACGTACTCGGCGACGTCCTCGGGACCGAACGGCTCGATCCCCTCGTAGTAGCGCAGCCGCGAGTCAAGCGTCCCCCGGAGGTCGGCCACTCGTTCCTTTCCCTCGGGGGTGCCCATCAGGAAGAGTCGGACCCCCATGTCGCCGGCGACCTGCAGCGTCGAGAGGATCGCCGCGGGGAGCACCTCGATCTCGTCGACGACCAGCAACAGGGTGGCCCCGTCGGCCCGGACTCCCTCGACGACGTCGCGGGCGGCCTCCTTGGCGTCCTCGGTCGCCCAGGGGATCCCGTCGCGGGTCTGCCAGTAGTCCCGGATGTCGGGTTCGTAGCCCGCCTCGGCGGCCCGCCGGAGGACGGTCGCGTACACCTTCCGCGGGGTGGTCTCGCGAGGATTGTCAAGCACCGCGACGAGGAAATCAGCGTGCTCGCCGAGGTCGCGGCGGACGATCTCCCGGAAGGCGGTTTTGCCCGTCCCGTAGCGGCTCACGAGGCCGATGTGCTGTTCCTGGAGGAGCCAGCTGGTGACCTGGTTCAGCATCTCGGCGTCGTGGCGGACGTAGAGGGGTTCGGGCATCCGATCGGTACCCGCCTCCTCGGTGAACGGCAGGTCGGCGACGGCCCCGGGGTCGCCGCCAAGCGCCCGCCCGAACGCCAGCAGGCGGTTCTCGACCTCCCGCAACTGGTCGGTGAGGACCCCGCTCTCGCGCCCGTCGTCGCCGTCTACCGACCGGAGCCGGTCGACGACGCCGCCGACCGTGTCGACCTCGGCGGGACGCCCGTCGCCGGTCGGTCGGTCCGGGTCGTCGGCCGCCCGACCGTTGCCGTCGTCGGCCATCGCTTTACCCCCCTTTGCTCGTCCAGCGTGTTAGCCTTTCGGCCGCCGGGACGGGCCCGGTCAGCCCGGGAAGCGGTGGTACTCCATGCCCTTGTGTTTCATCTCGTTGTGCCGCTCTTCGAGGAAGGAGTAGACGGCGCCGTGGGGCGCGCCGTCGATGATCATCTGTGCGGCCTCCCTGACGGCCTCGACCTGTTCGGGGTCGCCGATGATGCCCAGCGTCGACCCGTAGATGACGACGGAGGCGCCGGTGAGTTCCTCCATCAGCTCGCGGGTGCGGCCGTCCTCGCCGATCAGACGGCCCTTGTGGCGCCGCAGGTCGTTCCTGTTGCGCGAGGCGGCGTCGATGTCGATGATCTCGAACAGCATCAGCTCGTCGTCGAGCAGGCGCATGGCCTCCTCGGGGGCGAACCCGCGCCCGATGGCCTTGACGATGTCCGGCCCCTTGAGCGCGGTGACAGGATCGCCGGTCGTCTCGACGGCGACCTGCCCGGTCTCGCTGTCGATGTCCAGGCGGACCTCCGCCCGGTCCTCGATGGCCCGCATCGTCTCACCCCCCTCGCCGATGAGTGCGCCGACCCGGTCCCGTGGAATCTTCACGTGTTGCATGCCTGGCTGTAGGTGACGCCGGCTTTTTAACTTTTACAGGGTAAGTCTCCCTCCTCAAGGAGCAACGCAGCGAACATCGTGAGCGGGTAGCGCAGTAGGGCGGAGATACAGCCATACGCGGCGGACACAAATCATTAAGTGTCACCAACATCACCATTCTATCCGATGGTTGAAATGTCGTTCCAGTACCACGCCGAGCCCGCCTCTGACGAGATAGCTCGGCGTGCATGGAGCGACATTCAGACCTGCCGCGAGGTCTACAACCACGCCCTCACCCAACGCTATCACCCCGCTCCCGACCACGACAAACCATCGTACACTAGGCTCCAGAACAAAATCCCCGACTGGAAACATCGGTGGTCGGAGTGGGGTGATGTGTACTCGAAGTGCCTTCAGATGGCCCTCCGCCGCATCAAACACGGCGAAACCGTCCTCGACGGACTTCAGGCAAACGGCTACGATGTCGGGCGGTTGAAGTGGAAAGCACCGAAGGAATACCGCAGCATCACGTACAATCAGTCCGGCTTTGACGTGGATAGTAACACGGGCCGGACTGCCCACGCTACCGTGAACTTCTCGAAGATCGGTCGCTTCCACCTCACTTACCACCGCTCGCTGCCCGAGGACGGCACCATCAAGCAGATCCACCTCAAAAAGCAGAAGACCGGGGAGTGGACGGTCAGCATCGTCGTCGACTACGACCCCGACCATCCCGAGAAACCCGCCGTTGAGGACATCGACCCCGAGGACTGCGTCGGCATCGACCTCGGCATTCTGTCGTTTGTCCACGATTCCGACGGGAGGGCAGTCGACCGCCTCGACCTCTCGGAGGACCGAGAGCGACTCGCGCGCGAGCAGCGGTCGCTCTCGCGCAAGCAACACGGTTCCAACAACTGGGAACGGCAACGTCGCCGTGTTGCCGAAGTGCACCAGCGGATGACCGATCGGAAAGACGACTTCAAGCACAAGCTCGCCCACTTCTACACCCACGAGTACGATGCGGTGTTCGTCGAAGACCTCGATGTGCGGGGGATGCTCGAAGACGGTGGGAATGCGCGGAACAAGGCCGAGGTCGGATGGCGAGGCTTCATCCACGTTCTCAAACATCACGGCGAGAGAAACGGGTGTCGCGTGGTGGAAGTGGAGCCGGAGGGGACGACCAGAGAGTGTGCTCGGTGTGGCGTCGAATCCGAGAAGCCGCTGTGGGTGCGGACACACTCGTGTCCGTCCTGTGGGTTCAAGACGGATCGTGACAGGAATGCGGCGTTCAACGTGCTTTCTCGCGGTCTATCGAAGTTAGGAGTGGTTCACTCCGAAGGAACGCCCGTGGAGACTGCGCTCCCTGCGGACACCCGGAGAGTGTCTGCAAAGCGCGTCGTTGAAGCGGGAAGCCCCTGCCTCAAAGAGCCACAGAAGGCGGCGAGTAGGCAGGGGTAGTTCACGGCTTTATGGGCTGCCGCGACGTGGCGCGGATTCCCATCATCTTCTATATACTTTCCGTGGTCGAGAAGTGGTGTGCTTTTCACCACGGACCGTCGAAGGAAGGCCAATGAGCATGCGCGGCCGGACGATCCGACTGGGGACGCGGGGGTCGGACCTGGCGCGACGCCAGGCGGCAACCGTCGCCGACCGCCTGACGGACCGCCGGTTCGAGGTCGAGGTCGTGACCGTCGAGACGACGGGCGACCGGGTGACCGACGAACTGGTCCGCCGACTGGGCAAGACCGGCGCGTTCGTTCGCGACCTGGACGAGGAAGTGCTCTCGGGCGACCTCGACGCCGCGGTCCACTCGATGAAGGACATGCCTACCGAGATGCCCGGGGACCTCGCCATCGCCGGTGTCCCCGAGCGCGGCACGCCCGGCGACGTGTTCGTCACGCCCGACGGGGCCACGCTGTCGGAACTCCCGACGGGCGCGACCGTCGGCACTTCGAGTCTGCGGCGGGGCGCCCAGGTGCTCGCCGAGCGCCCGGACCTGGCGGTCGAACCGCTGCGGGGCAACGTCGACACGCGCGTCGAGAAACTCCTCGCGCCGTCCCGCCAGCGCGAACACCAGCGCCGGATGGAAGCCGAGGTCGAGGACGGGAACGAAGCCGGCACGGGTGATAGTGACGGCGACGCGGCGGGCGACGAACCCGATTTCGACCGGACCGTCGAGGAGTGGTTCGACGACCGCTCGGAGATCGAGCGTCGCTCGCTGGAGCGGCAGGTCGACGCCGAATACGACGCCATCGTCCTCGCGGAGGTGGGCCTGGAGCGGTCGGGACTGCTGCATCACGTCCCGCACCAGCGACTCCCGCCGGAGACGTTCGTCCCGGCGCCGGGACAGGGCGCGCTCGCCGTCACGGCGCAGGCGGGCGACCTCGTCGAGGCGGTCCGGTCGGTGCTGGACCACCCCCACACCCGGGTCGAGACGACCGTCGAGCGAACGGTGTTAGAAACGCTGGGCGGGGGGTGTGTCGCGCCGGTCGGCATCCACGCGGTCCTCCAGGGGTCGGTCGTCCGGACCACCGTCCGGGTGCTCGACCGCGAGGGCGAGGAGGAGGTGCGCGCGACCCGGGAACTCCCGGTCGAGCGCCACGCCGCGGCGGCCCGCGCGTTCGCGACCGACCTCGCCGACCGGGGGGCCGCCGACATCGTCGAACGGGCCCGTCGGGACGCCGACACCGAACCCGGCGGGACGAGAGCAGAGACGGACGACGAAACGCCGGAACGCGATGGAACGCCCGACGGCGACGGGGGCGCCTCGTGACCGGCACCGTCTACCTCGTGGGGTCGGGTCCCGGCGACCCCGACCTGCTGACGGTGAAAGCCCGCCGCCTTCTCGATGAAGCGGACGTCGTCCTCCACGACAAACTCCCGGGACCGGAGATACTCGACCTGATACCCGAGAAGCGCCGGGAGGACGTCGGCAAGCGCGCGGGCGGCGACCGCACGCCACAGTCGGTCACCAACGAGCGGCTGGTCGAACTCGCCCGCGAGGGGGAGACGGTGGTCCGACTCAAGGGCGGCGACCCGTTCGTCTTCGGGCGCGGCGGCGAGGAGGCCGCCTACCTCGCCGAACACGGCGTCCCGTTCGAGGTCGTGCCGGGGGTCACCTCCGCCATCGCGGGGCCGGCCGTCGCCGGCGTCCCCGTCACCCACCGCGACCACGCCTCCTCCGTTTCCTTTGTCACCGGCCACGAGGACCCCACGAAGGACGAATCGGCCGTCGACTGGGAAGCGCTGGCGGCCACCGGCGGCACCATCGTCGTCCTGATGGGCGTCGGGAAACTGCCCGACTACACCGCCGCGCTCCGCGAGGCCAGCATGGACCCCGACACGCCGGTCGCGCTGGTCGAGCGGGCCACCTGGCCCGACCAGCGAGTCGTCACCGGCACGCTCGACACGATCGTCGACGCCCGCGACGAGGCCGGCATCGAACCCCCCGCGGTCACCGTGATCGGCGACGTGGCCGGCGAGCGCGAGCGCGTCGTCGCGTTCCTCCGCGGGTACGGCCCGGACGCCGGGTCGGGTGAGCGATGAGCGGCGACGAGCCGGCCCGCGGGAGCGACGCCGACACCCCGGCCGGCGCCGCGGGTTCCGACGAACCGGAACCGCGGATGCGCGTGGGCGTGTTCCGTCCCGACGACGACCGCCTGGCCGACGCGGTCGCCCTGCTGGAGTCGCTCGGTGCCACGCCGGTCCCGGACCCGATGCTCGCCGTCGACCCCACCGGCCAGCGACCCCGCGGGGCCGACTACGTCGTGTTCACGAGCAAGACCGGCGTCGAAATCGCCGCCGGCGAGCGTCCCCTGGAGGGAGGAGACCGGTGCTGGGAACCCGGCGAGGCGACGGTCGTCGCCATCGGCGCCTCGACCGCCGACGCGCTCCGCGAGCACGGTTACCCGGTCGACGTCGTCCCCGCGGAGTACTCCTCGGCGGGACTGGTCGACGCCCTCGCGGACGACGTCGCGGGCGCGGCGGTCGAACTCGCCCGGTCGGACCACGGGTCCCACGCCCTGGTCGAGGGGCTGGAATCGGCCGGCGCGACCGTCCGTGAGACGGTCCTCTACCGGCTGAGCCGTCCCGAGGGCGCCGGCGAGTCGGCCGAACTGGCCGCCCGCGGCGACCTCGACGCGGCGCTTTTCACCTCGTCGCTGACCGTCGAGCACTTCCTCGAGGCGGCGGCCGACCGGGGGATCCGCGAGGCCGCGCTCGCGGGCCTGGCAGAGGCGGTCGTCGGTGCGATCGGGGACCCGACGCGCGAGACGGCCGAGGACGCGGGCGTCGCGGTGGACGTCGTCCCCGGGGTGGCGGACTTCGAGGCGCTGGCCTGCGAGGTCGTCGAGCGGGCGGCGCCGACCTATCACGAGTGACGCCTCCGCGACGGATACATAGCCGACAGTAGCGTTCGGGTCGGCTCCCGAGCGGTGTGTCCCGTCCGGACGCGGAAATACCGGGGTATAGTCATCTTAGCAACCTCTTTTCGGGGGGATCCCGGGGAACCACACGTATGCCACGGACACGACGGCGGTTTCTGACCGGTACGGGTGCGGCGATCGCGGCGGGACTCGCGGGCTGTTCCGGCGCGGGCGGGTCGGCCGACGACGGGGGATCGAGCGGTGACGGCTCCGGGGGCGGGTCCGGCGACACCGCGTCGGGCGAGACCTACGAAGTGGGCCACGGCGATCACCGGACGACGGTCGACGCGGCGACGTTCCCGGACAAACTGTTCGTCTACGCTGTCCAGACGGGCTGGTCGAACTGGGGGGCCCAGATGGAGGCCTTCGAGGGGGAGTACGGCGTCGCGCTCAACGACGACCAGCGCTCCTCCGGGGAGGCGCTCACGGACCTGCGCAACAACGCCCAGGACCCGACCCACTCCGCGTACAACGGGGGGTATACGTTCGGCATCCTCGCGATGGAGGACGGGCTCACCCAGGCCTACAAGCCGGCCAACTGGGACACGGTGCCCGAGAAGCTCAAGACCGACAACGGGCACATGACCGCCACCCGGCGGATGACCACGACGGTCACCTACCGGAGGGACCTCTACGAGGAGGAGGGCATCGACCCGCCCGAGACCTGGGAGGACCTCCGGAAGCCGGAGATCGCGGCCAACACGCAGTTCCAGCCGCCCAACGCCGCGGTCGGCCTCGCCGGCGCGCTCTCGATCAACAACGCCTACGGCGGGTCGCTGGACGACGTTCAGCCCGTCATCGACTACTACAACGAGATGAAAGACGCCGGCGCGGTCTTCGCCGGCAACGTCGAGCAGAAGTTCACCAAGGGCGAGGTGACGACGTTCGTCGAGTACGACTACACGGGCCTGGACCTGAAGCACAACGCCGACTCCATCGCCGAGGAGAAGGTCGGCGTGGCGCTGCTGACCGGCCCCGACGGGGAGCCCGGCGCGTTCAACCAGCCATACGGCTACGGGATGCTCGAGGGCGCGCCCAACCCCGGGGCCTGCAAACTGTTCATGGACTTCGTGCTCTCGAAGGCGGGCCAGCGCCGCTTCCTCGACGCGTTCGTCCGGCCGATCCGCGCGCCGGAACTGGACATGCCCGACCAGTTCCCCAGCCAGGACGCGTACGCCGAGGCGGAGTTCCAGGTCGACTACCAGCAGATGGTCGAGAACCAGGACAGCATCATCGAGGACATCGGCACGGGCGTCGGCCTGACCGGGTACTGAGATGTCGACCCTGGACGAGGGACCGCTGGTCGCTCGGCTCCGGACCGGGACCGAGGCGCTCCTCTCGCCGACGACCGAAACCGACCGCGAGCGCCGCCGGATCGCGGCACTTGCGCTCCCGTTCGTCGCGCTGGCGGTGTTCGGCGCGGTCGTGCCGCTGGTCGTGATGTTCCGCATCTCGGTCGCCGAGGAGTACCTCACCGCGACCGCGGGCGTCCAGTTCGACGCCTGGGTCACGCTCCTGGCGTCGATCCTCGCGTTCGTCCCCGGGGTTGGGTCGGCGGTCGATGCCGACCCCGTCTACGGCGAGGTGATCTGGAACTCGCTGTGGTTCGGCGCGGTGACGACCGTCGCCAGCGTCGCGCTGGGGATCGTCATCGCCCACGCGCTGGAGAAGTACGACCTCCCCGGCGAGGGACTGCTCGTGACGCTCATCTCCTTCCCGATCAGTCTCCCCGGGATCGTCGCCGCGTTCATGATGATCGTCTGGTTCGGCAAGACCGGCCTCCTGACGAACGTCTTCGTCTGGCTCGGCGGCGAGGCGTCGCTGTTCCCGGCAGTGACCTCCAACGAGGTCAAACTCACCGGCCGCCCCTCGGGGACGACCATCGCGGTCTTCGGCCTCTTTCTCGGGTACCTCTACTCGATGGTGCCACGCGCGACCTTCCTCCTGCGGGGCGCGTACGCGGAGGTCAACACCGACGCCGAGGCGGCCGCCCGCGCGCTGGGCGCGACGCCCTGGCAGACGTTCCGGTACGTCACGCTCCCCCAGATCCGCCCGGGCATCGTCGGCGCGGTCATCCTCACCTTCCGGACGGCGCTGGCCATCTTCGGGACCGTCCTCGTCCTGAAGGCGCTGTCGGTGGTCACGTTCCGGTTCGACCAGATCCTCAAGGTCGGCTACGACCTCCCGACGGCCTCGGCGCTAGCCGGTCTCTTCTTCTTTTTCACGGTCGGCTTCACGTTCCTGAGCCTGCGCTTTACCAGCGCGGAGGTGACCGGATGACCGACGCACCCGACCGTCCGGCCGACGCCGAGACCGGGACCGACCTGCCGGCGGGGCCCGCCGACTCCGATGCCGAAACCGACCCCCGGACCGACGGCGGCCTCCCGGCGATGGACGGTGCGGTCCCGACCCGCGACCCCGGAGCGTTCAGCCAGCTGGCGACGGCGCTCGGCCGGCCGCTGGTCGTCGGGACCGTCCTCGTGACGGTCGTCTTCCTGATCCTGCCGGTTCTGGCGACGTTCGCGGCGTCGTTCGCCCACGAGTGGGCCGGCGTGTTGCCGACGTTCGTCCGGGACGGGGAGTTCCTGACGCTCGTCAACTGGCGGCAGGCGCTCGGGCTCACCCAGACGGATCTGGGCGCACAGCGCGGGCTCGGCGGGTTCTGGACCGTCTTCGGGGTCCCGATCCCCGTCACGATCGGCTTCAGCATGCTGCTCGCGCTTGGCGGCGTGGTCATCAACCTGCTCGTGGGCGTCCCCATCGCCTACGCGGTGACCCGGTACGACTTCTACGGGCGGGGCTGGCTCAACACGTTCGCCGTCCTCCCCGTCGTCCCGGGGATCATCCTCGGGGTGGCGTTCCTGAAGACCTACTCGGACCTGCCCAGCGCCGTCGGGCTCATGATCGGCTACTCGCTGCTGAAAGCGCCGTACATGGTGCTCGCCGTCCAGTCGTCGTTCGAGTCGATGGACCTCCGACAGTTGGAGGAGAGCGCCCGCTCGCTGGGGGCCTCCTGGCCGCGGACCTTCCTCACCGTGGTCGTCCCGAACGCCAAGACCGGGATCGTCGCCGGGGCCATCGTCTGCTGGACGCTCGCGGCCGCCGAGTTCAACTTCTCGTACATCGTCTACTCCAGCGGTCCGAAACCGTTCTCGCTGTTCCTGTTCGAGAACATCTCGAACAACCCGTTCCTGCAGGCGGCGGCGGCCATCTCGGTCTACTTCGCCATCGTCGTCGTCGTGACGGCGCTCCTGCAGGCGGTCGGCCAGCGCGGCTTCGCGCTCGGAGGTGTCCGCTAATGCCGGAACGCGTAACCCTGGACGGCGTGACGAAACGCTTCGGCGACACCCTGGCGGTCGACGACGTCTCCGTGACCGTCGAACCCGGCGAGACGCTCGGCCTCGTCGGCCCCTCGGGGTGTGGCAAGACGACCACCCTGCGGACGGTCGCGGGGTTCGAGACGCCCTCCGAGGGCGCGGTGGAGTTCGGCGGCCAGGAGGTCACGAACGCCCCGCCCGAGGCCCGCGACGTCGGACTGGTCTTCCAGTCCTACGCCCTGTTCGACAACATGACCGTCCGGGAGAACGTCGAGTTCGGCCTGAAGATGCGCTCGCTCCCGAAAGTCGAGCGCGCCGAGCGCGCGACGGACCTCCTGGAGCTGCTCGACATCGGCGAACTGGCCGACCGCGACCCGACCACCCTCTCGGGCGGCCAGCAACAGCGCGTCGGCCTGGCTCGCGCGCTCGCCATCGAACCGCGGGTCCTCCTGCTCGACGAACCGATGACGGGCCTGGACGCGAAGCTCAAGTCCCGCCTCCAGCGTGAGATCGGCAGCCTGCTCGAGGACCTGGACGTGACGGCGCTCTATGTCACCCACGACCAGGCCGAGGCGATGGTGATGTGTGACCGCATCGCCGTCATGAACGACGGCACCATCGAGCAGGTCGGGACGCCCGACGAGGTGTACGAGCGCCCGGCCAACGACTTCGTCGCCGACTTCGTGGGCACCTCGAACCGTCTGGCGGCGACCGCCCGCGACGGCCGCCTCGATTTCGGCCACGCCACGGCGCCGGCCCCCAACGGCGACGACGGCGAGGTGACCGTCGTCGTCCGCCCGGAGGCGTTCGAACTCGGCGGCGGGCCGTTCTCGGCGACCGTCCGCGAGCGGTTCTACCTCGGCGAACACGTCCGGGCGGTCGCGGAACTGCCCGACGGCGAGTCGCTCACGCTCCGGTTCGACCCGACGGAAGCGCCGGCCGCCGGCGAGGAGGTCTCGCTCGCGCTCGACACCGACCGGGTCCACGTCCTCCCGGAGCCGTGACCGACGACTCGCGGGCGGTGGCCAGCCCGTCCACTGGGGAATGCCCCCCTCGTACGGTCGGTTGTACCGATGTACCGGTGTTTCGCCGACCGGTCCGACGAGATCCGGAACTGATCGACAACCGACCGCATCACTCCTCGACGACGATAGTCCCGACCATCCCCTGGCGGACGTGGGGGATACAGACGTAGGTGTACTCGCCGGGCGTCTCGAAGGTGTGTTCGAAGGTGCTTCCCTGTTCGGCGGTCTCGTTGGGGCTGCCATCGACGCCGTAACTAGCGAAGGGGTCGGTGCCGTCGGGGATGGACGTCCGCGGCGAGTGGTCGGGGACGCCCGAGACGTTGTGGTTGGGGCTGGCGAACACCCACGTCACCGTCCCGCCGACGCCCACGGTGTGCTCCTCGGGGTCGAACGCGTTGGCCCCGCCGGGACCGACCTGGACGTCCCCCTCGGGCCCATCGCCGGAACATCCCGCGAGCGCGCCGGTCGCCGCTGCGCCGAGTCCCGCGAGCACGCGTCGTCGCGTCGAACCTGTCATCGCTTCCGACTCGGGACGGCCGCGTCTTCATACGGTCGGTTGTAAATCAGTTCCGAGATCCGCTCGCCCGGCGAATCATCGGTACACTGTTACAACCGGTGTGTCAGTTACCCGACTCGTCGGCCGCAAGCGCGCGGACGACCTCGCTGCCCTCGACGTAGACGAGGCCGTGGCGCTGTGCGTACTCGCGGGCGGCCGCCGGCAAGAGCGCGCCGCCGGTCCCGTCGTCGAGCATCTCGCAGACGACCATCGCGGGCGGGCGGTCGGCGGCCGCCGCGAGGACCAGGGCGAGTTCGGTGTGGCCCTCGCGGTCGGCGACCAGACCGGGAGCGGCCCGCAGGAGGTGGACGTGGCCCGGCGCGCGGAACTCGGCGGCGAACTCCACGGTGGCGGGGTCAGCGGCGGCCTCGGCCAGGCGCGTGATCGTGAGCGTGCGGTCGACGTCGGTGATCCCCGTGTAGGTGTCGCGGTGATTCACGGTGAGCGAGAACGAGGAGCGCTCGTCGTAACCCAGGTCGTGGTCGGCCGCGGCGGGGTGGTCCATGACGTCCTGCCGGTAGGGCAACTCGAAGGCCCGCGCGACCGCGTCAGAGAGCGCGACGCAGACGAGGCCGCCCGCGTCGTTGCGCATCCGCGCGACCGCCTCGGGCGTGACCGCGCCGGCGGGGTAGACGAGGTCCGTCTCGCCCTCGCGGTCGGCGGCGTCGTGAATCAAGACGGGCTCGCCCCGTCGGACGGCCGCGACCGCGCGCTCGATGTCCCCGGTCGAGTCGCCGGACCCGCCCGATTCGGCCCCGGTCGATTCGGCTCCCGTCGATTCGGACCCCGACCCGGACGCGTCGGCCGTCACGGCAGACCCCCCGGGCGACGGCGTGCGGGACGGGTCACTGTTCGGAGACACGGACGGCGAGCGTCGACCCGTCGTCCAGGTCGAGCGCCTCGCGGAGTTTCACCGGCGCGATCACCTCGAGCTGGTCGTCGCCGTGGTGGGTGCGCTCGGGGGTGATGACGTGACACGCTTCCTGGCTCTCGCCGGCCTCGTTCTCGACGGTCGCCGGGTAGCAGTAGGCCGGGCCGTAGGTCCGCTCCTCGTCCGCCCACCCCTCGATGGTGACGGGTTCGAGGGCGGTGAGCCGGCCGCGCTCGCGGACGCTGTCGGGGTCGAGTTCCAGGTTGAGCGTCCCGAGGAACGGTTCGTAGCCCAGCTTGGACTCGAACTGGCGCATGTAGCCCGACAGCGAGATGTAGTGGCGACCCTCGCCCATGCCGCTGGTCACGTCGCCGCGCAACTCGACCGTGGCGTCGCGCTCGAAGATGCGCCGGTAGTCGGCGTACTCGTGCTGGAGAGCGCGCTCGCCGTCGTCGGTGACCGCCACCCACTGGCCGTCGCCGACGATCTCCCGCTCCAGCAGGCCGGCCTCCTCCAGGCGCTGGAGGCGCCGCGAGGCCGTCTGCGTCGAGGCGTCGAGCCGGTCGGCCAGCGCCGAACACGAGATCTTTGCCTCGCCGTCGAGGCCGTGTTCCAGCGCCAGCGACTTCAGCGTCGCCAGCTCGGCGTGGCCCACCACCGCCGCCGTGACTCCTGTCATACCCCGACATTGCCGCCACGTCCGGATAAGTGTATCGAAACCGTGACGCGTCTCAAAAGTGTAAGGCCGAACGTGAGAGGGGCGGTCAGTCGCCGGCCTCGGCGTAGGGGTCCCGCGCCCAGAAGTCGCTGTCCTTCCGGAGTTTCGGAACCCAGGTGTCGTCGGTCCGCGAGAGGAGGGTGACATGGGAGACGGGGACCTCCTTCATCACGTCGTGGTCGGGCATGTGCGTCTGTACCGCCTCGGTGAACTCGCGCACCTCGTCGTGGTCGGGCATCGAGTCGCGGTCGAGGCGGCCCCGCGAGTGGCCGACGTGCATGTACGCTTTGAGTTCGACGAAGTCGGGGTCGGCCCGCCGGAACATCGTCGCGTACCACCCGGGGTGGTGCATGTTGTGGCCCTTGACCAGCGTCGTCCGGAGGACGGTTCGGGTTTCGTCCTTTGCGGCGAGGACGTCCAGCGTGTCGACGAGGCGCTCCCAGGCGTCGTCCTCGACAGCCTTGACGGTCTCGTCGAACGTCCAGCGGTCGGCGGCGTCGACGCTGACGTACAGCTGTGTGGGGTCACACGCCGCCAGCACCTCGGGTTTCGTGCCGTTCGAGACGAGGAACGTCGTGATGTCGCGGGCGTGGAACTCCTCGATGAGTTCGGGCAGGTAGGGATAGAGGGAGGGTTCGCCGTCGAGCGAGATGGCGACGTGGCGCGGTTCCATGGCCTCCTCGAAGCGTTCACGGGGGACGGCGTCGTTGCCGCCAAAGCCCGAGAGGATCTCCCGCTGCAGTTCGAGGGAGGCGTCGGCGACGGCCGCGGGGTCGTCCCATTCGACGTCGCCGAGTTCGTAGGCGTGGCCGGCGTGGTCGCGCCAGCAGAAGACACAGCGCTCGTTGCACTTCGAGCGCGTTCTTCGTCCACCCACACGTCTGTGCGGCCGTGTGGTTGACGCTGTGGTAGTTCGGGTCGTCCACCTGCATCGGCCCGTCCGAGTCGCTCATTAGGGGACACACGTGGGCCGGGAGTAAACAGGCTTTCGTCCCGGGGAGCGACCGGAAGATTCCCCGGGGCATCGCTCAAAAATGCTTGAACAGGTCGTCGCGTTCCTGCTCGTGGAGGTGGTAGCGGACGGCCTCGGTCAGCGCCGAAACGTTTCCCCGTTTGGCGCTGATGGGGGCGACCGTCTCCTGCCACTGCTGCCAGGGGGGGACGAGGCCGAGGCGCTCGGCGAGTTCGTTCAGGCGCTCGTCCCGGTCGTCGACCTTGTCCATCTTGTTGACGGCGACCACCGTCGGGACGTCCACGTCCCGCAGGAAGCGGAACATCTCGACGTCGTAGGGGACCTCGTCGGGACTGGAGTGGCGGTCGATGATGTCGACGGCGGCCTTGCCGTCGACGACGAGGACGCCCACGAGGATCTCGTCGGCGTGGTCCTCGATGTAGCGGACGATGTCGGTCTTGGTCCGCTCGCGGACCGCCTCGGGGACGCTCTCCATGAACCCGAAGCCGGGGAGGTCGGTGATCACGAAGTCGTCGCCGGCCCAGTCGAAGTGGTTGGGCTCGCGGGTGACGCCCGGGCGCCGGCCGGTCTCGAACGTGTGTCCCGTGAGCTCGCGCATCAGCGTCGACTTGCCGACGTTGGAGCGCCCGACCAGCACCACCTCGCCGTCCCGGTCCGGGCGGGTGTCGAACATACCGCCGGTTGGCCGCCGGCGCCGAAAAGCCTCGCGGGTCACTCCCCGGGGTCGAAATCGAGAGCGAGGCCGTTGATGCAGTAGCGCAGTCCCGTCGGCTGTGGCCCGTCGTCGAAGACGTGGCCGAGGTGGCCCCCGCAGTTGCGACAGAGAACCTCGGTGCGGGCCCCGAGCAGTCCGTCGTCGGGCTGGGTGTCGACGGCCGCCTCCGCGGCGGGTTCGAGGAAACTCGGCCACCCGGTGCCGGACTCGAACTTCGCGTCCGACTCGAACAGTTCCTGCCCGCAACCGGCACACCGGAAGGTGCCGTCCGCCTCGACGTGGAGCAGGTCGGAGGTGTTTCGGGGTTCGGTCCCCGCCTCCCGGAGGATGTGGTACTCGTCGTCAGTGAGTCGCTCGCGCCACTCCGCCTCGGTTTCGGGCAGTCGCTCCTGTTCGCTCATACACTCGGGTAGGTGCCCGACGGGCATGAATGGTCCGACGGCGGCCGCGACGAGCGTGGGGCGAACGCTCGGGCCGCCGACAGCCGGTCCCGGCAGGCGGGGCCGGGTCGCAACCCCTTATCCGCCGCGAGTCCCATCGACGGGTATGGAGTACAGACGACTCGGTTCCACAGGACTGGAAGTGTCGCCGGTGTGTCTCGGCACCTGGCGGTTCGGCAAGGAGACGGGCGGCGTCGTCGAGACGGCCCGCGGGGACGCCCACGAACTGCTCGACGCCTACGCCGAGCGCGGCGGGAACTTCATCGACACCGCCAACGGCTACGGCGGTGGCGACTCCGAACGCTGGATCGGCGAATGGCTCGACGACCGCGACCGCGAGGACTTCGTGGTCGCGTCGAAGTGCTTCTGGTCGACCGTCTCGCGCTTCCAGGAGAACCTCTCGAAGAAGAACGTCCGCGCCGAAGTCGAGGGGTCGCTCGACCGCCTCGGGACCGACTACCTGGACGTCCTCTACCTGCACCGCTTCGACGACGAGACGCCGGTCGAGCACACGCTCCGCGCGGTGGACGACCTGGTGAGCGACGGGAAGGTCCACTACGTCGGCATCTCGACGTGTGAGGCGTGGAAACTCGCGAAGGGGCTCTGGAAAGCCGACGTGAACAACTACGAGGCCTTCTCCGTCACCCAGCCGCTCTTCCACGCCGCCTACTACGAGGACGTCGCGGAGTACCTGGACGTCTGTGCCGACCAGGACATCGCCGTCTGCCCGTACTCGCCGCTGGCGGGCGGCTTTCTCACCGGCAAGTACGAGCGCGTCGGCGACGGCACGTACGACATCGACGCGCCCGCGGACACCCGCGCCGACTTCGACGAGATGTTCACGGACTGGTACGTCTCCGAGCGCGGCTGGCACGTCCTCGACGAGGTACGGGCCGTCGCCGACGAGGCGGACGCGACGCCCGCACAGGTGGCCCTGCGCTGGCTCATGGACCAGCCCGACTTCGACTGCGTGCCCATCGTCGGCGCCCGCACGGTCGACCAGCTCGACGAGAACCTCGACGCCATCGGCGTCTCGATCACCGACGAGCAGTTCGACCGCATCTTCGAGGCGCGCTACGACGAGGACGGGGACCTCTACGAGACGAACGCGTAACCAGCGGGCCGATCGGTCGACGGCGAGGACCGGACGCCGACACACATCCTTATCCGCGCGCTCCCCCTGAGATACGTATGGCGATCGAGACAGGCGACACGGTCAACATCGAGTACGTCGGCCGACTCCCCGACGGGACGGTCTTCGACACCTCCCGGGAATCGGTCGCGACCGAGGCGGGCCTCGACCACCACCCCGACCGCGAGTACGACCCGCTCACGGTCGAGATGGGCGAGAGCGAGATCATCCAGGGCCTGGAAAACGGGCTGGTGGGCCTCGGAGCCGGCGACGAGGAGACGGTCACCGTACCGCCGAAGGAGGGCTACGGCGAGCGCACCGAGGACCGCGTGGTCGAGTACGCCGCCGACGAATTCTCGGCCATGATCGGCGGTCGCGACCCCCAGGAGGGCATGGAGGTCCAGACCGAGCAGGGCCTCCCCGGCGAAGTCGTCGCCGTCGAGGGCGAGACCGTCCGCGTCGACTTCAACCACGAACTCGCGGGCGAGACCCTGGAGTTCGAGGTTGAGGTCGTCTCGGTCGAATAATGGGACTGTTCGAGAACCTCGGCCGCACGGTCGAGTCGTTCAAACAACGAGCCGAGGACGCCGCCGAGGAGACTGTCAGCGGGGAGAGCGCCGGCGAAACTGCCACCGAAACGGACTCGGACCGGGAGTGTGTCGACTGTGGTCAGCCCGTCGGCGTCGACCGTTCGGAGTGTCCATCCTGCGGGGGCGACGTGGTCGCGACAGGGTCGGACGACGGGTAGCAGCCGAGTCCTGTGGGGTGTGGATCCGGGAATCATGATGGATACTCATCCGAACGTACAAAAATTATAAAACGACAAATAGCAGGGCCCCGGGGAACGCCTGTGCAGCGACGCACTTTCCTGCGAACGACAGCAGCGACGGTCGCCGGGAGCGTCCTGGCCGGGCAGGGGACCCGTCGGGCGTTGGGACAGGCCAGGATCGCCGACCTGGCCTTCGACTCGACGTCGAGTCTCCTAGACGCCGCCGGGGACCCGCTGACCGACGAATCGCTGGTCGCGGTGTGGGCCGAACCCACCGCGACGAACGTCGACTCCGACGACGACGGCGACGCTGGCGACTACGGCGACGACCAGCGGATTCCGCTGGTCGGGGTCGACGGGTCGGTCGTCGGGTTCGGCGCGATGGTCGCGAACGACGACGCCGACTTCCGCTTTGGCAACGAGGAGTTCCTCCTCAACGTCTGGGACGAGCAGATCGGTTCCGGTACTGTGCTCTGGGACGAGGGCCACGGCCAGTTCTACGCGCTCGACCGCTTCGGCTCTTTCGAGCGGTACGCCGAGGACAACGGCTACACGGTCGAGGCCACCGAGAACCTCGCAGACGACCTCGGCGACGCCGACGGCGTGGTGGTCACCTCGCCGTCCGACGCGTTCAGCGGGAGCGAGCGGGACGCGCTCGCGGGTTTCGTCGACGACGGCGGCGCGGTGTTCCTCCACGACCAGTCGGACTTCCGGAACTTCGACGAGACGGACAACCTGAACGCGCTCGCGTCGGCGCTGGGTGCGGGCTTCCGGTTCAACGACGACCAGGTCGAGGACGAGGAATCCAACGCCGGCGTGGCGTTCGTCCCCACGACCGGCCAGTTCAACGACGCGTTCCCCTTCTTCGCGGAGCGCGACGGCCTGGGTCTCGACCTGGACCCGGCCGAGTCCTACGAGGTCGAGGTCGTCTCGCCGACCGACGGCGACACCGTCGACGTGGCGTTCGCCGACGAGGCGGGCCAGCCCGAGCGGCCGATCCGGGTGCTGGGCATCGACACGCCCGAGACGGCGGCCAACGCCGACGCCGAGCGCCCCGAGGAGTGGGAGGGCATCGCCGACGAGGCGCCCCAGCCGCCGGAGGGCGAGTCCGACGACGGCGACGACTCGGTCCGGGACGTGGGCGAACTGAACTTCTACTCGACCTCCAGCCTCGTCGACCCGTCGAAGGGGGCGCTGACCGACGAGTCGCTCGTCGCGGTCTGGGCCGAACCCACCGCCGTCAACGAGGACGCCGACGGCGACGGGGACGCGTACGTCTACGGCGGCGAGCCGATCCCGCTGGCGGCCATCGACGACGACGCCGGCGTGGTCGCGTTCGGCGCGAACCTCGTCAGCGACGGCGCCGACCTCGCCGGCCCCGGCAACGAGGACGAGTTCCTCCTCAACGTCTGGGACGAGCAGATCGGTTCCGGTACTGTTCTCTGGGACGAGGGCCACGACCAGTTCGAGGACTACCGCCTCGCGAACTTCTCGACGTTCGAGTCCGCGGCCGAGGACGCCGGCTACACCGTCGAGGCGACGACGAGCGTCCCCGAGCGTACCGACGACGCCGACGGCTACGTGGTCGTGACGCCCGACGAGGGTGCGCCCTTCACCGACGAGGAGCGCAGCGCCCTCCGGTCGTTCGTCGACGACGGCGGCGTCGTCCTCTGTCACGGCGTCGCCGACTTCCGCGATTTCGACGGCACGGCCACGCTCAACGGCATCCTCGACGCCCTCGACGCGGGCTTCCGGTACAACGACGACCAGGTCGGAGACAACGAGAACAACGAGGGCCAGAACTTCGACATCCTGACCTCCGTTCTCAACACCGAGGAGTTCCCGTATCTCGACGCCGACGACACGTCCGTGCCGCCCGACGCCGAGTACCCCTATCTCGCCGCGTGGGGCGAGCGCGCCTCCGAGTTCGCCGGCCGCGAACTCCCCGTCGGGGCGCGGCTGACGCTCTCGTTCGACCCGCAATCTGCCGTCTACGACGACTTCGGGCGGATCCTGGGGTATTTGACTTACGACGCGACCGGCGACGGGTCGCGGGATACCCTCTACAACACCGAGGCGGTCCGGCAGGGGTACGCCCGCGTTTACGGGTCGAGTTTCAGCCGCCACGACGAGTTCTGGACCGTCGAGGACGCGGCCCGCGACGCCGGCACGGGCCTGTGGGCCGCGAGCAACCCCGACGACTCGCCGCCGATCCGCGACCGCCCCGTCGCCGAGATATTCGCCCCGGATCCGGCGAGCATCGTCCGGGACGGAAGACGGGTTCCGCCCGGCCACGTCCGTGCCTTCGCCGAATCGAGCGCCGAACAGGAGGGCGCCGACACGACCTATCGGGGCGACGTCCCGCTGGCCGCAGTGGACAAGAGCGCCAACGTCGCGTACCTCGGCGCACCCCTCATCAGCGAGGACTACGAGGCCGCGGAGGGATACCCGGTGGACACGTCGGGCTACGAGAACTTCGCGTTCGTCGCCGGACTGGTCGACGAACTCGCCAAAGACGAGGGGCCGGTGCTCATCGAGGGCGGGCACGGCCAGTTCGGTCTCGACTACGCGCTCTCCAGCGAGGACGCCGCCTACTTCGGGCGGTACCTGGAGGGCCAGGACGCCGCCTTCGAGCAGGTCAACGACCTGACCTCGGCGGCGTCGGGCGACCGACTCGACGAGGCGAAGGCGCTCGTCGTCACGACGCCCCGGTTCGGGTTCGCCGACGCCGAACTCGACGCGGTGGCCTCCTTCGCCGACGACGGCGGCGCGGTGATGCTCGTGGGCAGCGGTCGCGCCCCGGCGAGCCAGCGCTCGCACCTGAACGACGTGGCCGCCGGCGTCGGCTCGGACCTCCGACTCGGGAGCGGGCGCGTCCGCGATACGGAGTCCAACCTGAACGACGACCCCGGCGTCGTCACCACGCGGAACTTCGGTCCCGGCCGCGGGAACGGCGGCGGAAATGGAAACGGAAAGAGCAACGGCAGGTGACCGGGAGCGGACCCTCGCGCCGGCCATCCAGTCGACCGCCGCCGCGAGTTCGTCGTCGGACGGCCCCTCGGAGACGAATACGCGATTGATACGGTCGGTTGTACCGATGTACCGGTATTTCGCAACCAGTTTGACGAAATCCGGACACGATTTACAACCGACCGTATGAAACCACACAAGGGCCTTTATCGACGAACACGTCCCCTCACGTATGAGACGGCGGCCCCTCCTCCGTGGCCTCGCCGCGGGCGCGCTCACCCTGACCGCTGGCTGTCTCGCCGACGACGCCAACACCCCGACGGACGTGCCGACCGACGCCGACGGATCGACCGACACCCGCAGTGACACCCCCGACGATCGGGGGACCGAGAGCCCGGACGGGACTCCGGGGACGACGCCGATACCCGACCGCGTGACCGACGAGTCGCTGTCGGTTACCGCCAGCGAGTGCGGCGGGCAGGTCGACGACGCGTCCGTCTCCGTCGGCGACCGCGAGGTCACCGTCACCGGGACGATCTGGGGCAACGACGCCTGTTACACGGCCGTCCTCGCCGATGTCCGGGTCGAGAGCGACACGCTCGTGGTCGTCGTCGGGTCCGAGCGCGAGGGCGGGACCGACCGGATGTGCACCCAGTGTATCACCGAGATCGACTACGAGGCGACGGTCGCGTTCGTCGGCGACCCGTTCGAGGAGGTCGAGGTCCGACACGACCACGGCGACGGTCGCCGCCGGCCGCTGATGGGCGGTCGACCGGAGCGGTCGGCGGCCGACAACGGACGCTGACCGGTAGT
>PXRS01000068.1:8921-39984 GCA_003023785.1 Halobacteriales archaeon QS_5_68_33 | reverse complement strand
CAGGAACTACGCTCCCGAGGAGCCGACTCCGTGGTTCCCCTATCGAAACCGCCACCCAGTGATGAAAGAACTCAAGCGACGGCGAGCATCGGGGGACCTCGACGGAGCCGAGCGGTGGTTCGAGACGCCGCTGCCGGCGGAGGAGCTGTCCGACACCGAGACCGATCCGCACGAAACGGAGAACCTGGTCGGCGACGCCACGGCCGAGGCCGGTCTGGACCGGCTCCGCGGTGCTCTATTCGTCCCCAACGCGCGCGGCAATCGCGGAACGGATCGAACGCCGGACGGCGGGATGTTCGACACCCCTGCCCAGGTGCAACTGTTCTGTTCGACCCAGGGAGCCTCGATCGCATACACCACCGAGAGCGGTTCTGACCCCGACTGGCGACTGTACACCGGGCCGATTGACCTGCCGATCGGCGAGACGACGCTCCGAACCAAGGCGGTTCGGTACGGCTACGCCGAAAGCGACGAGCGTGACGCCATGTTTACCTGTTCTCCACGGAGAGCGACCGCTACATTCGACGATCCACTTCGACCGACAGTGTCCAACGACGACCAGCCACGGTATACTGCGGCACCCCTTGGATGCTGAAATCGTCAGTCCCGGAGCGTCGCCCGCAATGTCGACCCGGGCGAGCGGTCCGACAAGAAAAGTATATACGCGGCCGACCGAAACCAACGGCCAGAGAAACGTCGTCTACGGGAGCGCAGAGGAACCGGCCGCCGCCCGCGTCTGCGGCCGGCGCGTTCGTCGGGGCGACCAAACCTAACTATGCAGGGACAATCCCAACAGCAGGCCTACGACCGCGGGATCACGATCTTCTCGCCCGACGGGCGACTCTACCAGGTCGAGTACGCCCGCGAGGCAGTCAAGCGTGGTACAGCGAGCATCGGTGTCCGAACGGCAGACGGCGTCGTCCTGGCGGTCGACAAGCGGGTCCGCTCGCCGCTGATGGAGCGCTCCAGCGTCGAGAAGATCCACAAGGCCGACGACCACATCGGCATCGCCAGCGCCGGCCACGTCGCCGACGCGCGCCAGCTCATCGACTTCGCGCGCCGCGAGGCCCAGGTCAACGAGCTGCGCTACGGCGAACCCATCGGCGTCGAAACCCTCACCAAGGCCGTCACCGACCACATCCAGCAGTACACCCAGGTCGGCGGCGCCCGCCCGTTCGGCGTCGCACTCATCATCGGCGGCATCGCCGACGGCGAACCCCGCCTCTACGAGACCGACCCCTCCGGGACCCCCTACGAGTGGAAGGCCCTGGCCGTCGGGTCCGACCGCGGCGACATCCGCGAGTACCTCGAGGAACACTACGAGGCGGGCATGGACCTGGACGCCGGCGTCGGCCTCGCGCTGGAGGCGCTCGCCTCCGTCAACAACGACGAACTCTCCCCCGAGGGGATCGGCGTCGCGACGATCAGCGTCGAGGACGAGCAGTTCCGGAAGCTCTCGGACGAGGAAACCGAAGAGCACCTCGCGGAACTCGACCTCCTGGGGTCCGAGGACGACGAGGAAGAGACCGAGGAGTAACCCCGTTTCCGCCTCCCGGTCCGGTTCCGTTCCTCCGGGGCACAGTTTAAGACACGCGCTCCCGTAGCTTCGCGCATGCCCTGCGATCGCTGTGGGGGGGCGATGGAAACGTACGAACTCGACGGCCGGGACGCCGAGGCGTGTCACGAGTGTGGATTCGTCGACGTTCCGGTCCGACACGAACCCGAGGGCGGAGAAAGCGAAAGCTGGGCGGAGGCGATCCGCCGGTTCCAGGAGGCCTACGGGGACGTGACCGTCTCGGAGCAGGACCTGCCCGAGGGGGCGTCGGCGACCGACGACTGATACGGTCGGTTGTACCGATTGACCGGTATTTCGCCGACCGGTTCGACGAAATCCGGAACTGATTTACAACCGACCGTATGAATCAGTCGTCGTCGTCGGTCTGGGGTTCGACTGGCTCTTCCTCGGCGCCGCTCGTGCCCGCGTTCGCGCCGCCGGCCTGGTCCTCGTCCGAGCGCGCCGCGACGAGCCCGCCGCGGGCGACGCTGTACATCGGCTCGTCGGCGTGGCGGACGCCGCTGATGCTGAACGGGATGTCGGCGTCCTCGAGGTGGCGTTCGAAGAGCTTCTCGAAGCCCTCGGGCATGGAGGTGCCGCCGGTGACGACGACGGGCACGTCCAGGCCTTCCTCGACGTCCTCCTCGTCGACCTCCTCGGCGACCTTGTCGATGACGTAGTCGAGGTGGTTCTCGTAGTAGATCGACAGCGCCCCTTCGACGCCGCCGACGTCGGTCCGGAAATCCAGCTCGAAGTCGTCCTCCTTGATGGAGGTGACCTTGTCGACCTGCGTGCCGGTCGCCTGGGCGGCCTGCTCGTCGATCCAGTCCCCGCCCCGCGCGACGGAGAACTTCATAACCGGCACCGCGTAGTAGGCCAGACAGACATTGGTCATCCCGGCGCCGAAACTGATGCCGAGACCCGTGAAATCGTTGTCAGCGAGGTCCGAGTAAATGACGGCCATCCCCTCGTTGATGGGCTCGGCGTCGTAGCCCATGTCCTCGAGGAACGACTGGATCGTCTTCTGGTGATACAGGGTGGAGAGGTCCGAATCGATGGGGTCCGCCGGCGAGGAGAAGAAGACCTTCTCGTCGGGCCGGTCGGGCGAGCCGACGACCTGCTCGATGATGAGCTTCATCATCGGGATCGCCGACTGCTCGTCCGAGGAGAGGATCCCCTGTGACATCGGCCGACGCGTCTCCTGGTTGAAGATGTTCGCGAAGTTCAGCGCGTCGTCGCCCAGCACGTACACCTGGTCGTCTTTCCGGATGTGGAGTACCTCGCTCCGCGAGAGCATCTGTTCGGCCATATCGCTGTACTCGATCTCGACGAAGGAGTTGCGTTGCTGGACGAAGACGGTCTCGTCCCTTTCCTGTTTCGCCGAGAGGATGTTCATCGTGCCGACGTCTAAGCCTTTTGCCATAATTTTCCCCTTACGTCACCTCATTTTTCCTGTCGTGTAATAAAGATAATCGTATGACAGCTGAAGGGTAGTTCTGTGCCGGTTTCATCTCCGTGAAATCCGGCCGGTGAAACCGACAGACTGCGCCGGTTTTGGTCCGTATAATTTCCAGTTACGAATTACTTACTTATCGGTTGAATACTGCCGGAGTAATCGGGAGTTCTCACGTGCGATTCTGATGTACAAATATACGGTAAGTGATATATACAGGCGAGTAACCTCGTTATACCGGGGGAGGCGTCCCGGAGAGCGGTCAGTTCCGGTCGAGGAGGCCGGCGACGCGGTCGGTAAACGAGGCCAGTTTCTCCCCGTCCTCGTCGGTGGCCTGTTCCTGTTTGCGGCGTTTCGTGAGTTTCTGGAGTTGCTCGGTCTGGTCGTCGACGGTCGTCTCCGAGCGGGCGGTCTTGTCGTCGCCGCCCTTGAGCTGTTTCAGTCCGTCGACCTGGTCGTCGACGCTGGACTCGGTTTTGACGCGGTCGACCTCGACCCGCATCCCCGAGGTGTCGAACTCGGACTCGCCCATCGTGAGGTCCAGCGACGTGTTCTCCGTCTGCTCGATGCCGCCCCAGTTGAGATCGACACCTGCGAGGCTCTCCTCGATGTCCTGGCGGATCTCCTCGTCGGTGTAGCTCTCCGTCTCGGTCGGGGCGCCCTCGGAGCCCTCGCCGTACTCCTCGGGGTCGAAGTCCGCCGGACCGGGCCGGCGCTGGTCGATGTGGTAGGCGACCAGCGCCGCGCCGGTCGAGGCCAGCAACGCGGTTACGCCGACGCTGTAGACGAACAGCACTTGGACGCTGTAGGTCTCCGACCCGGAGGTCCACTGGCTGGGGTAGACCTGCGTGAACCAGACGACGGCCACGAGACAGACGACGGCGCCGAGGCCGGCACCGACGAGCCCCCGGCGGTCGACCGGGAGCAGGACGATAATGCTCCCCAGGGCTGTCGGGAGGCTCGCCATCCCCAGGACGAACGCGAGTTCCCGGAGGCCGTAGGCCTGCCCCTCGGCGCCCCCGATGAGGACGCTCGCCCCGAAGGCGGCGACTCCCAGGCTGATGGCGGCGAAAAACAGGGTGAACCCCAGGTAGACGTCGACTTCCCGGTCCGGTTCGCCGATGTACGCGCGATACCACTCGAAGAGTCTGTTCTCGGTGTCAGTTGACGTACTCATCTCGATCTGGGCCCCCGAGGCCGTCGTACGCTTCTTCGTCGGGTGTGATCATGATTGTTTCCCCCACTCGTCGCCGTCGTTCGGCGTACTCGTCGGTTCGCTTCTCGACGCGTTCATTGGTAGCTGATCCGCGTGACGCGCCCGGGAGTGGTCCGGAACCCCCAGACGCGGCTGTTCTCGGAGGCGGGCTTCACGCGGTCGACCTGCCGGAGGCCGCGCTTGATGCAGCCCCACCAGCCGTCGACCGACTCGTAACCCGCCGGGTGCTCCTCGTAGAGTTCCGCGACGAAATCCCCCCGTTTTGCCGTCTCGACGTCCTTGAGGTAGGCCAGCGCCGCCCCGACGGCGCGCCGCCGTCGCTCCAACAGTTTCTCGTCGCGGCCGGGTACCCCCAGCGCCGACAGGTCGGTGATCTCCGACCCCGGCGGCGCGCCATCATCGAGCGCGTTCCGCGCGCTGTAGTCGATCCCCGTCTCGACGTCGCCGTCCAGTCGCTCGCGGGTCCGCGACAGCGCCCGGCGCGCGAACTCGTCGACGCGACCTTGCTCGACGCTCGACAGGGCGCTGACCGCGTCGTCGATCTCGTCGTCCTCGATCCGGTCGACGGCGCTCCCGCCGGGTTCCGGTCCCGGTGTCGGGGTCGCTCCGTCGGCGTCGTCACCAGCGTCGGTCGTCGCCCCGGTCGCTTCGCTCGCGGTCCCACCCGCGTCCTCTGCGTGTCGGGCCGCCTCCATCAGGGATTCGCGGTCGCCGGACTCGTCGAGTTCGCGCACCCGGGCAGCGTACTCCTCGAGTTTCGCGCTCGGTTCGCTCCCGTCGTCGATGGCGAACCGTCGACTCACGACCCAGCGCACGTACGACGCCGGCGAATCGAACCCGAGGAGGTCGGCCTCGACCTCGACCGACTCCGCGGTCTCCGCCGGCAACTCCAGTTCGAGCGACCGCATCCACTGGCCGTTTGTGGTCTCCCGGTATAAAGTTACAGTCGGTGTCGGACGCTGGTCGGACGGACTTTCGTCCGGACTCCCCGACGGACGGCTTCCGCTGACCGCCACGACGGCGCCGCCGTCGGGAAACACCTTTCATCCTCCCCGGGATAGGGCCTACCATGATATCGCTCGACGAGGCAGTGACGGCGCGCCTCGAATCCCACGGGCAGCGCTTCGAGGTGCTCGTCGACCCGGACGCCGCCCTCGCGATCAAGCGCGGGGAGTTCGAGGGGGACCTGGAGGACGTCATCGCCGCCGAGGACGTCTTCGAGAACGCCGACCGTGGCGACCGACCGCCCGAGGACTCCCTGGAGGAGGTGTTCGCGACCACCGACCCCCTGGAGATCATCCCCGAAGTGATAGAGCGCGGCGACATCCAGATCACCGCCGACCAGCGCCGCGAGATGCAGGAGCGCAAACACAGGGACCTCGTCAATCGCATCACGCGCAACGCCGTCAACCCCCAGATGGACGACGCCCCGCACCCGCCCGAGCGCATCGAGTCCGCCCTGGAGGAGGCGGGGTTCTCGGTCGACCCGATGGAACCGGTCGAGGCCCAGGTCGACGAGGCCCTGGACGTGCTCAAACCCGTGATCCCCATCCGGTTCGACACCGTGACTGTCGCGGTCCAGTTGCCCCCCGACTACGCCGGGAGCGGCCAGGCCCAGGTCCGGGAGTTCGGCGACCTGGAGCGCGAGGAGTGGCAACCCGACGGCTCGTGGGTCGGCGTCGTCGAGTTCCCCGCCGGCATGCAAAACGAGTTCTACGACCTCGTCAACGAGGTCTCCAGCGGCGAGGCCGAAACCCGGATCCTCAAAGACGAGG
Source organism: Halobacteriales archaeon QS_5_68_33 (assembly GCA_003023785.1). Lineage (GTDB taxonomy): Archaea > Halobacteriota > Halobacteria > Halobacteriales > Haloarculaceae > QS-5-68-33. Next base: position 33,985 of record PXRS01000068.1, on the reverse strand, counting down.
ACGACATCGAGACGCGGTGACCGACGATCGGCCGCCCTCCCGCGGTTTCGACGCCTCTTATCCCCCGCCAGGCCCCGGAACCAGCCGACGTGAACGTTCCGGAGTATCTATAAGTGATAACGCCGAAGCGGCAGGTATGCCCCACGTCTGTCGCAACTGCAAGCGGACCTTCGGGACACGACTCGAACTCGAACTCCATCTCGACACCTGCACCGAGGGCCAGCTGTTCTGTGACGAGTGCGGCGAGCGATTCGCCGAGCGCACGGCCACGGAGGACGGCTGGCACTATCGCTGCCCCACCGAGGACTGTGACGGGAGCGGCATGGGCGAGGACATCCACAAGGTAAGCGAAGCACGCATCGAAACATCGACCCGCTGACTTCTCGACGACGTCGACGCCGAAGACCTGCCCCGCCAGCGACCCGGCGACTGTCCGGAGCCCGCTCGACCGGCGGTAGTCCGGTCATACCGGCCGTCGGGACATTAATTTCGATAACGGGGGACGAACAGTTACAACCCCCCGTCCGCAATGGTCGGCCGAATGATAGCTGCCCGGGATCTGCGCAAGGAGTACGGCGATTTCGTCGCTGTCGAGGGGAGCACCTTCGACGTCGACAAGGGGGAGGTGTTCGGCATCGTCGGCCCGAACGGGGCGGGCAAGACGACGACGCTGAAGATGGTCGCCGGGTTGCTCGAACCCACGGGGGGTACCGTCGAGGTGGCGGGCTACGAGGCCGGCGAGACGGAGATGCAGCGTCGCCTCGGGTTTCTCCCGGAGGAGTCGCCCCTCTACGAGGAGATGACGCCGCTCTCGTACCTGGATTTCTTCGCCGACCTCTACGACGTGCCCGGCGGCGTCGCGACCGAGCGGATCCACGACACGCTGGAGCGCCTGGACCTGGAACACCGCGAGCGCCCCCTCGGGGACATGTCAAAGGGGATGAAACGCAAGGTCGCCATCGCCCGCTCGCTCGTGAACGACCCGGACGTGCTCGTCTACGACGAACCCGCCAGCGGCCTCGACCCGCTGACCACCAACTACATCATCGAGTTCACGCAGGACCTCGCGGAGCAGGGCAAGACCATCGTCTTCAGCGCACACAACCTCTTTCACGTCGAGTCGATCTGCGACCGCGTCGCCATCATGAACGAGGGGGCCGTCGTGGCGCAGGGCGGCCTCGACGAACTGCAGGCGGCCCACGGCGAGACGGAGTACCACGTCTACACCACCGTCGAGGTCCCCGGGAGCGTCCGGGAGAACGGCCGCTATCACCGCGTCGTCGAGACGATGGACGTCGTCGAGGGAACGCGCGAGGCGGCCCGGTCGGCCGGCGGCGAGGTGGCCGACATCCGCACCGAGGAGTCCAGCCTGGAGGAGGTCTTCCTGAACGTGGCAGAGAGCGAGGCGGAGGGCCGCTGACGCATGCCCGGCGGGATCCGGAAACGCGTCGCCAGCCTGCCGGCCCGCGTGCGGGGACGGCTGGCCGCCTGGTGGGGCTGGACGCTGACCCGCGCGGACAACGTCCCGCGGATCGCCCGCTGGGAGGTGACGAAAAACGCCGGCGGTGCCGACCGCCGCACCCTCGCCGTCGCGCTGCTGGCCGTCGCCGGCATCGCGGTGTTGCTCCCGCTGGCGGCCGGACAGGGGGTCGCGCTGGACGAGGGCATCTACCGCGTGGGCGTTTCCGAGGAGAGCCCCATCTACGGTCCTGCCGACAGCGACGGGACGTTCAGCGTCGAAGACCCGGACCCGTCGGCGCTCGAATCCGGCCGCCAGGAGGTGCTGGTCCGGGGCGCACAGGTCCGGGACTACGCCGACACGCAGAAGGGCCGGGCCGCAGCCGCGGAACTCCGGGCGACCGTCGAGGGGTACAACGACGCGCTGATGCGCGAGGAGGTCCGGGCCGGCGGGAACAGTTCGGCGGCCTTCCCCGTCGTCGTGAACCTCACCTACGCGGAGCAAAACGCCACCCGGTCGCTGGCCGGCCCGGACACCGGCGGCGAGACGCTCGGGTCCGGCGAGGGCGAGGACGACAGCGGGAACGACGGCGGTGCTGGCGGTGGCGGGGGCGCTGACGGCGGCGCGGGCGGAACCGAGGGCGACGCTGGCGAGGGCGGTGTCGACGAGGGCACCGACGGCGGCGGGAGCCAACGGCGCGCCCTCCGACATCTCGCCGCCGTTTCCCTTCCGGTCGCTCGTGCTCGCGTTCGTGTTCGTCCTCCCGCTGAACTTCGTCATCCAGGCTTACGGGTCGACCATTCTCTCGGAGCGGCTCAACCGGCGCGGCGAACTCCTGCTGGTCTCGCCGGTTTCGCGGCTTGACATCATCGCGGGCAAGACGCTGCCCTACTTCGGCGGCGCGATGGCCGTCGCGACGCTCATCACCATCGTGCTCCGTGGCTCGCACGTCTCCATACTCGCGGTGGCGCCGCTGGCCTTGCTCTTCCTGTCGGCGACGTTCCTGGGCGCGATGTTCGCGCGCTCGTTCAAGGAACTCACGTTCGTGACGGTCACGATCACCGTCTCGCTGACGACCTACGCGTTCGTCCCGGCCATCTTCACGGACGTGACGCCCATCGCGCTCATCTCGCCGCTGACGCTGGTGGTCCGTGACCTCCAGGGCCAGGTCGTCGGCCCCGGGCAGTTCGCCTTCTCGACGCTGCCGCCGACGCTGACCGCCGCGGTGCTGTTCGGCCTCGGGTCCGGCCTGTACCGCGAGGAGGACATGTTCACCCAGCGGTCGATCCCGCTGAAGGTGCTGGACGCGCTCGCCGCGCCGATAAAACGGCGACGGAGCGTCGCGCTCATCGCCGCCGTCCTGCTCCCGTTCGTGCTCGTCGCCGAACTGGTCGTCGTCGCGCTCCTGTTCGCGCTGGGCGAGGCGTCCATCCCGTTCATCCTCGTGGCCGTCGCGGTCGTCGAGGAACTCGCAAAGAGCCTGCACGTCTACGCGGGCTACGAACACGCTATGTACGACCGCGGCCGGAAGACGGCGCTCGTGCTGGGCTTTTTCAGCGGGCTCGGCTTCTTCGTCGCCGAGAAGTTCGCGCTCATCGCGCAACTGGTCGACCTGCCGGAACTCCCGGCCGGCCGCGCGGCCCTGGAGAGCCAGGCCACGCTCGGATCCGGCCTGCCCCTGGCCGTGGTGGTCCTCGGGCTCCTCCTCGCGCCGCTCGTGTTGCACGTCGTGACTGCGTCCATTTCCTCGCTGGGCGCGAGTCGCGGGAAACGGACCTACGTCGTCGCGCTGACCGTCGCCGTCTGTGTCCACCTGGTCTACAACCTCGGGGTGGTGAACCTCTATGTCTAAACGCCCCCGCGACGACGGCGCCGACTGCCTCGGCGACCGGTCGGACGGCTCCGACGGACCGCCAACGTGGAACCGCCCGAGCGACTCCGGGTCAGGAAGATCCGGATCCGCCGGCGCGTCGGGGTCGCTGCTCGCCTCGGTGACGGTCGCGACCGTCCTGCGAGACCCGCGGGTCGTCATCGCGCGGCGGGACGTCGCCTCGCTGAGTCGCGAGAAGACCATCGTCCTCGCGCTGTTCATCCAGCTGTTCGTCGCGGCGTTCTCGTCGTTCCTGGTCGTCGGGCTGACCTCGCTGTACGACCCCGGGTCGGTTTCGGCGGGTGAAATCGTCGTCGGCGTCTCGGGCGACCATGCCGACGCGCTCGTCGAGGCGGCCCGCGACCAGGAGGGGATCAGGGCGGTCGACTACGAGTCCAACCAGCAGGCCCGCGCGGACTACGCCGACGGGCAGGTCCACGCCGCGTTGCTCACCACCGACTCCGAGGGGCGGATCACGGTCGAGGTGCTGGCCCCCGAGGAGAACATACGCACCACGGTGATCGTGACTGAGGTCCGCGACCTGCTGGAGGCGGTCGAACGCGACGAGCGCATCGCCCGCGCCGACGACCTCGACCGACAGACGGTCCCCGCCCCCGCCGAGGTCGATGCCAGCCCCTACTTCGGGTTCACCTACACCGTGCTGGTGCCCCTGTTGCTGTTCCTGCCGCCGTTCATCAGCGGCTCTATCGCCGTCGACGCGTTCACCGAGGAACTGGAACGCGGGACGTTGGAACTGCTGCGGGTCGCGCCCGTCACGCTCGTCGACATCGTCGACGGGAAAGCGATGGGCATGGTCGCCATCGCTCCCATCCAGGCCGCGCTCTGGATAGCCCTGCTCGGCGTCAACGGGATCCAGGTGGCCAACCCGGTCCCGCTCCTGGTGCTCGTGACCGCCTTCGCGACGGTGGTGGTCGTGCTCGGGCTCCTGTTGGGGCTGCTCGCCGGCCGGCGCCGGCAGGCCCAGTTGCTCTACTCGGTGGTGGTCCTGCTCGTGTTCGGGACGCTCGTGTTCCTGCCCGAACACCCCGCCACGACGGTGGCGAAACTCGCCGTCGACAGCCCGACGACGGTGACCTACCTGCACGTCGCCGGCTACGCCGCAGCGGCGGCGGGCACGTACGCCCTCGCCCGTGCGGTGACCCGCCGGACCGACCCCGAGGGGCTGTAGGACGCCCGGCGGTTCCGTCGGTCCCCCGCGTCCAGTCGCCCTGTCCTGCCGCGCCGCCGGCAACACCACTAAATTGCCGCCGGCCGAGGCTCCGATGATGAGCGACCCCGACGACCCGTCGGCGACGGACGCCGACCGGAGCCCTTCCGATGCTGCGATCAGTGACGCCACGACAGACGACGCCGGCACCGACGGCTCGTCGGAGTCGGCGGATACCCGCACCCCGGGGAGCGGGGGGACGGTCGAATCAGCCGGGTCCGAGGTCGAACCGTCCGCCTCCGGACCGTCCGGCGGCGATGCCGACGCCGCCGAGTCGGGGATCGTCTCGGCCGAGGACCTGGAGGAGGTTCTCGACGAGGAGACAGTGGGGGACTCCCGCCGACTGGACCCGAAGGTCCGGCTCTACTGGGTCACGAGCCGCGCCTTCGGAGCGGTCTTCCTCTCCGTGTTCGGCGGCTTTCTGGTCCAGGCCGTCGGCGGCGGACTGGGCTATGTCGAGTTACCCGGTCCGCTCCCGTTCGGTATCGTCGAGGAAGCGGTGCTGGGTGCCGTGGGGACGTTCCTGCTCGTCGGCGGGGTCGTCGTCGTCCACGCGCTGCTGTACTACCGGTCGTGGCGCTACGAGGTCCGGACCGACTCGCTGTCCCTGACCCGGGGCGTCTTTACGCGGGTCCAGACCGTCGCGCCGTACGTGCGCGTCCAGCACATCGACACCCGCCGCGGTCCCGTCGAGCGAGTGCTCGGCCTCTCGACGCTCGTGGTCTACACCGCCGGATCCCGGGGCGCCGACGTCACCGTCCCCGGCCTGACCGAGGAGCGCGCGGCCGAACTCCAGCGCGGACTCAAACTCCTCGCCATCGCCTCGGAGGAGGAAGACGCAGTATGAGCGCGGACGGCTCCGACCGCGGGGGGCGGGTCGACGACGCCGACGACGGCACTGACACCGATGGGCCGCGCCGGTTGCACGTCCTGACGATCCCCTACCGGATCGCCCGGCAGGGGGTCGGGATCGTCGTCTTCCTCTTTTTCGTCGGCGTTCCCGGGCTAGCGGGGGCGCTGGGCCCGGAAGGGGGGCTGCTGGGACTGGTCGGCGTTACCGCGTTCGCGTCGCTGTTCGTCGGCTACTTCTTCGCGTACTACCGCCGCTACGAGTACGAACTCACCGCGGATACCTTCGACATCAGGTCGGGGGTGCTCTCCCGGCGCGAGCGGGAGATCCCCCTGCGGCGCATCCAGAACGTGGACATCAGCCAGTCGGTCGTCCAGCGGATACTCGGGATCGCGAGCGTCAGCCTCGAAACCGCCGGCGGCGGCCAGACCGAGGCACAGCTCCAGTACGTGAGCGAGGACGAGGCGGAGCGACTCCAGTCGGAGGTGAGCCGCCTCCGACGGGCGAGCGAGGCGAGCCCGGGCGACCCCGAGGCCGATGCCGAGGCCGCCAAAGCGCCCGCCGAGACCGTCTTCGCGGTCAGCGAGCGGGAACTCGGCGTGCTCGCGCTGGTCTCGACCGACTTCCGGGTGGTCTCGCTGATATTCTTCGCCGGGTCGATCTTCGGCCCGTCGGCCTTCGACAGGTTCGAACCCGTCTTCTTCGGGCCCGAGAGCGTCCTCGGCGTCCTGTTCGGCCCGATCGCGGCTATCGCCTCGATCGTCGTCCTCGGTATCTTCGCCGGCGCCGTCAGCGCCGCGCGCTACTACGGGTTCACGCTGACCCGAAGCGAGGAGGAACTGCGCTACGAACGGGGGCTCCTCCAGAAGTACAGCGGGACCATCCCCCTCTCGAAGGTCCAGACGATCTCGATGCGCGAGAACGTCCTCGCGCGGCGACTGGGTTACGCGGCGCTCCACATCGAGACGGCGGGTCACGTCGCGTCGGGCGGCGAGGGCGGCGGCGGCTCCCAGTCGGCAGTTCCCCTGGCCGAGCGCGGCAGAGTCCGCAAACTCGCCCGCTCCATCGAGGACGCCCCGCTCGACGAGTTCGAGCGCCCGCCCAAGCGCGCCCGGGAACGCTACGCGGTCCGGTACTCGCTCGTCGTCTTCCTCCTGACCGGCCTCCTCTATCTCGGGTCGACCGCCACGGACCTGCTGGGGTACTGGTACCTGCCGCTCGCGGGCCTGGTGCTCGTTCCGGTGGCCGCCCACCTGAAGTGGAAACACCGCGGTTACCACCTCGCGGAGAACCACGCCGTCACGCGCAACGGCTTCTGGTCCCGGACCACGAAGGTGGTGCCCTACCACCGCGTCCAGACGACGGTCAGCACCGAGACGGTGTTCCAGCGCCGCCGGGACCTCGGGACGGTCATCGTCGACGTGGCCGGGTCGCGCAGCATCACCGACGACGACCCCAAGGCGGTCGACGTCGACGGCCGGACCGCCGACCGCGTCCGCGAGACGGTGCCCGACCGCCTCTCCGCGGCGCTCCGGTCGCGAAAGCGGGACCGCTCGCTCGACGGACTGCGGCCCGACCCGAGCGAACTCGACGGCCTGGGGGTCGACGGCCCCGCAGAGCCGTCGACGGACTGATACGGTCGGTCGTACCGATGTACCGGTATTTCGCCGACGATTCGACGAAATCCGGAAACGAGTTACAACCGACCGTACGAGAGCGTTTGTGCTGTCCGGTACCCGCGTGCTTGCATATTCAACGAACTCGCTAAAGAGCGTCTGCGGTCAACGACACGGGCGATGAGCCCACTGCTTGACGACCGCCGCGAACGCCACACCTGGCCCCGACAGCAACGATGGCCGAGATGAACTCCGAGGATGGAGACCCCGTCGCTGTCGCGGACGAACAGACGGACCTCTACGAGATCTCGACCTGGGAGGTGCGCTCGCTTCTCGACCGCTTCTCGGTCGCGGTGTACTGGCTGGCAGTCCGCACCGGACAGGCGCTCGTGATACTGGCCGCGCTGGCGATCCTCGTCGCCATCGGCGGGCTCAGCGCGATCGCGGACCCGGCGATCGCGCTCCTGACGGCGGCGTCCGTGGTCCCCGCGCTGTTGCTGGCGGGGTACGTCTGGCGGAGCGACGTGACCGCCAGGGAACCGCTGTCGCTGCTCGCCGCGACGTTCCTGCTCGCGGTGCTGACGGCGGGGTTCGCGGCGGTCGTCAACGGCCTCGTTCAGCCCGCGTTCTCCTCGCTCGGAATCGTCGGCATGATCCTGTTTTTCTACGTCGTCGTGGGGCCGGTCGAGGAGGCGGTGAAACTGCTCGCGGTGTGGCTGTACGCCTACGACGCCGACCGGTTCGCGGCGGTCATCGACGGCGCGGTCTACGGCGCGGTCGCGGGCCTGGGGTTCGCCACGATCGAGAACGCGATGTACATCGGCCGCGCGGTCGGGGAGGTCGGCGGGGTGTCCCTCGGCCTGGAACTCATCGGCATCGGCGGGGACATCACCGCCACCCGCGCGCTGGCCGGCCCGGGACACGTCATCTACTCGGCGTTCGCGGGCTACTATCTCGGGCTCGCGAAGTTCAACCCCGAGAACCGCGGCCCGATCGTCGTGAAGGGGCTCGTCGTCGCCGCGCTGATCCACGCGACCTACAACGCCACGGTCGGGCTCGGGAGCGGCCTGATCCAGTCGGTCACCGGCCTGCCGGTCATCGCCGCGTCCTTCGTCTACATCCTGCTGTACGCCGGGCTCTTCGGGTTCCTGCTCTACCGGAAGCTCGACCGGTATCGGGACGCCTACCGGACGGCGCGGCCGAACGAGAGCGCGGAACCGCAGTGACCACAGTCGTAATCGGATGCCCGGAGGGCCGGCCGGTCCCGGCGGTCCCGCATCCGGAACGGACCTGCAGCAGTCCGTATCAGATGTCGACGCCGTCGGGCGCCCGCGGGGGGACGGGGTGGTCGCGCCGGTGGGCCGCCTGGGGGAGCCCGTTCGCGACGAGCGTCTCGTGGGCCCGGCGGAGTCGCTCCGAGAGGGCCTGGTGAGTGACGCCGAGCCGGTCGGCGAGTTCCTCCTGGGTGACCGCTCGCGGCACCTCGTAGTATCCCAGTTCGTAGGCGCTGACGAGCGTCTCGTACTGGCGTTCGGTGAGGCCGAAGTACCCGGGCCCGGCCCCCTCCGAGAGGCGGTTTTCCACCCCGAAGGTGGCGTCCACGCCGCGGGCCTCGCAGCACTCGCGTGCCGCCGAGACGCGGTCGTGGTCCGAGAAGTAGATCCGGAAGTGCCAGGCGCCCCCGTAGCCCGACACCGCGAGCACGAACGCACCCTCGGCCCGGAGGACCGAGAGGAACACCCGGATGCGGGGGTCCCACTCGACCCGGAGGAGACACCGCTCGTCGAACGACGCGAGGACGTCGAACTCGCGCACGCTCGGGTCCTCGTCGACCGCTTCGCGGAGGCGGGCCACGTCGGTACGGTCGACCCACAGGAAGGGCATGGTGTTTTCGGACCCGTGCGCGACGAGACGGACGGCACGGAACATCCCGTCCTCCACGCTGGAGAGCGCCTCGGGGAGAGCAAATCTGTCGGCCGGAACGGTCATCTCGACGACGATGCTCATCGCCGGCGTATGGGGCGCCGGACGGGAAAGAAACGGCTTCCTACGCTCGCGGCTAGCGACCCGTCTCGCCGTTTGGCTCCCCCATTCGACCCGGAAATGGCGTCGTTACGCACTGAAGGGCTGCTTACCCTCCGCACGGACCGACCGTTACAGTTCGAGCACGGTTTCGACGAGCGTCCGGTGGCCACGCCGGAGGCGCTCGGAGAGGGCCTGGTGGGACACGTCGAGTTCGGTCGCGAGTTCCTCGATCGTCTGCTCGCGCGGGACCCTGTAGTAGCCGCTCTCGAGCGCCGTTTCGAGCGTCGCGAACTGCGTGTCGGTGAGCCGGACGCCCCCGGGCGAGGCCCGCTCGTCGAGCGACCGGATCCGGTCGATCGAGACGTCGTACTCCGCGCAGGCGTCGTAGGTCGAGGACACCGCCTCGCGCTCGGGAAAGAGGAGCCGGAACGTCCACTCGTCGCTCGTCCCGCGGGCGCTCAGGACCGCACCCCCCTCCCCGACCAGCATGGCCGTGAGAACCCGTGAACGGGCGGTCCAGCGCACCCGGAACAGCGACCCTCGGTCGCGCCGCGAGACGAGTTCGACGCCGGCCGTCGTGCTGTCGCTCTCCAGCGCGTCCCGGACTCTCGACGTCTCCGCGCCCCGCGCCCGGAGCAGCGGGATGTCCCCTTCGGCCCCATCACCGACCAGTCTGAGAGCGTCGAACTCGACGGCCGGGACCCGTTCGAACGTCTCCGCGAGGACGAACTCCTCGGTCGGCACGCTGGCGCTCAGGAGCGTACTCATTGGGTCCCGAACGGGGAGGCAGGCACAAGGAGGTGACGACCCTCCATCGTGAACGTCTGCCTGACTCGGGGAAAGCCGTGATTATCGCCCCTCGAACCGCCCGACAGTCCGGTCCCGGGACGAGCAGGCGGTCGCCGCAGGCGTCGGGTCCGAACAGTGGCCCACCGTTTTCCCTGTCACGCTCGAACGAACCCGGAGAGGATGAGTGATACGAAGCGCCCCGACGAGAGCGAAACGGGCTTCGGACGGTCCGGCGGGAACGCGTGGCGTGGCCGGGTCCGGCGCGGTGCCGAAGGCGGCGCGGTCGCGACGCTCGTGATGACGGCCCACCGGCTCCCGGTGACCCGCTCGCTCCCCCCGACGGCCGAGTTCTGGTCGCAGTTCGTCAGCAGGGACGGCCCCTACGACCACCCCGTGGTCGCGCTCGCCTTGCACGCCCTCTACGGCGTCCTGGCCGGTATCGGCTTCGCCCTCCTGGCTTTCTCGCGCGAACCCGTCAGGGGTGAGTCGGGTGTCGGCCCCCCGTCGCCCGCCGGCGAAGCCACGATGACGGCGTGGGGCCTCGTCTACGGGCTGGTCCTGTCGGCCTTCGGCGAGACGGTCGTGCTCCGGGCCGTCCTCGACGTCGACCCCGACGACCGGTTCGCGTTCCACGTCGGACACGTCCTCTACGGCATCACGCTGGGCGCGTGGGTCGGGACCCGGACCGCCGACTAGTGGCGACCCGTCGGGCACGGACGCCGGTCGCGTCGCTACCCGCGGGATACCGGTGACGGAAAAGGAAGACGGTCCGGCGCTGTCCTATAGCGAGCCCAGCCTGACTTCGTCGTCGGTGATGCTCTCGACCTTGCCGGATTCGAGCAGGTAGCTCCCCTCGTCACGGCTGCCCCAGCCGAGTTTCGACATGATGGTGTCCGTCACGCCCGGGTCGGGGTCGACGTACGCTCGGTTCCCCTCGACTTCGACCACGCGGCCGATCGTCTCGCCGTTCTGGTTGATGACGTTTTTCCCCTCGTCGGACTCGGTGAAGTTGGTGTTCGACTCCATCGCGTGATCGGAAGGGGCGGGACGCGTTTTGCCGTCCGGCTTGCAGACGCCACGTCGAGCGAGGGGCGTGGTCGCCGTCACGAGTGCCCCGCGTCCGGCCGACAAGGGCACTGGAAGCGGCGGGACAGGCATCGCCGTCCAGCCCCTTTTCGGGCGACGGAAGCGATCCACTTGTGCCGGCACACGCAAGCGATCCGCTGTTATTCTGTCTCGCGGAGAAGGAACGGCCCGATGGCCAGCGTCCGTTTCGCGACGGTCACGATCCGGAGGATGTAGGCGATGAAGACCAGGAACGGCGACACCGACACCAGCGTCGCGGCAGTGACCACCCAGAGGACGTTCTCGGTTCCGAGCGTGGCCCCGGGGACGCCGGCGGGGTCGAAAAAGAGGACCATGGCCACCGCCGTCACGAGCGCCGGCACCGCCGCCGAGAGGATCACCCGCGAGAGGTCGATCAGTTCCCACTGGAAGTACAGCGTCTTGAAGTGCTCGCGAGCGGTGCCGTACAGTTCCAGCGCGTCGAGCAGTTCGCTCATCGCCCGCCGCCCCTCCGCCGAGAACGACACCGCGTCGGCCTCGCGCAGTCGCTTCGCCCCGTAGATCGCCGCGGAGTACTCGAAATCGAGCGCGGCTCCCATCACCGCGAACGTCCCGAACTCCGCGCCGTCGAGCCGATCCCTCGCTCGCTCCGCCTCGCTCGCGACCGCAGACGCGAACGACGCCACTTCCCGCTGTGCGTCGTCGCCGGCGGTCGCGGCGGTCCCGTGTTCGAGTTGCTCGGCCCGCTCCCCGACTGTCGAGAGCAACGCCCGGAGAAACGACGCCGGGTCGGCCGGGCTCACCGGCTCGTCGATGTGCCCCGCCGCCTCCGAGCGGAAGGACAGCGACCCCGCCATCCGGTCGCGCTGGTCACCGGCCGCGCCCAGTTCCTGCGAGAGGACGAGCTGGTTGATGCTGACGACGAGCGTGACGCCGGTGATGATGGCCGTGACCATGGCCTGGAACAGGGTCCCAACCGGGTCGCCGCTCCCGAGGACGGCCCGGACCGAGCGCGGCCAGGCCAGACCCACCGCGGCGAGCGCCAGGAACACGCCCGCCAGCAACACCCCGGTCAGGGCCCGCCGGTCCCCGTCCACGAGCACCCACGACGTCACGGGACCGGCCGGGAGTCGTTCGGCCATCTCCTCGCCCGGCTCCGGGTCGGAACTGCGGTCTGCCATCGGTCGCCGTTCGGGAACTCGCCCTTTTGTAATGCGTCGCGTGTTCCGGGGCACGCCGCCCGCGGACTCCGGGTTTCGACGCGTCTGTCGGACCCCGGATCCTGGGCCCTGCGGTCGCCGGCAGAAGGCATTTATGACCAGTGGCCCTCCCGAGACACGGTTCCGATGTCAGCCGCAGCCATTCCCAGATCGATACAGCGACTCGGCGTGCTCTCTACCCTGGTCGACGCCGGTGTGGCGTTCGCGCGCGGCCGGTCGGTCGACGGCGTCCTGTTGCTCGCATCCGCCGGGCTCTCGACGCGCGTGCCCGGTCTCGGCGTCGCCGTCTCCCTGCTGCTTCGGGTCTATCGCCGGTTCCGCTGACGCCGGCCCTCGCCGGAGGTCGGGCGATGACTTTTGACCGTCCGTCGAGTACCCTTCCGCATGGAGATCCGCCCTGCCGAGCCCGAGGATCGAGCGAGAATCGCGACGCTCGCGGAGGACTCGTTCCGGTCGTCGTACGCGCTCAGCCCCCAGCAGATCGAGACGCTGGTCGAAAACGAGTTCGACCCGGAGACGCTGGCCGACCGCATCGAGGACCCCGACGCGACGCTGCTCGTCGCGGAGCACGCCGTCGGCGACGCCGAGCAGGTCCAGGGGTTCGTCGACGTTACGGCGGGCGAGAAGCGTACGATCCGCTGGCTCCACGTCGACCCCGAGGCCCGCGGCGAAGGCATCGCCACCGCGCTGCTCGAGCGGGTCACGGAGACGGGCGACGAGGCATCGCTGACGGCCAGGATCCTCGAGGACGCCGTCGAGGGAGGCGAGTTCCTCGAGGGGTTCGGCCTCGAGAGCGACGATACCGACCACGTGAGCGTCGGGGGCGAAGAGTTCGCCGTAGCGGTGTTCACCGGGGGCGAAGGGTCGGACGACCCGAACGAACCCGCGGTCGCGGTCCCCGGGTCCGTCCCCGTCGACGGGGCCGAGCGCCCGCTCGACCGGGACGAGCGGATCCCCGGCCGGGACGCCCCGTTCTTCCGGACCTACGCGGGGAAAGACCGAGCGGACCCGTACGGCTACTTCTGCTCGAACTGCGGCAGTACCGACGTGGCCGCCGAGTGAGGAGCGCAGCGAGCCCCTCGACCGGAGCCAGCGGGGGCTTTCACGCTGTCTCGAAATATCGCTCTCATTCTGGCGGCTTATCTGAACACTACCCCGGCGACGGGCCCGGACTTAACTGCCCGCCGGCCGAACCGGGGACGATGGACGACGCTCCGGCCGCCGAGAGCGACGGCGAACTCGCGGTGGACGTCGGCGTGCTCGTCGCGCACTCGCCGGGCAGGGACGCCGACGCGCTGGCGTCCTTCGCCGAGCGGGTCGTGCGGGACGCGACGGACGAACTCGCGGCAGCCACGGACGCCACCTGGCGCGTTCACGCCCCGAAACCGGACCCGCTGGGCGACAGGGCCACGCGCCGCCCGTCGGAGTTTCTCGACGAGGCCGCCCGCCACATGGTCGAACGGCCCTACGACCTGGTGGTCGTCGTGACCGACGTCCCGGTGACCAGCCGACGGGACCGGGTCATTCCGGGGCTGGCGTCGCCGGTCGGCCGCGTCGCCGTCGTCTCGACCCACCGCCTCCGCCGGCCGGTCGGCCGGGAGCCGACCCGGACGCTCGATTCCGCCCCGGTCCGGTGGAACGCGGCGACGCTCGTGGCCCACCTCCTGGGACACGTCCTCGGCGCGGGCCACGGCGACGGCGGCGTGATGGCGCCGTTCACGTACGACCCGTCGCGGCGGGACGTGCCGTCGTTCGACGCCGACGTGCGGGACCACCTGGCCCGGATCGCCGAGCGCGTTCCCGAGGAGTCGGTCTCGCGGGGCCGGGTCCGCAGGCTGGCCTTCCACGCGCTGAGCCTCGCGCGCAACCCGGGGACGGTCGCGTCGACGGTGGCTCACAGCAACGCGTGGCTGATACCGTTCTCGCTGCCGCGGCTCTCGACCGCGGCGGTGACGCCCACGCTCATCCTCGTGTTCAGCGCCGAGGCGTGGGACGTCGGGCTGAACCTGTCGGACGCCGTCGCCGTCCTCTTCGCCGCCGGGAGCGTCGTCGCCGCCGCGGTCCACCTGCTGTACGTCCAGCGGCTCTCCTTCCCCCGGGAGCGCAGCCAGGTCATCACCGAACACATGGCCCTGGTGAACGTGACGGTGTTCTGTATCCTCGTGCTGGCGATGGTCGGGCTGTTCGCCCTGGTCGGGTCGGTCATGCTCCTGATAGAACTGGCGGTCTTCCCGCCGAACCTGATGACGAACTGGCCGAGCCTGGAGGACCCCGCCGTCGGTCTCGTCGACGTCGTCCGGGTCGGGGTCTTCATCACCACCCTCGGCGTCCTCTCGGGGGCGCTCGCGGGCGGGATCGAGAACCGCATGGCGCTTCGCCACCTCGCGCTCTTTCTCGACCGGCCCTGATACGGTCGGGTGTACCGATCTGCCGGTGATTCGCCGACCGATCCGACGAAATCCGGAAACGATTTACGACCGACCGCATCACTCCCCCGCGTGGTCGGTCCGGTCGGCGGGGTCGGTGTGGCCTCGCAGCCGGTGGATGAGGCCGTAGAGGCGCCGCAGGTAGCGGTCCCGCCGCCGGTCGACGACGCGGAAGTCCGTGCGACCGTTCCCGATGGCCCCGACCACGCTCTCGGGGGTCACGCGGTCGACGTCGACCGTCGTGTAGGCGCGCCCGACTTCGCCGGGGAAGTGCGCGTCGCTGCCGCCGACGAGGGGGAGGTCCCGCTCGGCCGCAAGGTCTCTCACCGCGTCCGGCGGTCGCGACTCCTTGCCGTTGACCTCGACGGCGTCGACCGCGACGTCCAGGTCCCTGATACGGCTGTTCCGGTAGGGGTGGGCCATGACCACCGCACACCCCCGGTCGTGTGCCAGGTCGACGACCTCCCGGGGGGTCATCGCCCCGGGGTTCGTCCAGCGAGGGGGGTCCGGGCCGACCACGAGGAGGTGGCCGGCGGTCGTGGACACCTCGATGCCCGGCAGTATCGTCAGGTCGCCGGTGTCGAAGTCGAAGCGGGTGTGGTAGTCGTGGTTCGTAACCGCGACCGCGTCGAGCCCCCGCGACCGCGCTACGGCGACGAGCAGTCGCGCGCCGGTCCCGTCGAACCAGGTCCGTCGCCCCGGGAAACTGTGGAAAAACCGCGTGTGAGTGTGGAGGTCGACGTCGGCCATTACTCCGCCCCCGGGCTCGGGTCGTAGCCGTCGCCGACCGCCAGTTCCAGCGACCGCGCACGCGTCGTCAGTTCCAGCGACCGCGCGTGGACGATCTCGCCGTCCAGGCTGAAACTGGCCGGCTCCCCGTCCCGAACGCGCAGTTCGAGCGACGGGACCTGGTGCCGGGTGACGTGGTCGGACTCGGCGTCGAGCAGCCGCTCGGCGAACTGGTCTTTCACCAGGCTGACCGAACCGACGCTCTCGACGATCGCCACGTCGAGCAGCCCGTCCTCGACGTCGGCCTGTTCGCTCCCGAGACGGGTGAACCGGCTCGCGTTCCCGACGAGAACGAAGACGGCCTCGCCCGCCCAGACCGTCTCGCGCCGGCCCCCATCGACGGTCGCGGCCGTCAGTTCGACCCCGGTGAACTCCGGGGCTACTTCCACGGTCTGGAGGACGTACGCGAGGACACCGTACTTCGATTTCAGCTCGGCCGACGTCGCCTCGCTGGCCTCGGCCTTGATGCCCGCGAGACAGGAGTTGACGAACGGGCGCCCGTCGGCGAATCCGACGTCGATCCGGCGCCGCCGCCCCTCCGCGACGGCCCGGAAACCGTCGTCGATGTCGGCGATGCCGACGTTGCTCGCGAAGTCGTTCCCGGTCCCGGTGGGGACGACCCCCACCGTCACGTCGCTCAGGCTGTCGGCCGCGTCGACGCCGCGGACCACCTCGTTGACCGTCCCGTCGCCGCCGACGGCGACCACTTCGTCGGCGCCCTCGTCGGCGGCCGCCCGCGCCAGTTCGACCGCGTGTTCCGCCCGCTCGGTTTCGACGAGGTCGTACCCCAGAATGGCCGCGCGTTCGCGGACCGCCTGTCCGTGGTCGCCGGTGCCGCTCCGGGCGTTCATCACGAGCACCGTTCCCGTGCTGTCCGCGGATGAGTCCGTCATTGATGGCTCTCCCTGGACCACATGCCGTCTACGTCCCGAGCCTGGATAAATGCCCGCAGGACCGTGCAGCTGTTTGGACCAGGCCAGCGACCAGCAAGCAGCGTTTTGTCGCGAGAGCCCGTTTCCGGACTATGCGCGTTCGAGCATTCACAGACACGTTCGTGAGAGCCGTCGCGACCGACGCGACATGAGTATCGCTCCCCAGGTCCGCCGGTGGCGCGACTGGGCCCCGGTCCCGACCGAAGCCGGACGGGTCAACATCGTCCGGTGGGTGCTGCTGGAGGCCAACCGCATGGCCGTCACCGGGGCGTTGCTCACGCTGGTGTTCGGGTCGTTCCTGCTTCTGGGAACGGTCTGGACCTTCGAGATGCAGAACCTGCTGACCGAGACATCGACCGTCCAGACGATCCTGAACACCCTCCTGAGCGGCATGATCCTGCTGGTCTCGATCGTGGTCTCGATCAACTCGATCGTCCTCTCACACGACATGAGCGCGCTCAACAACCAGGAGGACCGCATCGAAGGGGCGGTGCAGTTCCGGCGCACCCTCGGCGAACTGACCCGGGCCGGCGAGAATCCCTCCGACCCGGCGTCGTTCCTTGCGGTCATGTCGCGGACGATCCGCGAGCGAGCACAGCGACTCGACGACGACCTCGACGGCACGGAAACGGCGCTCGTCGAGGAGATCCGGGAGTACGTATCCTCCGTCGCGGACACCGCCGACAGGCTGGGGGATGTCGACGGCACCTCCGGAGCGGAGTTCGCCGTCCTCTGGAAAGGCATGGAGTTCCAGTACGGGAACCAGATAGAACGGTCACGGCAGTTCAAGCGCTCGCTCGGGGACGACCCGTCCGGGACGACCGTGGAGCGGTTCGACCGGCTCATCGAGGCGTTCGAGCTGTTCGCCATCGGAAAGGAGTACTTCAAGACGCTCTACTACACACAGGAGGTGTCGCGGCTCTCACAGACGCTGCTCGTCATCACGCTCCCGTCGATCCTGATCAACGCCTCGACGATTCTCGCGATAAATGCCGGACTCCTCCCGGATTTCTGGGTCCTGGGTCTCCCGCCGTTGCAGACCTTCGTCGCCGCCGCGTTCACCGTCTCGCTCGCGCCCTACCTCGTGTTGACCGCGTACATGCTGCGCCTCTCGGCGGTCGCCCGCCTGACGTCCTCCGCCGGGATCTTCTCGCTCAACTGACCTGCGGGGCGGTCCGGACCCCGTGTGTCCCGTCGAGCGGAACCGGGACCGCGATAAGGTACCCATTACTACCCACCGGGGGGCCGCCTCTGGGAGCGATGCGTGCAACGACAGCGCAACGCCGCGCCGTGTCAGTTCGGAGGGCGACCGCCCGATGAGTCCCGACGCGGCCGGGCGCTACGACCTGGGCGTCCAGAGTTTCACCTATCGAGAGTTCGACGTCTCCGGGATGTGCCGGGCGCTCTCGGAGACCGGTGTCTCGGCGGTCGAACTGTGTCACGAACACGTCACACCGGCGAGCGACCCGGACGCGATCGACGGGGTTCGCGAGCAACTCGCGAGCGCGGGGCTCGACGTCTGTGGGTACGGAGTCGTCGACTTCGAGGCGGGCGACGAGGACGAGGTCCGGGAGACGCTGTCGTTCGTCGACCGACTCGGCGGGGACTACTGCTCGCTGGAGTTTCCCCCCGGGGACGAGTCGGTCCACGAGACGCTCCTGTCGAGCGCCGCCGAGTTCGGGCTGGACCTGGCAATCCACAACCACGGCCCCGACGCGACCTATGCGACCGTCGACGACGTCGCGTCCGTGCTGGACGCGACTCCCGACGCGCGCCTGGGTGCCTGCGTCGATACCGGCCACTACCTCCGGTCCGGGGAGACGCCCGCGGACGTGATCGCTCGCCTCGGCGACCGCGTGCTCGCGCTCCACCTCAAGGACTTCGTCGACGAGGAGACCGAGGCGGTCCCCGGGAACGGCCAGCTCGACGTCCCGGAGTTGCTCGCCCTGCTCGACGAGGAGACGTCGCTGTCACAGCCGCTGGTGGTCGAGTACGAGGCCGACCCAGAGAACCCGACGCCGGCCGTCGTCGAGGCGGTCGAGACGGTCGAGCGCGCGACGGCACGATAGCCTGCAAACGCAGGCGGACGTCGTATATCTTTCCGGCCCCTCACCTGTTCCATGGTATCAACCGGCAACCCGGACAGCGGAACCGAGACGACCGAACGACGAACAGTCCTGAAACTGCTAGGTTCGGCCGGCGCTGCCGGCCTCGCGGGGTGTCAGACGGCGCTCGGCCAGGAGGACGAGGACGCGAACGACTGTCACCTCGACGCCGGCGACTCCGGTCCGACGGCGACGTGGGCAATCGATGCCGCCGAGCAGATCGAACTGAACGAGTCCAACACGGTCCCCGTTGTCGACGAGGTGAACGAGGCCGCGCCGGCGCTGCACGTGTGGGACACGTGGCCGCTCCGCACCCGCGACGGGTCGGTCGCGTGCGTCGACGGGTGGTTGATCCAGTTCGCCCGGGTCGGCGAAGGGCAGCCGTCAGTGGGCGTCTTCGGCGGTGTGGGACGACGAAGCCGAAGAACTGTTCATGTTCTACACCGCGACCGGCCGAAGCGGGGAACCGAACGACCCGCGCGACGACGGCACCGACATCAGTTACGAACAGCGGCTCGCGCTCGCGGAGGGACCCACCCTCGAGACGACTCGCGACGGGGTCGACATCAAGGGCGTCTGGGAGCACGAGATCATTCTCACCGCCGACGGGGAATACTACCAGACCCAGGAACAGGCGGGTGAGGGCATCATCTACGCCTTTCGGGACCCGTGGTACTTCGAGGACCCCGACAGCGGGTGCCAGTACCTCATCTTCGAGGGGAACACGCCGGTCACGGACGACGAGTCGGCGTGTAAACGGCAGGAACTCGACTCCGGGGACTACACGAGCGGCGTCGCCGCGACGGGCGCCCAGTTCAACGGCAACATCGGTATCGCCGTTTCGACGGCCGACGACGACATGAGCGAGTGGGAACTACGGCCGCCGCTTCTCGACGCGGTCTGTGTCAACCAGCAGCTCGAGCGGGGGAACGTCGTCGTGGTGGACGGCAGCTACTACCTGTTCTGTGATAGCCACAAGTTCACGTTCCCGGAGGGTCTCGACGGTCCGGACGGGATGTACGGGTTCGTCGCCGACTCGCTTCGCGGCGACTACGAGCCGCTGAACGGGAGCGGGCTCGTGCTCGCGAACCCCGAGGACCAGCCGTTCCAGACCTACTCCTGGATGCCCGTCCCCTACGACGACAACCAGGTCGCGGTATTGAGTTTCTACAACTACCACGACCTCGGGGAGACGTCGCTGACGGGGGTCGGCGACCTCCCGCGCGAAGAGCAACAGGCGAAGTTCGGTGGGACCTTCGCCCCGACAGCCGTCGTCGAACTGGACGGGTCTTCGACACGTCTCGTCGAAACGCTCGGCCCGGGTTTCCTGCCCGCCGCCTGTTCGAACCCCCCGCTCGACTCGGCGTAGGCCACCCCCGCTCTCGGTCCGCCCCCGCGCGTCGACGTTCACAGCGTCGAGACTGCGACACGGACGGGCCGGACGTCTCCCCGGAAAGCGGGGGCGAGCGGTCCGTCCGGAAACGGTCGCCGATAAACGGGTTTTTGACGAGCGGTCGTCTACGGGTTCCCGGTGGCGATGACGAGCAGTTACCCCCACTGAGCCCCTTGTGACGAAACGCCCATCCGAGCCACCGCACTCCGACCCGGAAGACCTGTGTGAACTACCCCACGCTGCTCGCGTTGACGCGCTCGCCTCGGTTTTCACGGCTGATAATATGCCAGGTGGATTTATGTCTCAGTTGCGGAAACATGGACCAACCGGTGACCAACGTATCACGGGGTAGACGATGACCTCGGCGACAAACCAGAGCGACGAGACGACAGTGCTCGTGGTCGACGACGAGCAGGATATCGCGGATCTCTACTCGACGTGGCTGAAGGAGAGCTACGCCGTACGGACGGCATACGGGGCAGGCGAGGCCCTGGAGAAAGCCGACGAGGCCGTCGACGTCGTCTTGCTCGACAGGCAGATGCCGGAGATGACCGGCGATGAAGTGCTCGAACGGGTGCGTGAGCGAGAGTTGAACTGCCGGGTGGTGATGGTGACGGCCGTCGACCCCGACTTCGACATCGTCGACATGCCGTTCGACGACTACCTCACGAAGCCCGTCATGCTGGATGAGTTGCGCGACGCCGTCGAGCGGATGCGCACCCGCGAGGGCTACGACGAAAAGATGCAGGACTTCTTCGCGCTCTCGGCGAAGAAGGCGACCCTCGAAGCACAGAAGGACCCCGTCGAACTCCGCAACAACGAGGAGTACGAGCGCCTCGACGAGCAGGTCGAGGAACTCCGCGAGGAGGCCGACGACACCGTCGCGGAGATCGGCGAGACCGACGACTTCGAGGCCATCTTTCAGGAGTTCCCCGGCGGTGCCTGATACGGTCGGTTCGTGACGCAGCGAGATACACCCGGGGAGGACTCGCGAACCACGGGAAGACTCACTCCGTTCGTCTTCCCTGCCCTGCGCTCACTGGCGCTCGCGCAGAACCTCCGGGTTCTCCGCCCTCCCCGGCATTTTCTGGAGGGGTCGCTCACACGGGGTTCGCGATGGTGGAAAATGCCCGGGGAGGGCTCCGAACCCTCGATCTCCGCATGACCCAGGTTCGAGGCTGACGGGCCTCGGGGGCGCATGGGAACTGGGTGCGCACTGTAACCCTATGAGTGCGGCGCTATGTCCAGCTAAGCCACCCGGGCGCACCCTGTGGTACTGCGCTGGCAGTCTTTAACCTTCTCATCTCCGGCGGCGGACCCCTCGGTCGAGCGACCGGGAACCCCCCGCCGTCCCGCCGCCGAACCCCGGGTCCACCTGCAGTTTTATACGTTCGGACGGGAACACGTCTCGCATGGACATCCCGGACCTGGTCCAGCAGGCCCTCGGGGGCGAGGAGATACAGGCCGGCGTCTCGCTGGGCGACGAGGACGCCGTCTGTTTCACCCCGACGCGGGCGCTGGTCTACAGCGGGGACGGACTGATCAGCGACGAAGGCGTCGACGAGTACCCGCTCGAGGTCGAGCGACTGGGGCTAAAGCGGGGCCGCCGCAAGACGAAGTTCGTCTTCCAGTACATCGACGGCCGGCGGTCGTTTTCGGTCCCCTCGAACCGCGGCGACGGCGTCCTCGAACGCCTGCTGGAGGGCGTCCTCCGGACCGAGTCGGTCCTCGACGAGCGCGAGTCGGTCGCCGGCGTCTACCTGTTCAGCGAACTCACGCTCGTGGTCGCCGAAAAGCGCGTCGTCAAACACGTCGGCGAGGCCCTCTGGGACGAGGACTACGAGGTCTACGACTTCGCGGAGGTCACCGGCCTGGAGTTCGAGCGCACCAGCGTCGCCACGAGGATCGTCCTCGATATCCGGGGCCACCCACAGCGGGTGAAGGTGCCCAACGACGACGCGGCGCTCCTCCGGCGGACCCTCCAGGAGGCCCTCTTCGAGTTCCACGACGTCGAGTCGCTGGAGAAACTCAACCGACGCCTCGGCGAAGACGACGAGGTCGACGATGTCGCGGCGGCCGACGAGACCGACGACCTGACGTTCGGGTCCGACATCGACCCGCTGGTCACCGAACGCGAAGAGGACCTCGCGAAGGGCGTCGAGAACCCCTTCGCGGCCGAGTCCACACCCGAGGCCGACCCCGCCGAGGGGAGCGACGACCCGACCGGGGCGGCCGCCGGCGGGAGTTCGGAGGCGGCGAGCGGCGGGGAGCCGGGCGCTGACGACGATCCGCTGTCGGGCACGATGACCGGAGCCGGGCCGAAGGAGGACGCTTCGGGCGACGAAACGACGGACGAGGGGAGCACGGAGGTCGACGTGACGGCGGAGTTCGTCGACGACCCGGACCCGGAAGCCGGAGACGACGGCGCTGACTCGGGGTCGGACGCGGCCGACGCGGGAGGCGAGGCGTCGGCGGTCCCGTCGGACGTCGCCGCCCGGGAGGACGTCCGGGCGGTCGCGGACCGGCTCGAGGAGTTGACCGACGCCGTCGACCGGCAGAACGAACTCCTCGAGCGCCAGCACCGCGCGATGAAACAGCTCGTCGAACGGCTCGACGGGGAGTGACCGCCGCCGTCGAACGGCTCGACGCGGGGTGATACGGTCGGTTGTAACTCAGTTCCGGATGTCGTCGAACCGGTCGGCGAAATACCGGTGAATCCTTACAACCGGCCGTCTGAGTCGACCTCTTCGAGCGCTTGCTCGAAACGGTTCATTGTGAGTTCGATCTCGTCGACGTCAGCAGCTTCGCCGCTCGCGGTCGCACGGACGTACTCGCGGACGGCGATGGTCGCTGCCTCGCGGCAGACTACTTCGATGTCGGCACCGACGTAGCCGTCAGTCCGCTCGACGAGACCGGCCAAGTCGACGTCGTCGGCCAGCGGCTTGTCCTCAGTGTGAATCTCGAAGATCTCGCGCCGGGCCGCTTCGTCGGGCTCGCTTACCTCGACGTGACGGTCAAGCCGTCCCGGCCGGAGCAGCGCGTCGTCGATGAGGTCCGGGCGGTTCGTCGTGGCGATCACCACGACGTCCTCGAGCTCTTCCAGTCCGTCGAGTTCGGTCAGCAGCTGGGACACCACCCGCTCGCCGACGTTCGAATCGCCGACGCCCCGGCCACGTTCCGAGGCGATGGCGTCGATCTCGTCGAAGAACACCACGGTTGGGGCGTTCTCGCGGGCCTTCGAGAACACCTCACGAACCCCCTTCTCGGATTCGCCGACGTACTTGTTGAGCAGCTCAGGCCCCTTGATGGAGATGAAGTTCGAGTTGGCCTCGTTGGCGACGGCTTTCGCCAGCAGCGTCTTGCCGGTGCCCGGTGGGCCGTACAGGAGGACGCCCTTCGCCGGTTCGAGTGCGACCTGCTCGTAGGCGTCCGCGTGTTCTAAGGGCCACTGGACGGTCTCCTGGAGGCGTTCCTTCGCGTCATCGAGACCGCCGACATCCTGCCAGGTGACAGCAGGGACTTCGACGAATACTTCGCGGAGCGCCGACGGTTCGACCCCTTTCAGTGCCTCTTTGAAGTCGTCCTCGGTCACCTCGATCGAATCGAGGACTTCGGCAGGGATCTCCTCCTCTTCGAGACCTAGCTCCGGCCGAATCCGTCGGAGCGCGCCCATCGCGCTTTCTTTTGCGAGGTTTTCGAGGTCGGCCCCGACGAAGCCCTGCGTGTTCTCGGCGTAGCGTTCGAGACCGACGCCGTTGCCGAGAGGCATCCCGCGGGTGTGGATCCGAAGGATCTCCTCGCGCCCGTCGCGGTCGGGGACGCCGATCTCGATCTCGCGGTCGAACCGGCCGGGTCGCCGGAGCGCGGGATCCACGGCATCGATGCGGTTGGTCGTCCCGATAACCGTGATCCGGCCGCGCTCCTCGAGGCCGTCCATAATCGAGAGAAGTTGAGCGACGACGCGGCGCTCGACATCGCCACTGGCTTCCTCGCGCTTCGGGGCGATGGAGTCGAGTTCGTCGATGAAGACGATGGCCGGGGCGTTCTCCTCGGCTTCCTCGAACACTTCGCGGAGTTGCTCCTCGCTCTCGCCGTAGTACTTCGACATGATCTCCGGGCCGCTGATCGTCTGGAAGTGAGCGTCGATCTCGGCGGCGACAGCCTTTGCGATCAGCGTCTTGCCGGTGCCGGGTGGACCGTGAAGCAACACCCCTTTCGGTGGCTCGATCCCGAGCGTCCCGAACAGCTCAGGGTGTCGCATCGGCAGCTCGATCATCTCCCGCACCTGCTCGAGTTCATCATCCAACCCTCCGATGTCCTCGTACGTGACGGCGGGTGCGGTCGAATCGTCGGGTTCACCCGGTTCGACGGACACGTCTCGGGCGGTCCGGTCTGTGATTTCGATGTCGGTCGTGTTCTGGACGACGACCGTGCCGCTCGGTCGCGTATCGACTACCGTCAGGGAGATGCGGCGGCCGGACCGTCCGGAGAACATGCCGAACCCGATCGGGAACGCGACGGTCTGTCCTGCCGTCACCGCCTGATCGACGAGATGTTCGCGGAGGTGCGAGCTGAGATCGCCCCTGATCTGAAGATTCTGTGCCAGGGCGACGGTGATCCGGTCCGCCGGCTCGACCTCCGTCCTTTCGACCTCGACGCGGTCGTCGATGCTAACGTTCGCTGCCTGTCGGAGCTGGCCGTCGATCCGTATGATACCGTGCCCCGCGTCGCTCGTGTCGCTGGGCCAGACGCGGGCGACCGTCTGTCCACCCTCACGGCCCTCGACCGCGACGAAGTCGCCACTACTGACGCCGATTTCTCGAAGGGCGTCGCGATCGATGACGGCCATACCGCTCCCGGGCTCGCGGTTCTTGAGTTGTTTGACCGTGAGTCGCATGGCTCTCACCTCGATCGGTCACGGAAGAAACCGGCTGTCGGTTGATACCGTTGTGTGGCGGTCAAGCAGTCGAGATCAGGTCTTGACCTCGATCTGCTTCCCACGGGTGGTGGCACCCGTTATCACCGGCAGCCGGACTTCGAGGATCCCGTTGTTGTACTGCGCCTCGATGTCGTCGTCCTCGACGTTCTTCGGGAAGCGGAACCGGCGGTGGTAGGTCTTGCGCTCGCCCCGCGTTTCGTCCTCATGCTCGGCGGCGATGTTGAGGACGCCCTCGTCCCAGGAAACGTCGATTTCCTCGGGGTCGAAGCCCGGCATCTCGACGCTGAGGACGAACTCGTCGTCCTCCTCGTACAGTTCGTAGTCGTTGCTACTGGTTTCGAACATTCGGCTCGGGAAT
>PXRS01000068.1:0-8744 GCA_003023785.1 Halobacteriales archaeon QS_5_68_33 | reverse complement strand
TCCACCAGTCGATCTCACAGGCGCTTGGTGCGCCGAGGATCTTCACCCCGCCGACCTGTCCGGGAGATCGCGCCGGTGCTTCTCATCGACGTGGAGGTTCCACGTTGAGTGGGCGTCGAAGCACGCGCTCGCCCCGGCGTGGAGCACACGAACCGAGACCGACCACGCGGCGGTCGGGTGCAGTGACCGACCCCGAGCGCGGGGAATCCCACGGCTTCAGCCGTGTGGAGGACATCACCCCGGGTCACTCCCGGCCGGTGACTTTCCTGATACACGAGGAGCCGAAGGGGCCGTGCTCGCCGGACTCGAACCGGACGAAGTGGCCGGTCGACAGCCCCGCGCCACAGCGCCGGCAGGTGAACTCCCCCTCCTTGGAAACGACGTCGCTCTCGAAGGAGACGTAGTTGCGGGTCGTCGGGACGACGGTGTCGCCCTCGCGCTCGATGACGCCGCGGCGCTCGGCGGTCTCCAGGATCTCGCGGGTCAGCGCGGGCTCTTCGGTCACCGTCTCGATGCGGTCGACCGCGGCGGCGAGCGACAGCTCCTCGTGTTCGAGCGCGTCGAGCAACTCCACCCCGAGTTCGACGGTGTCGTCCACGTCGCGCCCTCGAACCGCCAGCGAGTAAACCCTTCGGGCCGCTCGCGGGCACCACAAGACTTGTGCTTCCGGGGGCGCCACCGACAGTCGATGGTGAGCCAGGCGACCCGCCAGCAGGTCGCGAGCCTCGCGGGCCTCGCGTTGCTGTTCGGCGGGGCGGCGCTCGTGTTCTCCCCCGGGGCGGTGCTCTCCTCGCTCGCCGGCCTCTCCGAGCGGCCGTGGCTGTTCCTGGGCGCGATCAGCGTGCTCTTTCTCGTGCGACCGCTCCTGATGTGGCCGGTCAGCGTCTTCGCGGTGACGATCGGCTACGTCCTCGGCATCGAGTACGGGATCCCGGTCGCGGTCGCGGGGACGGTCGTCTCGAACACGGTCGTCTTCCTGCTGGCGCGGTACGCCCGTACCGATGCCGGCGTGGTCGGCTTCGCCGGCCGCTCGGGCGACCGGTTCGTCGACCTGACGGGCGAACTCCGCGGCGTGGTCGTCGCGCGACTGGCGCCGGTGCCCGCCGACGTCGTCTCCTCGGCGGCGGGGCTCTCGGGAGTGTCGTTGCGGGCCTACGTCGTCGGAACGCTCGTCGGCGAGACGCCGTGGGTCGTCGCGGAGGTGGTCGCCGGGAGTTCGATGCACACGCTGTCTGTTCACGGGCTGAGCCACAGCCTCTCGCTGCTGGTCGGGGCGTCGGCGCTCTCGGCTGTGTTGCTCGCCCGCCCGCTCTACCGGTACGTCCGCGACGACCCGGTCGCGTCCGGTCACTGACAGCTCCCGACCGTATCAGTAGAAAGTGTCCGAACAGTCGTAGACGACGCCGTGTTCGGGACAGACGTACTTGCAGTGTCGGTGGGTCATCGGCCGCTCGCACATCGGACACGGCCGCCCGCCTGCGTCGCCCATGTCGGTCGGGACGGACCGCCGGTGCTTCAGCGTTGTGACCGACACCGGGAGCGGACGCCCGTCTCGCCGCTGGCATCGACGGGGATCTGCGTGACGGGAAATCCAGCCCGATTCTAGACGGAGTCCGACCGGTTTTCGAACAACGCCTTTGAGGGAGGACTCCTCAGGTAGGATATGAGCGATGGATCACTCCTCGAACGGACCCGGCCGCTGGCGCCGTCGGCGGCGGTCGCGCTGGCCGCCGGGGTCGCGGGCGTGCTCGGGTCGTTTGCCGTCGTCGGGTTCACGCCGGGGTTTCCCGTCGCCCCGGTCGAGAGCCTGCTCTCGCGGCTCATGCCCGGTGCGGTCGTCACGTTCGCGATCACCGTCCTCGGCGATATCGGGCAGGAACTCAACCTCGCGTTCGCGGGGACGCTCGTCGTCGCGCTCTACGCCTCGCTGGTCTGGGTCGCGCTGGCCTTCCGACGCCAGGTCGACGACCGACTGGTTCCCGTCCTGGGGACGCTCGCGCTCGTGTGGGTCGGGACGGCCGTCCTCACGCTGAACCCCCTCTCGGGGGCCGGGGCGGCGGCCGCCGCGGCGCTGGTCGTCGCCGTCTCGGAGTTCGCTCCCCTTGTCTCGCAACTCACGGGCGAACCGACGACCGACGGGAACGGCCGGCGTCGCGCCCTCTCGGCGCTCGGGACCGCTGCGGTGGCCGGCGCCGTCGGGACCGCGGTCGGGCGCACCCGGACCGAGAGCGCGAGCGCGGGCGGCGGGAGCCCCGACACCGAGGGCGATCCCGGGGACCTGGATCTCGCCTACGACGTCGAGGAACACCTCGGGACCGCCATGGAGCGGTCCTTCCGGGTCGGAGACATGGAGCCAGCGATAAGCGAGGACTTCTTCAACGTCTCGATCAGTTCGGTTTCGCCGACGATCGCGCCCGCCGACTGGACGCTGTCGGTGACCGGCGCCGTCGAGGAGGAGTTCGAACTCACCTACGACGACCTCCAGGCGGTGGACCACGAGCACCGCTTCATGACGCTGCGGTGTGTCGGCGAGCAGCTCAACGGCCACAAGATGGATACCGCGCTCTGGACCGGCGTCCCGGTCGCGCCCATCATCGAGCGGGCCAGGCCGTCCTCGGACTGCGGGTGCGTGATGCTCCGCGCGGAGGGCGACGACTTCTACGAGGAGTTCCCGCTGGAGGCGCTGGAGCCGGGGATGCTCGCCTACGGGATGAACGGCCGGCCGCTCCCCCGCGACCACGGCGCGCCGGTCCGCGCGCTCGTCCCCGGCCACTGGGGGGAGGTCAACGTCAAGTGGCTCACCGGGATCGAGTTCCTGGAGGCGGAGGCCGACGGCTACTGGGAGAAGCGCGGCTGGCACGGCACTGGCCCGGTCAAGACGGTCGCGAAACTCCACGGCAGGGAGCTGCGCGACGGCCAGGTCGTCGTCGGCGGTCACGCCTACGCGGGCACCCGCGGGGTGAGCACGGTCGAAGTGTCGACGGACGGCGGTGACACGTGGAACGAGGCAGAACTGACCGAGCGCCTGCCCGGCGCGTCGGGGCCGGCGGCCGATGTCGGCGGCGGGGGCGACGCCCTCGCGGCTGACGCCGCGCGTAACTGGCGGTACGCGTACGACCCGCCCGGGGGCGAACACGAGGTGGTCGTCCGGGCGGTCGAGCGCAACGGGACGGTCCAGACCCGCGAGGAGACCGGGCCGGCGCCCGACGGGCCGGCCGGGTGGGTCAGCGACACGGTCGACCCGGACGCGCTCTAACAACCTTCGAGGGCGAGTTCCCCGACCCACCGGGGTCGGGAGGTGAAGCGCGTACGCTCCGGGATACGACGCGGTGCGCCGGGCCGTGTCGCGCCCTCGTGAAGGGCGGACACCCACGGACACACCCGCTACGGCGGCAACGCCAGGGGTGGGACTACGATCCTTCGGTGAGAGCAGGAACGACTCGGGCAAAGATTCAAGCGCGTCGGGCGGGTTCCTCCGATCGATGGGCGAGGAGTACTTCGCGGGGAACGTCACACAGCGGGGGATCGTCTTCGGACCGGGTGGTGACGTCCTCCTCGTCACGAGCGGCCTGCGGCCGTGGACGCTCCCGGGTGGGCGCATCGAGACCGACGCCACCCCGGAACCCGCCCTCCGGCAGCGTCTCTACGAGAACGTGGGCCTCCGGACGACGGTCAAACGGCCGGTCAAGACCGTCACCGACATCTGGGGCAGCGGCAGTTCGCCCGTCTACGCCGTCCTCTACCGGGTGGAGGCCCGCAGTCGCAACGTCGAGTTGAGCGACGACCGCGACGACTTCTGCTGGTACACGCCCGAGGGCGCCATCGAGGAGATGCACTTTCGGGCGCTCGAACAGGCCATCGAGCGGGCGGTCGCCGACCGCGGGAGCGACCCCTCCGTCGTGCCGGACGACGCCTGACCGAGCAGGCGGGGGATGCGGGCGCGGACTCCGGGAGTGTTTTGACGGCGGCGCCCCCACCGGGAACCGATGGCCGACATACGCAGACTCGACGAGGTGACCGTCGAGCGCATCGCGGCGGGCGAGGTGGTCGAGCGCCCCGCTTCGGTCGTGAAGGAACTCGTCGAGAACAGCCTCGACGCCGACGCCGCCAGCGTCGAGGTCGCCGTCGAGTCCGGGGGGAAGGCCGGGGTCCGCGTCTCCGACGACGGGATCGGGATGACCGAGTCGGCGGTGCGCCGCGCAGTCGAGGAACACACCACTTCGAAGATCCGCGACATCGACGACCTGGAGGCCGGCGTCGGGACGCTCGGCTTCCGCGGGGAGGCGCTGCACGCCATCGGCGCCGTCTCGCGGCTGACGATCCGGACCCGCCCGCAGAGCGACCGCGACGTTACGTCTCCCCGCGGGACGGAACTCGTTGTCGAGGGCGGTGAGGTCGCGGACGTCGACCCCGCGGGCTGTCCCGAAGGGACGACCGTCGAGGTCGAGGACCTCTTCTACAACGTGCCCGCCCGGCGGAAGTATCTCAAGCAGGACGCGACGGAGTTCGCCCACGTCAACACCGTCGTGGCGAGTTACGCGCTGGCCAACCCCGGCGTCTCGGTCGCGCTGACCCACGACGGCCGCGAGACGTTCGCGACGACGGGCGGCGACCGCCGCGAGGCCGTCATGGCCGTCTACGGCCGGGAGGTCGCCGAGTCGATGGTCGAGGTGGCGGCCGGGGCCGCGGCCGGGGGGACCGGCGACTTTCCGGACGGCCCGCTGGCGGGCGTATCGGGGTTCGTGAGCCACCCCGAGACCAACCGGGCGAGCAGGGAGTACGTCGGCACCTACGTCAACGGTCGGTACGTCACCGCCAGCACCGTCCGGGATGCCGTCGTCGAGGCCTACGGGACGCAACTCGCGCCCGACCGGTATCCCTTCGCGGTGCTCTTTCTCGACGTGCCGGCCGGCGACGTCGACGTCAACGTCCACCCGCGCAAATTGGATGTCCGCTTCGCCGAGGCGGAGGGCGTCCGCGAGCAGGTCCGGAGCGCCGTCGAGGACGCTCTCCTCGACGCGGGGCTGTTGCGCAGCGGCGCTCCGCGCGGCAAATCCGCGCCCGACCAGACGGAGATACCGCCCGAGCGGGATAGCCCGGGCACGGCCGCCGAACAGCGGACCGACGCGGAGTCTGCCGGCGGCGCGGCCGGCACCGCCCCGGTCGCGGAACGGTCGGTAGACGGCGAAACGGACGCGGTCGATAGCACCAGCGACGCCGGGACCGCGGCGAGGCCACGCGGTTCGGACGACGAGGGAGGCGGTTCCGGCACGAACGCCGGCGGGGCGTCCGGCCGCAGGTTCAGCGGCGGGCACGACCAGGCGCGACTCGGCGGCGAGAGCGACAGGGCGGGGACGGGAGGAGAATCGAGTGTCGGACCGGACGCGGCCGCCGAACCGTTCGATTCGCTGCCGTCGATGCGGGTGCTCGGGCAGTTCCAGGGGACCTACGTCGTCGCGGAGACCGACGAGGGACTCGTCCTGATGGACCAGCACGCGGCCGACGAGCGGGTCAACTACGAGCGATTGCGCGAGCGGTTCGCGGGCGACGTGACGACGCAGGCGCTGGCCGACTCCGTGACGGTGTCGCTGACGGTCCGCGAGGCGGAACTGTTCGAGGGGTACGCCGACGCGCTGGCGACGCTGGGGTTCCGGGCCGAGCGGACCGGCGACCGCACGGTCGAGGTGCGGACGGTCCCGTCGCTGGTGGCGGAGGCGGCCGACCCCGACATGCTGCGGGACGTCCTCGGGGCGTTCGTCCGCGGGGAGGGCGCAGCCGCCGAGACGGTCGAGGCCGCCGCCGACGAACTGCTCGCCGACCTGGCCTGTTACCCCTCGGTCACGGGCAACACCTCGCTCACCGAGGGCACGGTACGGGAGTTGCTCGCGGCACTGGACGACTGCGAGAACCCGTGGGCCTGCCCGCACGGTCGACCCGTGATCGTGGAGTTCGACACCGACGAGATCGAGGCCCGCTTCGAGCGTGACTATCCCGGCCACGGCGGCCGCCGGGAGTGAGCGGACGCCGGGAGCGACGACATCCGCCCGAGGGGCGGCGGGCCGGACCCCCCGATTTAAACCTCCGGACCGTGATCGGGGTTGTATGACGGAGCTGGTAACGTTCGGGGACGCGGCGCTTCGGCTGTCGCCGGCGGACGGGGAACGGTTCGAGACGGCGGGCGATTTCCGGGTTCGGGTGTCGGGGACGGAGAGTAACGTCGCGGCGGCGGCGGCGAGCGTCGGGACGGACGCGCGCTGGCTGTCGAAACTGCCCGACACGGCGCTCGGTCATCGCGTCGAGCGGACGCTGCACGAACACGGGGTCGAGACGGAGGTCGCCTGGAGCGACGAGGGGCGACAGAGCCTGGTGTTCGACGAGCGGGGCGCCCACCCCCGCGAGGGGCGCTGCTACCAGGACCGGGCGGCCTGTACGGCGGCGACCGTGACGCCGGGGGAGTTGCCGATGGACCGCGTCCAGGCGGCCGCGGTCACGTTCGTCGGCGGGGAGACGCTCGCGCTCTCGGGGGAGATCGTCGAGACGGCCGAAGCGGTCATGCGCGCGGCGGACGACGGCCTGGTCGCGATGGACGTCGACTACCGCCCGGGGCTGTGGTCGCCCGACGAGGCCCGCGAGACGCTGGAACGGGTCTTCGACGCCGTGGACATCCTCGTCGCCGCCGAGGACGAGGCAGAGACCCTGTTCGATCGGACGGGAAACCCGCGACAGATCGCCCACGCCATCGCCTCCGAGCACGACTTCACGACGGTGGTCATCACGCGCAGCGAACGGGGGGTGCTCGCCTGGCACGACAGCGTCATCCACGAACAGGACGGGATGGAGACCGAGGCGGTCGACCCCACGGGCCAGCATGCGGCGCTGGTCGGGGGCTTCCTCGGGCGGGTGCTCGACGGCGCAGGCGTCGACGAGGCGCTCCGGTACGGCGTCGCCAGCGCCACGTTCTGCCGGACCCTCCCCGGCCCGATGACGACCGCCACCCGGACGGAACTCGACGACCTGGTCGAGGACCTCCGGAGCGGTCGATGAGACAGGCCTCGAACGCGACAGGCGGGGGACCGCGACGGCCCGTTCGGGGCGGCATGCATCGACTACCTGACACGTGATCGGGTTCCCGGACCGGTATCGGCGGACGTCCTGCGGGCGGGCGAGGCTGAACGGTCGATAGAGATATGGGCCGGCAAGCCAACCGATCGGGTATGTCGAAGGCACGAACGCGGGCGGGAACCGGTACCCTGGCGGTGCTGGTCGTCGCCGCGGCGGTCTGGGGGTCCGGCGTGGCGGGCGCGACCGCGACGCAGGACGAGGTAACGCTGACGGTGACCGTCGTCGACCAGAGCGGGAACCCGCTCGACGACGTCGACCTCTCGGCGACGTGGGACGACGGCGAGGGCGGTCCCGTGAACGCGACGACCGCCGGCAACGGCAAAGCGTTCCTCGACGTCCCGGAGGGCGCCGACGTCACGATCCGGACCGACCGGTCGTTCTACATCCGCAACCGTCCCTACGTCGTCGAGAACGCCAGCGAGCAGGATCTCACCATCGACATGGCCCAGCGCGGGCGGGCGACGGTCGTCGTCAGGGACGAGGACGGCCGCGTCTCGAACGCCATCGTCCGGATGTTCCAGGACGGCCGGCCGGTGGTCAACGCGCGTACCGGCGGCGACGGGACCCTGACCACGGAACAGATCGAGCGCGACGAGTACACCCTCATCACGTTCAAGGAGGGATACCTCCGCAACAAGACGACGGTCGAGGTCGACGGCGAGATCCGGGTCCAGCAAAACGTCGAACAGGACAGCGTCCTCGCGGCGTTCCGGGTGACCGACGACCACTTCGACCCGCCGCGGGCGGTGAACGACGCCAACGTCACCATCAGCGGTATCGCCGGCGTAACCACCCAGAGCAGCGGTGAGGTGACCGTCAGCGTCCCCGTCAACGACCGCTACGACGTCGAGATCACGAAGCCGGGCTACGAGACCGTCTCGCGCGAACTCGACGTCGAGGAGTCCGACGTCTCGATGAACGTCAGCATCCAGCGGACGCCCGCGATCACCGTCGCGGCCGCCAACCAGCGCGTCGTCATCGGCGAGTCCGTCCGGGCGACGGTCACCGACGAGTACGGCGACCCCGTTGTGGGCGCCCCCGTGAGCCTCGACGGGTCGACGGTCGGAGAGACCAACGACCAGGGCGTCATCGACGTGTCGGTCGAGACCGCCGGGAACCACACTATCGAGGCGAGCGCCGACGGTCTCTCGGGGACGGCGACGGTCACGGGAGTCCAGCCGGCCCCGGACGAGACGCCGACCGCCACGGCCACGCCGACGCCGACCCCGACCACGGAACCGAGCGGCGCCATCGGCCCCGGGTTCGGCCCCGTGGCCGCCCTCCTCGCGCTGCTGGCCGTCGCGCTGCTGGCCCGCCGGCGGCGGTAGGCCGCTCCGGAACGCCGCGGCAGCTATTTCACCCCGGATGCCGAACGCCCAGTGATGCCCACGACCATCGAGATCCCGGACGACCTCGCCGAGCGCCTGGAGAGTCACTGCGAGGAGGGCCAGACCACCGCGGAGCTGGTCGGGGAACTCGTCTCCATGTACGAGACCGAGGGTGCGTTCCTCCGGGAAGGCTACTCCGAATGACATCCTCCCCGGCGTAAACGCCGGGGTTTCCCCAACGCGCGCTCGGGGTCGGGGCGGCCATCGCACCCGGCAAAACGGTGCGTGGGTCCG